>DATNPU010000346.1:0-14169 GCA_036703105.1 Microcoleaceae cyanobacterium
GAACAGACTGCGGCGTTCCAATGGCTACAAGCTAATGCCGCTCACTACAGTTTCGAACTGTCGTTTCCCAAAGATAATCGACAGGGAGTGTCCTATGAACCCTGGCACTGGCGCTATGTTGGCGATATCCAAAGTTTGAAAACCTTTTATCGAGCCAGACAGAAATAGATTGAAAGATGAGCTGCTAGTTAACAATCCGTTACACTAGAGATTGACCTTGATTGTCAGATGCTCCCGCCTATGAGCCAGTTGTCTCTCAATCTGATTGCAATTTCGATTTTTACAGTCACGATGGCCAGTTTGCTTGGCCCGATCGTGCATCTCTCTCCCCTGCTTCCCGCGATCGCCACCGCCGGAGCATTAGGAATTGCCACTTTAGATACATTAAGCTGGCAGGGGCAGGGAGCAACCCTCTTACTCGATCGGTTGGCCCGGTTTTCACCCCAATATCGGCAGCGCATTGTTCACCATGAAGCTGGACATTTCCTGGTTGCGCATCACTTAGGAATTCCGGTGACGGGGTACAGTTTGAGTGCGTGGGAGGCCTTCCGCCAGGGACAGCCGGGGCAAGGTGGGGTGCAGGTCGATGCTCAAGCGTTGGCCCAAACGTTACAGCCTGGTACTGACTCAACCGCTGTTCTCGATCGCTACTGTACAGTCTGGATGGCAGGGGTAGCCGCCGAGTCGATTACCTATGGTGATGTTCAGGGTGGCAAAGACGATCGGCAAGTATTGAGAGCCGTATTGCTTCAACAGGGACTGACTCCCACGGCCTGTGAGCAAGCTGAACGGTGGGCACTGCTGCGGGCAAAAACTATCCTGAAAGATCAGTCAACTGCTTTTACTGCTTTAGTAACGGCAATGGAAGACCGCTTATCAGTAGCAGATTGTATTCAAACGATCGCGCCAACTAGTTAGGGTGTAACTCGGTTGGGTTGATGGCTGTCAGGAGTTGACAAACCATGCTGACCAGCCGAGTTAACCGCCGATGTAGTACATCATCGAGCGATTAGGCAAAATTGGGCGCAATC
Organism: Microcoleaceae cyanobacterium; assembly: GCA_036703105.1. GTDB lineage: Bacteria > Cyanobacteriota > Cyanobacteriia > Leptolyngbyales > Leptolyngbyaceae > Pantanalinema. The sequence continues at coordinate 1,032 of DATNPU010000346.1, forward strand.
GCCCAGTTAGGTGAATTATTGTGACGGTAGAGTTCACCTAATTGGCGTATTCGTCTATACCTAAGAGCGGATGTGTTTCAGAATGACGCTATTTAAGATCAAAAGTAATCTGTTCAATCTCTAGCTCTAGCCAGGAGATGCTCCTTAGCAATGCGAACGATTCACTCTGAATTAGTCAAGACGGCGGAAGTTGGGTTCTTAGCCTTGAGTCTCATTGTACTGGCACTCGTTTATGTCGCTCCAACGCCTGAATCAGCTAGCAGCCAGTCTACTTCCAAGGCTGAAACTACCCAGTTAAATGGCTTCTGGCATCAGTAATTGCGATCGTTAACGGCAATTCACTGCATGATCTGACTACTGCCAATTAACCCCAAGTAAATGACAAAAGGAGCATTTTGGTCAACAATGGGATTGCGAGGTGAAAACCCTCTGTTTGACTTGTAAGGCTTCTATAACTTGAACCAATGGGATCAACGCGAGCGCGAATAGCGATTGATGCAATGGGTGGGGATCATGCCCCAGCAGAAATAGTCACTGGAGCGCTCAGAGCCCAAGAGGAGCTGGGTGTGGATGTGTTGCTGGTTGGCGATCCTGACCGGATTAAAGCATGTGTAGAACGGCATACTACCTCCTGCCCTTTGGAAATTGTGCCTGCTGAGGGTGTGGTGGAGATGGAGGAAGAACCTCTCTCAGCCTTAAAACGTAAACCCAAAGCGTCGATTAACGTCGCTATGGATTTGGTGAAGCAGAAGCAGGCCGATGCGGTGGTTTCTGCGGGGCACTCTGGGGCAGCGATGGCCGCAGCATTACTCCGATTAGGGCGGTTGCGAGGGATCGATCGACCTGCGATCGGGGCTGTTTTACCGACCATCATTTCGGGTAAACCAGTGCTAGTGTTGGATGTCGGCGCCAATGTGGACTGTCGGCCTAAGTTTTTGGATCAGTTTGCTCTGATGGGCAGCATTTACTCGCAGTATGTCTTGGGTAATGCGGCTCCCCAAGTTGGACTGCTGAATATTGGAGAAGAAGCCAGTAAAGGCAATGATCTTGCCCTTCGGACTTACGAGCTGCTAGAGAAAAACGATCAAATTCACTTTATTGGCAATGCTGAAGGCCGGGATGTACTATCTGGTCGGTTTGATGTGATTGTCTGTGATGGGTTTGTGGGGAATGTGTTGCTGAAGTTTGCAGAGGCGATCGGTGAGTTGGCCCTGCAAATTCTGCGCGAAGAACTGCCCCAAGGCTTACATGGCAAGATGGGTGTGTCTTTGCTCAAACCCAACTTAAAGCGGATTAAGCAACGGATGGATCACGCTGAGCATGGTGGGGGGTTGTTACTAGGGGTGGCTGGAATTTGCATTATCAGCCACGGTAGTTCTCAGGCTCCCAGCATCTTTAATGCCATTCGGTTGGCGAAGGAAGCGGTTGACCATCAAGTGTTGGATCGGATTCAGGCGAGGAACCGCAAAGACTCCCGACCATCAGCCGTAAGTGCTCAGCCAACCGATGGCTGAACCTCGACTTACCACTGGTAATGAATGGGGCCGTGCCAAGGCACAACTCATTCATTATCAATTGCTACAGATTAGTTACTCTGCGACGGATAGAGCATGGCATTGAAACAACCTGGGGTCGGCATTGCAGTAACTGGCAGTGGGGCGGCTGCACCGATTACTGCGCTTGATAACCACCAACTCAGTCAGCTGGTGGATACCTCTGATGACTGGATTGCTAGCCGAACTGGCATTCGCTATCGGCGGTTAGCCAGTCCGAGTGAGACGTTAACCACATTGGCCACCCAGGCCGCGACCGCCGCGATCGCAATGGCGGGCATCAGTGCCACTGACCTGGATTTAATCATTCTGGCAACCTCTACACCGGATGATTTATTTGGGACGGCCAGCATCATTCAGGGGGAGTTAGGCGCATCACGGGCTGTTGCTTTTGACTTGACTGCCGCTTGCTCAGGCTTTGTCTTTGGTCTAGTCACAGCCGCTCAATTTATCCGCGCGGGAACCTATCAAAATATTCTGTTGATTGGTGCAGACGTGCTGTCGCGTTGGGTGGATTGGGCCGATCGGCGAACCTGTATCCTATTTGGGGATGGAGCTGGAGCCGTTGTCATCCAAGCCAATGATGTTGATCAGTTATTGGGGTTTGAGCTGCGGAGTGATGGGACGCAAAATAAATATCTAAATCTGGCTTTTCACCCGGAATCGCAAGCTCTGCTGGAAGGAGTGACGATCGGGCAGGGGAAGTTTGCGCCAATTACCATGAATGGGCAGGAAGTCTATCGGTTTGCGGTGCGGCGAGTCCCCGAGGTAATTGAGAAGGCCTTGTTTCGGGCTAATTTAAGCGTTGATCAAGTGGATTGGTTACTGTTACATCAGGCGAATCAGCGGATTCTTGATGCCGTGGCCGATCGCTTAAAAATTCCGACCGAAAAAGTGATTAGTAATCTGGCCCAGTACGGTAATACCTCGGCGGCCTCCATTCCATTGGCTCTGGATGCTGAGGTTCGCCAAGGCAAGGTAAAAGCTGGGGATACGATCGCCGCTGCTGGGTTTGGAGCTGGTTTAACTTGGGGAGCCGCCGTGTTTCGCTGGGGACGCTAGTTGGCTGGCAGAAGTTGTTTGTCGCTGCACGGGGATCTGAATAATAAATTCTGTTCCTGTGCCGGGGTGGGAAATACATTCTAGTTTGCCACCATGCTTTTCAGTGACAATTTGGTAGCTAATCGACATTCCCATACCTGTCCCTTTACCAATCGGTTTGGTGGTGAAAAAGGGATCAAAGATACGCTGTTGAATTGGTTTGGGGATTCCTGGGCCGTTATCCGCGATCGTGATCTGGCTCCATTGCGCGTCAATCACCGTCGTTCGAATGGTGATCTGCGGAGTGACGTTGGCTGAGCTTGACTCCCGGATTTGTTCATCCAGCGCATCGATCGCATTAGTCAGAATATTCATGAATACTTGATTCAATTGTCCGGCATAGCACTCTACTAATGGCAAGGTGCCATAGTTTTTCTCAATTGCGATCGCCGGTCGCTCTGGGCGAGCTTTCAAACGATGTTGCAGAATCAGCAGCGTACTGTCGATGCCTTCATGAATATCGACGGGTTTAATTTCTGCCTCGTCCATGCGGGAAAAGTTGCGGAGGGATAGGACAATCTGACGAATGCGATCGGTGCCCATTTGCATCGAAGCTAGCATTTTGGGCAGATCGGCTTGCATAAACTCCAAATCAATGTCGTCAGCTGCCGCCTCAATCTCCGAAGTGGGATGGGGATAATGGGTCTGGTACAGTTGGATGAAATTTAACAAATCCTGAGTGTACTCTTGCACATGGGTCAGATTGCCATGAATAAAATTGACCGGATTGTTAATTTCATGGGCGACCCCCGCCACGAGTTGCCCAAGACTAGACATTTTTTCGCTTTGGATCACCTGAGCTTGGGTTTGATGCAGTTCGCTCAAGGCCGTTTTGAGTTCGATCGTGCGTTGTTCCACCCGATCTTCCAACTCAGAATTGCTAGTTTCTAAGGCGATAAATGATTCTCGCAGTTGACCGGCCATGTGATTAAAGGAATCTGCCAAGGTATTTAATTCTTGGATGTTGCTATTAGCAACCGTTTCATCTAAATTACCGGCGGCGATCGCTTGACTGGCCCGATTCAGGCGAAAGATCGCACGAGTGATCCACCTTGAGGTAAACCAACCTAGCAGTGTCGCAATTCCTAAGGCGCCCAGACAGAGGAAAATAGTTGAGCGGGTGTTGTCATTAATCTGAGCCATGAAGGCATGTTCTGGCACACTAACCACCACCAACCAATCCAACCCATACTGATCTCGCCAGGGGGTAGCCTGGACGTAATATGGCTTACCCTGAACCTCAAACTGGAGCTTTTCCGGTTCCGTAATATCGTGTATTTGAGTAACGTGTTGCTGAATCTGTTGGGCTGTTTCTTTCACGATCGGATTGGGGCTGTCGATCGCCTTAAGCCGCTGCATTTCGGATTTTCCTGGGGTATAAAACTTTTCGGTGCCCGAATCAGCAACTAATGTGCCATCCCGTTCCAAAATAAACACGCGTCCGATTTGGCTCACATCCAAATGCCGTAAAAAGTCACTTAGCTTTAATAGCGAGATATCAATGCTGACCATGCCCAACAAGCGATTCTGAGCATCATAAATTGGCCGACCGGCTGAAGTCGCCATGTAGACGTGATGAGGATAATTAATCGTATAGATGGGCGACCAAATTGGTTTTCCCGCTTTCACAGGTTTTGTGTACCAGGGCTGTTCAAAGTTATTCCAATCTAGAATTTCTAGTACCTGAGTCCGATTCCCCTGTTTGTCCAGTGCATAGCTATACCAGTTTTTTGGGGGTTTGGCACTCCAGTCATCCATCGTAATTGTCTTGCCATCATACCGAGCCGCCCCAACACCTTCCCCGGTCGTTAAGCCAATGCCGATATAGCTGACATCTTCATAGGCCTGCATTTGCTGCCAAAAATAGTGGCCTGTTGTCGTGTGATCGCGGACATTGAGTAATCCCATCCGAATGGCCGCTGCATTCATTTGGCTCAGTTTATGGGGAGTCGATAAATAGGAACTGAGATGCTGATCAACGATGTTGCTCGTCCGATCCATGAGTTGCTTGGCCAAATTATTGACAGCCTTCTGCCCGTTCTGGAAGGACAAGTAGCCGACTAAACCAACCGCTCCAAAAATTTGTAGCACGAAGGGAACGATCAGTACTAGCTGCAAGGGCAACACGATTTTGTTAGCGGAAGTCTTAGGCATGATCACGATTACAGGGTCTCTGGAGAGGCTATAACTAAGTCCTCTAGCTAGATTGCCCGTAATTGCCTCCGCAGCAACATTAAATCTTTACAGAGATTAATCGTGATTACAGAGGAGCTACTGACTGAGTGAGACGAAGCGATTTAAGAGGTTGGCTTACTTTCGGCGGAGATCGGTGGACAAACCGTTTCGGCGGCTGGGAAGGGCAGCTTAAAGAGTAAGAATTGCACGTCTTTCTCCGGCTTAAACGGCTTTTTGGCAATGTAGTCCAATGCCACTTGATCCAACCCTTTGTAGCCCGAGGAGAGAACGAGATAGGGCTTGTCACCGGCTAGCTTGCCATCTGGTTGCACGATCGCGGCCACCTGAACCTCAGTTGCCTTCGGCTTAAAAGGACAAGCTTCCACGGGGTATAGCTTGGCAATCTCTGCGTCGATCTGCTGCTTTTCTTCTTTGTCAGGAAATTGCCAATCCAGTTTACCTGATAGGTTTTTGGCGCTATCCGTTAAGCCTTCCATATTCTTTTTATAGGCTTCCAGACTAGCGGCATCCGCACTATATGTCCCGTACATATCCTGCAAATAAGCTTGCTGTTGTGCTGCTTGCTCTTTTTTAGCCTCTTGCTGGAGCCGAAACACTTCCTCTGCGGTTAGCCTGGGTCTGTTCGATCTCGTGAGATCATCCGACTTCAAATCTTCGGCAGTCCCTGCTGATGCTTGCGACTCGTCTGGCTTGGTGGCTTGTGTTTCTGGGGCTGCTGGTTTGGTTGTTTCAGCTTTATCAGCAGGTTTGGAATTCTTCAGAGCCGGAATATCCTGAAAGCTGACTGGGTCGCGCTTAGCTGGAGCCGGATGTTCCAATTCAGGCGGATAATTAACCACTGGGGCCGGCGGTACCATGGGGAAATCATACAGCGGAGAATCGGTCTTAGGGCTAGAAGTGGTAGGAATCGGCTGGGAGGTCGCCGTCTGGGGCGGCACCATTGGCGAAGGAAAAGATTGGTTGAGACTAGCGGCTGGCAACCGACTTTGCTCGGCTGGGGTTAGTTCAACCAGGCGGACGGGTTCTGGCGCTTGCGGTTGTTTCGACTGTACTGATGATAGAAACGGTAAACCGGCGAGAAACAGGCCATGCACCCCTAAGGAGGCCACTAAGGCGATCGTCGTGGGTTGCTTGATCATATTCAGGATTGTGCCTAAATTCTCCTGCCGGGATGGGGGCATTAAGGAGTCGGGTGGGAGGAAGTCAGACATAGCCAGATCAGGTAAGCGATGGGATGAGAGGGACTATAGACTCAGGCTCAGAAACATCGGTGACTAGACAGGTCAGCGTCTGAAGGTTTCAGACGGATCATGAGAGAAAAAGTTGCCGTTGAATGAACAATTTCACTGCTTACGATAACAGGTGCGGTTTGGTTCCTGTGATCTTAACGAGTTCGATCGCCCTTGATCCGGGAACTCTGATTCGGCTTAACCTGATTTGTCACCGTAATTTAGCTAGAGATCCTCAATCATTCGCAATTTCAGCGGCAATTCCGGCTGTCTTACCTCTAGCCGTCACTTGGATAATCAGCAACGAAAAGTAAGGTAATTCCAAATCAGGTTGAGTGTGCAGGTTGGTATAAATCCGTTGTTGCGGTAAGGTGGCCCAGGCGATCGCGTAGCTGTGTGGGAGCAAATCGTACTGCTGTAATAGTGTCCAGACTTGGGCATAAACTGAACTCACTTTCATTAATACCACTACGTCTGCCCACTGCAACACGGTTTCCAATTCGGTAACGGTATATAACGCGGGCAGTACCACCAAGCGCTGTTGCCGAAAGGTGAGTGGTATCCCCAAGGCCGCCGCGCTAGCTAATGGGGAACAAACTCCAGGAATAGCTTGAATTGTCACCTGTGGATACCGCTGTTGCAACGTTTGTGCTAGGTAGGTAAAGGTGCTGTAGAAACTAACGTCACCCTCAGACGCAAAGGCCACATCCTGCCCCTGTTCTAGATAAGTCCAAATTTGATCAGCGGCGGTTTGCCATGCCGCTAGCAATACATCGGTTTCCTGCACATAGGGAAAGGTTAATGGCAGTTGAATTTGCTCAGGCTTGAGCCAGGGTGCGATCGCCTGTTCCGCAAATCCCGGTTTGCCTCGTACCCCAGCGGGAAATGCCACGATCGGGGCTTGCTGAAGTAGCCGTAGTCCTTTAACAGTGAGGAGTTCTGGGTCTCCTGGCCCGACACTAATGCCATAAAGTGTGCCGTAAGCCGTTGTGCTGGTCACGAATCCAATTCCCCCGAATTTGCCATCTTAGATTCTAGAGTGGATGAATCACTTTATAATTCGTCACTTACCTGGGGATATGGTGTTACCAACTGTGATTTTGCCGGGTTACCTGGCCGGCGCGATCGACTACAAAGAACTTGAACAATCTCTGCAAGCCCAGGGGATTCCGGCGACCACTGTGCCATTACGTTGGCAAGATTGGTTGCCCACCCTCGGCGGGCGATCGGTGACTCCCATCCTGCACCAAATCGATGCCTCGGTCCAAAGCCTCTTGCAGCAACATAGGAGTGGCAAAGTTAACTTAATTGGTCATTCGGCGGGCGGGTGGTTAGCTCGGATTTATTTAGGAGAACAGCCCTACTCAATTCATCCCAAGGATGGGCAAGATTGTTTATGGTCGGCTCGTCGCCATGTTGCCACTCTAGTCACTTTAGGCACTCCGCACACGAGTCTGGAGCGCTGGACACGGAAAAATCTCGATTTTGTCAATCAAACTTATCCCGGTGCTTTTTATCCTGACATTCGCTATGTTTGCATCGCGGGTAAAACGATTTACGGGAGCCGCCCTAACAACTGGCTCGCTTACAGTAGCTATAAGCTGACCTGTGGGACAGGCAACTGTTGGGGCGACGGGATTACACCCATATCTGCGGCTCACCTTGATGGGGCTGAAAATCTGCTTCTCGAAGGTGCCAACCATTCTCCCCGCGCCGATCGCCTCTGGTATGGTTCTCCAGACTTACTCCCGAATTGGACAAAATACCTGATCTAAGTCTCGGCACCCCGATCTTCCCCATTCTCCTCACTGCCCCATCTCAAGACGACGCTTCTCACAGCCGCTCTTGCTGCTCGATATAGGGGGCATTTTGCTCTTGCTGCGCCCACTGGATAGTTTGATACCGCAGGACTCCCTTAATCGTGACCTCATCACCAGGATTCGGAATCGCTGTTTTTGCCAGTACCCAAATGCTGCCAGTATCGTCCTTCAGTTCATACACCGTGCTATCTAAGAGGGGAGCGCGGTTGTTTACCTTCCCTTTGAGATAGACGATCGTACTGGTCTTAGCTAGGCTAGATAGTTCTCGAACACTCACCGTATTCGCCGCAAATTTAGGTAGCAGAGACGCATCGGAGGAGCCATTAGACGACTGACAGCCGACACTACCAATCAATAAACAGAGCAAAGATAGCTGTAGACCAATGTGAATTCTGGAAGGACCGATCGCTGGAGCAAGTGCCTGGAAGTTCATCACTAAATCAGCTCAGTTAGCGTTGTGATAGCAAGCTACCGTTGTGTTAGCACAACGTTAACAGATTTGCCTAATCATTGAGATATCCGAATGTCAGGTAAAGATGAGCCAAGATTCGGCAATTGTAGAGGACATCTGGAGCTATCAATGGCAGAATTTGGGTTGGACGATCGTGATGCCGCCGCACCTGCGATCGCGTTAGATATTTGATTGGCGAATTATCCATGTCTGCCTCAACTGCACAATTAATTGATGGAAAAGCCCTGGCTCAACAGATTCAGGCAGAATTAACCCAACAGGTTCAAGCACTGCAAGCTCAAAAAGGGCGTGCACCAGGGCTAGCCGTATTGATGGTGGGAGACAATCCTGCTAGTGCGGCCTATGTTCGCAACAAAGAAAAAGCGTGCGCCAATATTGGGATTGCCTCGTTTGGCCAACATTTACCTGCCACCGCGACTCAGACCGAGTTAGAGCAAATTATCGATACTCTGAATCAGGACGATCGAGTCGATGGCATTCTGATCCAACTTCCCCTGCCCGATCATTTGGATGCCGTAGCCCTTTTGAATCGCATTCATCCCGACAAAGATGCGGATGGCCTCCATCCGGTAAGTTTGGGACGCTTGATGCGGGGGGAACTAGGCTTACGCAGTTGCACTCCGGCTGGCGTTATGCGCTTATTGCAAGCCTATAACCTTGATCCGAAAGGTAAGCAAGCGGTGGTGATTGGTCGGAGTATTTTGGTCGGCAAACCGATGGCACTAATGTTGCTCGAAGCCGATGCTACGGTGACGATCGCCCACTCCAAAACTCCAGACTTAGCCGCAATTACTCGCAGCGCCGATATTTTGGTTACGGCAATCGGGCGACCTGGGCTGATCACGGGGGATATGGTCAAGCCAGGTGCGATCGTCATGGATGTGGGGATTAATCGGATTACTGATGAGAGCGGGAAATCACGCTTAGTCGGAGATGTCGAGTTTAATTCTGTCCAATCTGTAGCTGGGTTTCTGACTCCAGTACCCGGGGGCGTCGGGCCGATGACGGTGGCCATGTTGATGCAAAATACCGTTTGGAGTTGTCAGCAGTTTGGCTAGTGAACGAGATCGGGGAATTCGCAAGATTCTAGCAAGTTGCTGAAACGCTAGCCCTATCAAGTATCTTCCTGGATTCACAGTAGTACCTAAACAAACAAAATCATCATCAGACAGCGCTACCAGGGCAGGAAGTCTAGTAGACTGCTTGCAGGGACAATTTTTGCTGCCGCTAACTGAAGCCCCAATTTATCACCGTAAATTCGGGAGAATAACTCCTTACTGGGCATCAGTAGGAAATTTCTAGTGTGGTTGAGATGTAAGCGATGATTACTGGGAGAGATACGGGAATGGTACTGACGGATACTGGCACGTCACTCCAGGTGGGAACTCAATTTGACCTATCGGCGTACTTGAAAGAACGGCAAGTTCAGGTTGAAGCGGCCTTAGATCGCTCCCTCCCGGTTGTCTATCCAGAAAAAATTTATGAAGCCATGCGCTATTCCCTGATGGCGGGAGGCAAGCGGCTCCGTCCGATTTTGTGTCTGGCGACCTGCGAGTTACTGGGTGGCGCGATCGAGATGGCCATGCCCACCGCCTGTGCGTTAGAGATGATTCACACGATGTCTCTAATTCACGATGATTTACCCGCGATGGATAACGATGATTACCGTCGAGGTAAGCTCACCAATCACAAGGTCTATGGCGAAGATGTCGCCATTTTGGCCGGGGATGGTCTCCTCGCCTACTCGTTTGAACATGTGGCAGTAGCGACGCAAAATGTGCCTGCCGATCGGGTCCTACGAGTAGTCGCTATGTTAGGACGGGCGGTAGGAGCAGCGGGTTTAGTTGGTGGCCAAGTGGTCGATCTAGAGTGTGAAGGCAAGCCAGATGTCTCTCTAGACACTCTGAACTTTATCCACAACCATAAGACGGCGGCACTGCTAGAGGCTTCTGTGGTATCGGGAGGATTACTGGCCGGGGCTTCGGAGACTGAACTTCAACAGTTATCTCGCTATGCGCAGAATATTGGCCTAGCCTTCCAGATCATTGACGATATTCTGGATATCACAGCCACCCAGGAGGAACTGGGTAAAACAGCCGGTAAGGATTTGCAAGCTCAAAAAGCCACGTATCCCAGTATTTGGGGGTTGGATGAGTCGCGCCGCCAAGCTCAAAAGCTCGTTGATGAGGCCAAAGCGGAACTGACTAGCTTCGGCGATCGAGCCATTCCTCTGCAAGCCCTGGCTGAATTTATTACTGCAAGAAAACACTAACCCTTTTCCTAACCCTCTACCCCTCTCAAACCAACATGCAGGACTTTGGCAATATTTTAGACAACCATGTGCTGCTGGTTGCACTGGTGGCTTGTTTGACTGCTCAAGCCATTAAGCTCGTCGTTGAGATCGTCAAAAACCGTAAGGTTAACATCCGGGCACTGGTAGAAACTGGTGGAATGCCAAGTGCGCACTCGGCTCTCGTTACCGCTTTAGCCACTGGAGTTGGTCAAACCGCAGGATGGGATAGTTCTGAGTTTGCGATCGCGGTGGTCTTTGCGGTTATCGTGATGTATGATGCGGCGGGAGTCCGCCAGGCGGCTGGCAAACAAGCCCGAGTACTGAACCAGATTATTGATGAATTCTTCCAGGGCGACCACCACTTTAACGAAGATCGGCTGAAGGAACTGCTAGGTCATACGCCATTTCAGGTGATTGTCGGTTCCATTCTTGGCATCGTGATCTCCTGGGTTGCGCAACTGGCCTTAGTAGGAGCTAGAGCCGCTTAGCCAAGCCTTAAATGCTGCTAATCCTTAAGTAAGGGGCCTCAAGTAAGTTAATTGAGTGCCCCTTTAGATTTTTTAAATCGGCAATTTTCTTTGAAACTATCTAGATTGTTTCAATTGGTATACCAAGTGTCTGTTTTTGGATAAAAGCAAGAAATAATTGGGCACACTGCTTGCAAGCCTTAAACATTCAACGGAGTATTTCCCTATGACAGGATCAATCCCAGGAGCAGATAAAAAGGTTGCTGCTGGCATCTGTGGCATTCTATTAGGTGCCCTTGGCGTTCACAAATTTATTTTGGGCTACACTACCGAAGGTTTAGTGATGTTGCTTGTCACTGTTCTAACCTGTGGCTTCGGTGGCTTTGTAATGGGAATTATTGGTTTGGTTGAGGGCATTACTTACTTAACCAAGAGTGATGCAGATTTCGTCAGCACCTACATTACTCATAAAAAAGGCTGGTTCTAGATTCTTTCTATCAACGTGGTTCTAATAGAGAGTATCTAAACAGCAGAGAGTTTAGAAGATATGTTGAGGATTTCAGAGCACTCTTTATCACGCTCTGCTCGTCGAGTCCGTTGGGGCTGGTTGGGATTAGTAGTAACACCTCTTTTAGGGACTTATTGCTATAGCCAAGGATACGGAGTCCCGCGATTGGCTTGTCCCATCCTCCATCTGACTGGCATCCCTTGCCCTAGCTGCGGTATGACTCGATCATTTATAGCGATCGCTCAGGGCAATCTGAGTCAGGCCGTAACTTACCATCTGTTTGGCCCGCTTTTATTCGTTGGTTTTGTCATTGCGACTATTCACCTCACCCTTGAACTACTTCTCATGAAGCAAATTAGAGCATTGTATGTTTCAGTAGTGAGCGATCGCCGATTTCTGTTGCTTGGTTTAACGACACTACTGACTTACCATGCTTATCGCCTATGGCAATTAGCTAACTCTGGGGAACTGTATCCTAATTTTGCCCAATCCCCATTAGCAAATTGGTTATTGCTAATAACTAGCTCTTTCTAAAGTTCCACACTACTTAAATGAATGAGCTTGTTAGGGCTTTAACAATGGATAAACTGGGCAAAAATGAACCCAAATTAACCTTATGACAAGCAACTATGCCAGGATTTAAGCGGAAGAAACTTGCGATAACCCTGTTACTCGCCTTAATCGGTGCAGGCTACTTTAGTACTTTTTCTCAAGTGGAATTGATTGCTCCTTTAAAGGGATATGTTGCTATCATCCCGGTTCAAATCGGTGCATTAATCTACTGCTTATTTTACCGACGCTGGAGCCGTTTAGATAAGCTCAATCAAATTCAGCCGCAACAAAGCAATTCGGAAATTTAAGTAGGCTAAAATTCCCAGAGGCGTATGGCACCCCGATTGAGTTCAGACGGTTCAAGTTAAGTTGGAAGCACTTCGCTGGGGCACCACAACGATGGATGTTGCCAGCGGGCTAAATCAACATGAGTTTGCCGCCCCTTGTGTATGACAAGTTGCTGACTTTCAGCAAGGGCCGAGAACTCGATTTCCTCCTCCCTAGGTAGCTTAATCAAGTGGAAGTATTACAGCAGCTATTCTACTGGCCTGTTTTGGGGAACTGCTCAATTTGAGCGTAGCCACTAAAAATTAATTGCTGACCTTGAGTTTCTAAGCGATTGATCCGCATAGTCACGCCATCCAAATCAAACCGATCGAGATCGACCATGTTGTTCAAGATTTGCGCAAATGCCATCGTTAACACCTCCGATGTGCCCTGTAGGGGTTCTGGCACACGATCCGCTTGAAACTGCGGATTTTGAAACAAAATCCGCCGCCGCCGCTCCGCAGCCAGAGTGGCTAAGAGACTAATGGGAACCGTGCCATTGGGTAGTTCAGTCTTAGCAAAGATTTTGATTTGGTTATTTGGCAGGAGTTGCAGGTTGACATCCGTGAACGAGACGGGTTCTCCACCCGATAGAGCCATTAGCTCTGGGGTATTCAGAT
>DATNPU010000358.1:0-8100 GCA_036703105.1 Microcoleaceae cyanobacterium
TCGGGTTAGTACTCTTCTGTTTACGCTGGTCTATAGTACGAATCTGTTTTTACTGACAACGTCGCCTGAGGAGATTACTGCTGCGATCGAGAACTGGATGGAGCCACTGCAACGGTTTCATCTGCCCGTAACCGAGATTACGCTAACGCTGACCTTATCGCTGCGGTTTATTCCACTGGTGTTGGAGGAATTCCAAAATCTAGTGCGATCGGTCAATACCAGAGCCATTAATTGGAAAAAACTGGGACTGCGGCAGAGTGCCCAAATTTGGTTAATGGTGGCAGAACGATTACTGAATAATTTGCTGTTGCGGGCCGAACAAATTGCTAGTGCCATGAAAGTCCGGGGGTTTACCAGCCCTGACCAACATCGGGTGGAGTGGTATCAGTTCCGGTTGCGGGGGCTCGATTGGTTAGCATTGGGGGGCATGTTAAGCCTGTGGGTGGCTCGCTTTGTTTGGGGCGGCCCGGTTTAAGCGATCGATTCATTGTTGCCAATATCACAAAGCTGCTCATAACGCTACATGAAACAAATAAAAAGCTGTTACAAGCATTACCAAAATAGATTTTCTTCTAGAAAAGCCTAAATTTGCGTGAATGTAGGACTCAATAGCGTGTAACATCTTGCGTGTACCCTGTGTGAACGTCTATTTAGCCTCAGTCTGAATGAGCAACGAGGATTACTTAAACCACCCCAATTTTGGCTTGCTCTTCAGAGTGTGCTTAATTGATGATGAGCGAGAACTATTTACGACCTTGTACGCGCAACGCCTCTTTTTCCTGGTAGCCACTCGACCCAATGGACTGTCTTTTGAACCGATTACTCGTACTGATGCCCGAATTCTCGTGGAAGGCCGGATGCGGTTGCTACGCCGAATTGGCCCCAATCAGGACTTTGAACAACTCCAGGTCATCTACAAACGCACCTTTCAATAACGGTGGCAACAGCGTGGTGGCATGAGTGACTTTTCCATGAGTGGCACGATCGCCGATCGGATTGCGCAAATCCGCCAAACCTTGCCCCCGAACGTCCGATTGATTGCCGTGAGTAAACAGGTGTCGATCGCGGCGATGCAAGCAGCTTATGATGCGGGGATTCGGGACTTTGGCGAAAGTCGGGTACAGGAGGCTGAAGCTAAACAAGCCCAATTACCAGATTGGTCGGATGTCACTTGGCATTTGATTGGTCACTTGCAAGCCAACAAAGCCAACAAAGCCGTCCGGTTGTTCCACTGGATTCATTCCGTCGATAACCTCAAATTAGCGCAACGGTTGGACCAACTTGCGGCCCAATTAGACCATGCTCCACAAATTTGTTTGCAGGTAAAAATAGTGCCCGATCCGAATAAATTTGGCTGGACGATCGCGGAGTTATTAGCGGATCTACCTGCTCTCAGTGAGTGCCAGCATCTCAAAATTTGTGGATTAATGACGATTCCGCCGTTAGGGCTGCGTGAGTCAGAGGTAATCAGCCTATTTCAACAAACTCGTGAGTTGGCTGAAACAATTTCTCGGCAGCAATTGCCTGGTCTGGACATTCAGGAACTTTCAATGGGGATGTCAGAAGATTATGCGCTGGCAGTGCAATCAGGCGCTACAATGATTCGCTTGGGTCGAATTTTGTTTGGTGATCGAACATGATTGAAACAATTTGGGTTTAATATCAACGACGATCGCAAAATTCGACAGCATTGTGTAGAATAGCGCCGGTTTCTCATGATGAATCTTGAGAAATAATTAAATCGTTCTAATTAAGGTTGGTTATCTAAATGTTAAGTTCGAGTTAGCACTGCTAGTGGCTAATTTTTGCTTGAGTGACAGTCCTTTCAGCCAATTTCTCAATCAATTCACCAAAAAAACTTTAATAAAGTGATCAATTCAAAAATTCAGATGTATACTGTTCTCTCAATTCAGCTAAAACTGAGCAATCAGCAAAACTGAGCAAGACTCCCCAGAGGACTAGCCAAATTCTCTAAATCTAATCAGTTTGCCGTTTGTTGAGCTTTTACGTTTGCTTATTAGGCTTAAGGATTAGTTCTCGTTTCGGAAGTAAGGACTGGACTTGTTAATTAGAATTTGCATTTCTAGCCACTTACAATGTTTTTCTTCAGTCAATCAATACCGATCGTGATGGAGCGTAAACAGTGAGTAACATCTTCAGCAAATTACGGGATTTCGTAGGATTCAACGAATCAATGGAATACGACTACGAATACGACGAAATGGAAGGGGATGATTATCAGAATCTCTACCAGCAAGAACATCCTCAAGCGGCTCCAACTGAAGAACCTCGGAGTCGCCGGGCTCGGTTACGCGATCGCCCAGGTCTGACGGCTGATGTTGGTATGGGCGCTGCTCCAACTATGGGTGCTGCCCCTAGCGGTGGTATGGGTATGAACAATGTGATCGGCATGCCTGGTGCCGTGAACGGGATTTCTGAAGTGGTGGTGATGGAACCACGTTCTTTTGAAGAAATGCCTCAGGTAATTCAAGCTCTGCGTGAGCGGAAGTCGGTTGTGTTGAACCTGACGATCATGGACCCAGACCAGGCTCAACGGGCCGTAGACTTTGTGGCGGGTGGTACCTATGCGATCGACGGTCATCAAGAGCGGATTGGCGAAAGCATCTTCCTGTTCACTCCGAGTTGTGTGCAGGTTAGCACTCAATCTGGCACCGTTCATGAAGTGCCTCAGCCTCAGGTGCGGATTCCTCGTTCGGCCGCGCAAACCCCTGCTTGGGGATCTGAACCCATTCGGATGGCGCAATAAGTCGATCGCGATGGCTTGATCGATATGAATGAGCTGCGTCCTCGTTGATAACTGGACGTAGTCAAAAGCATCTGAAACAGGCTGGATGGTGCATCCTCAGTTGTTTCAGGTGCTTTTCCATGACAAATTCTTGGTAACAGTTGGTTCGCTCATGATAAAGCTTGGCATGATTGGTGGCGGAGTAATGGCGGAGGCGTTGATCTCCCGCTTAATTGCTCAAAATATTTTCGTACCGGAAGAAATCTTGGTGAGCGAACCGTTACTAGAACGACGCCAGTTTTTAGTGGCCACCTATCAGATTCAAGTGACGGATGATAACCAACGGGCGGCAGCAGCGGACATCTTATTTCTGGCGATCAAACCGCAAGTGTTTCAAACCGTAGCCGATCGCCTTAACGCTGAGCCATCACAATCTAGTTCGGCCCCGTTACTGGTGATTTCGATTTTGGCCGGCACCCCTTTATCTAAGTTAGAAGCGGCGTTTCCGGGTAAGGCGATCGTCCGAGCTATGCCTAATACCCCCGCTACTGTGGGAGCCGGAGTGACAGCGATCGCGCCCGGTCAACATACCCAACCAGAGCAATTAGCCCAAGCCCAACAGTTGTTTGCGGCTGTGGGGGAAGTGGTGCAGGTGACGGAAGCTCAGATGGATGCGGTGACGGGCCTATCTGGATCGGGGCCTGGCTATATCGCCTTAGTTGTAGAAGCCCTGGCTGATGGTGGGGTTGCGGCGGGTTTACCAAGAGCGATCGCGACAAAATTAGCGGTACAAACCGTCAAAGGCACGGCCCAATTAATTCAGGAAACAGGGCTACATCCGGGCCAATTGAAAGATCAGGTGACTAGTCCAGGTGGCACGACGATCGCAGGCATTGCCCAATTGGAGAAAGCTGGACTGAGATCGGCGTTGATTGAAGCTGTGCGAGCTGCTTACTTACGATCGCAGGAATTAGGGCGCTAATGGCTGTAGAGGATATTTATCACTTTCTACAACTCTCAGAGACGATCGGCACAGGGGGACAACCGACTGTCGAGCAATTTGCAGACATTCAAGCGGCTGGCTACCAGGTGATCATTAACCTGGCCATACCAACTGCGAAGCAGGCTTTACCGAATGAAGCCAGTATTGTGGCTCAATTGGGATTAAAGTACGTTGCCATTCCGGTGGTGTGGGAGCAGCCGCTATTAACCGATGTGCAAAAGTTTTTTGCGGCAATGCAAGCCAATCAAGGGCGAAAAATCTTTGTGCATTGCCTCGCGAATATGCGAGTGTCAGCCTTTATGTATCTGTACCGAATTGTGTGTGAAGGAAGCAATCCGGAGCAAGCACAGGCTGATCTCCAGCGAATTTGGCTCCCCAATGACACTTGGCAGCACTTCATCGATCGCGTGTTGAACCAGTATCAATAATTACATTCCAATAGATTGTCCGGACAGCTCGCAATTTCATTGTTAGAGTATAGATATTCGCCTGTGAAAAAGAATGTCTGCGCTGCATGAACCCGATGCAGATGTTCTGGTTGGTTAGACGGAATTTAGTGTGATTTAGCCTCAGATTGGGTGCAGCTACTTGCGATCTGTACAGGTTTACTCATTGATACTTTCAGATTTTGGGGGGCTGATTGCTCATGGATCTTGCTCATATTGCCATTCAATTAGTAGTGGCGATCGTGTGTGCGACATTAGGGAATATTCTGATTCCGCGTCGAATTCCAGGTCGGTTTTTTGGCTTAATTGTGACTGGGTTAGTGGGGGTTTGGCTGGGTGAAGGGTCGTATCAACTCCTTCAGCGCACCTTTAAACTCAATCTGCCCTGGCTCCATTTCAACCTAATGGGAGTGCCAATCATTCCGTCAATTATTGGTTCCATGATTGTGATCTATCTGGTGACAAGTTTTCTGCGCTGGGGGCGTTACAGCCATTAAAAGCTAGGATTTCGGTTGCGATCGCCCCTAAAATCAGGGAATGCAGAAACAACCACCTTCACTCAACATCCCTACCTGTGCCTGGAACCGCCCGATCGGATTGGGCTGGGACAAACCTTATACCGTGCGTTATGCCAGCAATTTAGACGATGGCCCTTGGCATGGGATGCCGCTTGGCGGTTTTGGTGCAGGCTGCATTGGCCGATCGCATCGGGGCGATTTTAATCTATGGCACATGGATGGCGGTGAGCATGTATTCCAATCTCTGCCAGCCTGTCAATTTAGTGTGTTTGAACAGGTGGGAGATCGCAGTCAGGCTTATGCGCTGTGTACAGAAGCACCGCCGGATGGCACGTTGAGTCAGTGGCAGTGGTATCCGGCGAGTCGGGGAGATGCGGAAGATAGGGAAGATGGGGAGGGGGGAACAGGTCGGTATTATGCGTTGTATCCGCGTAGTTGGTTCGTCTATGAAAATGTGTTCCAGACGCAGTTGAGCTGTGAACAGTTTTCGCCGATCGTGGCTCAGAATTATCAGGAAACGAGTTATCCGGTAGCGGTGTTTGAGTGGACGGCTCACAATCCCACCGATCGCCCGATTACGTTGAGTATTTTGCTGACCTGGCAGAATACGGCAGGGTGGTTTACCAATGCCGTGAAGTCACCTGAGGTGCAGGTACGGGATGATGGTAGCCCAGTGTATGACTATCAACCAAAATGGGGGCAGAGTACCGACAATAGTAATCGATTAATTGGGGATGAGCGGCGGCTGGGCATTGTGATGGGTAACCGTTCTGAACTAGAGGAAATTGAAGCGATTACGGCTTTGCCGTTAGAAGGGGATGGGCAATGGTCGATCGCTACCTTGTTGAATCCCAATCTGGATGAGGTGTTTTACCACACTCGCTGGAACCCGGTTGGGGATGGCAACGACCTGTGGCAATCGTTTGCGCAGGATGGCTCGTTACCCGATATCGACGATGAAACTCCAGTTCAGGCAGGTGAACAAATTGCTAGCGCGATCGCCGTCCGAATCACGCTGAAACCCGGACAAACTCGCCGGATTCCATTTGTTCTGACCTGGGATTTTCCGGTGATGGAATTTGCGCAAGGGATCACCTACTTTAAGCGCTATACCGACTTTTTTGGTCGCAGTGGGCAGAATGCCTGGGCGATCTCGCGGACAGCATTGAAACATTACGACACTTGGCGAGAAAAAATTCAATCCTGGCAACAACCCATTCTCGATCGTGTTGATCTGCCAGATTGGTTCAAGATGGCACTGTTGAATGAACTGTATAACCTGACAGATGGCGGAACATTATGGAGTGCTGCCGATGAGCGCGATCCGGTTGGACAGTTTGCGGTTTTAGAATGCATTGATTACCGCTGGTATGAAAGTCTTGATGTCAGACTATATGCTTCCTTTGCAGTATTATTGTTGTTCCCAGAATTGGAAAAAGCGGTGATGCGATCGTTTGCGAGAGCAATTCCAGCGAGTGACGATCGCACTCGGGTGATTGGATATTACTACACGATCGGGGCGGAAAGCCCGTTGGCTGTACGAAAGGCCGCAGGTGCTACTCCCCATGATTTAGGCGCACCAAATGAGCATGTGTGGGAGAAAACGAATTACACCAGTTATCAGGATTGTAATTTGTGGAAAGATCTGCCCTGTGACTTTGTATTGCAAGTGTATCGGGACTACCAATTTACAGACCGTCAGGATACTGAATTTTTGCAGGACTGTTGGCCGGCGATCGTGCAAACGCTGAACTATTTGAAAACTTTTGATTTGGATGGTGACGGCATTCCCGAAAACTCTGGAGCACCGGATCAAACCTTTGACGACTGGCGATTACAGGGGATCAGTGCGTACTGTGGTGGTTTATGGATTGCCGCTCTAGAAGCCGCGATCGCGATCGGGCAAATTTTAGCCCAACCAGAAGTCACGCAATTTCAGGTGTGGTTAGAGCAATCGCGATCGATTTACCAGTCCACTCTCTGGAACGGAACCTATTACCGCATTGACAGTGGCAGTGGTTCTGATGTGGTGATGGCCGATCAACTCTGTGGTCAATTCTATGTCCGGTTACTCGGCTTACCGGATGTTGTCCCGATCGAGTGCGCCCAAACAGCGCTCAACACAATTTACGACAGTTGCTTCGTCAAATTCAATCAATACCTGGCCTCTGGCGCCCTCACTACCCAAACCTTCACCTCGGTCCAAGAAGCCCGCGCCGCTGAATCCACGGCCTCACCTCCCTCACCTGCCCCATCCTCCCCACTTGCCCCATCCCTCAATCTGCCGATCGGTGCAGCCAACGGTGTTCGCCCCGATGGCAGTCCGGAAAATCCGAATGCAACCCATCCTTTAGAAGTTTGGACTGGGATTAATTTCGGTTTAGCCGCATTTTTAGTGCAAATGGGTCAGCGAGAAGCGGCAATGCAGATTACTGAGGCTGTGGTACGCCAAATTTATCAACATGGATTGCAATTCCGTACTCCGGAGGCAATTACGCCAGCTGGAACATTTCGGGCCTGTCATTATCTGCGAGCTACAGCAATTTGGGCGATCTATCACACGTTGAGCTAACGGAATTTAACGGCTACCACCATCCGCCCGCCGTCGGGGTAATCCTTCGCGATCGCCTTCAGACGCGCCGAGCCAACGATCGCTCCTATCAACCCGGTTTTCGAGAGCAAGATGGTGGGTGATGTGTGGGGATGTCGATAAGGTGGCAGATTGAGCGGCGGCAGGACGATCGACTACCCACAGGCCACACATGATGATGATTAAAGGGAAAAACTTCGTGGAGCTGGGAGACATGGAAACCGTCCTTACAAACGAAACCGAGGGCTGATAAAAATTTATAAGCCGATTTCCGTGAAAATATGCAAACTGCTCTATTAACTTGTTTAATCCGGCTAATCAGCCCTCGAAAGAATTATATCGGTAGTTAATTCAGGCAGGATAAGGGCTTATGCCCCTTTTCTTCAATCTTTAAATCCTGTTCTAACTGTCACATCGATCGCCTTAAAAACATACGAACGAAGAAAAAGATGCCATTTTTCTCATTAATTAATATCAGTTTTTTAGAGAATAATTTAAAAAGAACAAATATATTACTATTGCTCACTCAATTCTCCCAATTCTAAAAGGCTGAGCAGCCAATCTTCATCAGGATTAGGGAGGTTAAGCCCAAAAAATGATTGAGTAAAATCTGCACTATTAATTGCGTCTGCTAATCATAGAAAATACCAAATTAGGCGCTAGAGAATCGTGATATGAGAGATTTTTTCAAGCTTTGATCTAAGATCCAACGGAGGTTAGACGGCAGGGAAACGCTAAATTAGCACACTGGGAAGCAAACCTGCTTGTTTAATTAGTGTTATGGCTCCTACCGTTTT
>DATNPU010000359.1:0-3018 GCA_036703105.1 Microcoleaceae cyanobacterium
CCGGGTTAGCCGTACAGACGGGAGTGAAATCGGCTCTCGCCAGTTTATGGTATGTCAGCGATATTGGCACCACGTCTTTGATGAGCCGATTCTATCAGGATCTACGCAAAGCCCCGATTAAAGCCGAAGCCTTACGCCAAGCTCAATTGGCGCTGATCCAGGGCAAAGTATTTGTGGATGAAAATGGGCTATTACAGGGAGTTGATCCAGGCAAAGGAGTTGCCTTACCCGAAGAACTAGCCGGATTCCGAGGTGATCTTGTGCATCCCTACTACTGGTCTGCGTTCACCATTATTGGCAACCCCTGGTAGTGTGGCCTACGGTTGTTGGCGCTTGAGTTGCCTAAGGGTTTGATACATTTCTGGCAAGCGGCTATAGATGGCTGAGGACTTTAGGTAAATCGCGTGATCTACAGCAGGATAGCCTGATACTACCTGACCAGGGTTAACACTGCCATGCACTCCGGATTTTGAGGAGGCGATCGCGCCATCCCCAATTTTGGCATTGTTAGCAACACCCACCTGTCCAGCCAGAATCACCCGATTACCAATCTCTACACCACCCGCCAAACCAACTTGGGCAGCGAGAGCGCACCCTTTACCAATCTGGCAACCATGTCCGACATGTACCAGATTATCGATTTTCGTATCCCGACCAATCCGCGTCTCACCCACTGCTGGACGATCGACGGTGGAGTTACACCCAATTTCCACCCGATCTTCTAGCACCACATAACCCGACTGTTGCATCTTGTACCAACCTTGTGGAGTGGGCACAAACCCAAAGCCTTCGGCACCCAGCACGACGCCAGAGTGAATCACACAATCCGTTCCAATCTGCGTCCGTTCGTGAATACTGCAATTGGCATGTAACGTGCTGCGATCGCCAATTTGCACTCCCGGATAAATCACCACATTGGGATGAATGCACACCTGATTGCCGATCGTCACACCCGCTTGAATTACCACGTGCGCTCCGATCGCTACCTGCTCACCGATCGTTGCCGAAGGATCAATTACGGCTGTCGGGTGAATTTCCGGTGCTGGCCGAAACGGTTGATAGAACAGAGCGATCGCTTGAGCAAACATTAATCGGGGTTCCGGAGCCTCTACCCAGGCAATGCCGCGATCGTTAGCAGCGGCTTGTAAGGTGGCATCCTGGGGCAGAATTAACGCACTGGCGGCTGTAGTTTGAATTTGTGCCGCAAACTTACTGCCTTCGATGTAACTGAGGGTGCCGGGAGTTGCCTGATCAACAGCAGCAATTCCTGTTAGCTCTAGTTCTTGGCTTGCTTGGGACTGGAGTGGCTTGCCAGTCATGGCACTCAGTTGTTCGACGATGTGGCTAAATTTCATGCGGTAATTTGGGCGATGGATGGTGAGTCTGACGGGTTAGGCAGTAGTCGAACTGATCCTCCCTAACCCTCCTTCATAAGGAGGGAACCGAACCAGTGTTTGAAGTCCCCCTTGCCAAGGGGGATCTCACAAGATTGCGGCATGTTAGGCAAGATGCAGTGTACACCGTAGATTATGAGGTAGGAACAGTTTCATGGGGTTAGCCCACACCCGAGCTTCGATCGTCTACTTTACTCAAGAATGCGGCACATTCAACGTGAGCGGTTTGCGGAAAGAAATCGGCAGGTTGCACTCGGTTGAGTTGATAGACTCCAGTGGCACAGAGTTGCTTCAGATCGCGAGCCAGCGTTGCCGGATTGCAACTAACGTAAACAATTCGGGTCGGTTGCATCTGGAGTAAGGCATCGATCGCGGCTGATTCACAGCCTTTACGGGGCGGATCGAGCAAAACAATATCTGGCTCTACCTCTAGCTCTGGCAATACCTGCTCGACAGCTCCAGTCAGGAAGGTGACGTTGGTTAAGCCATTTAATTCCGCGTTTAACTGGGCTTGCTCGATCGCCTCGGGCTGAATTTCCACCCCGATCGCTTGTTTCGCCTGCTTCGCTAAAGGTAACGTCAAGGTGCCAATGCCACAGTAAGCATCCAGAATCACTTCCGACCCTTGCAACTTTAATTGATCCAGAATGATCTGTAATAAGGCTTCGCTCTGTTCAGTGTTGACCTGAAAGAAGGTGTCTGCTCGGATTTGTAATGTTAGGCCGGCGAACTCTTCCTGCAAATCTGATTGGCCAGCGACACAGAGTGTTTCCTGGCCAAAAATGGCATTAGTGCGATCGGGATTGAGATTGAGTAACACGCCCACTAACCCCGGAACGCGAGATAACCAATCTTCTGCCTGTTCTTCTATCCCAGCTAGATTGGCATCGGTAGCCACTAGGGTGAGCAGAATTTCGCCGGTCCGCCGCCCAATGCGTAAGCCAAGATGGCGGATTTTCCCTCGATGCTTGGTTTCGTCATAAATGCCCCAATGTCGAGTCTGAATATCCTGCTTGACTTCAGCTAACAATGGATTCAAGCGTTGATCCTGAATGGGACATTGGTTGAGATTAATCAGATCATGGCTACCCTTCTGGTAATATCCGGCTTGTACCTGTCCCGTTTGCGATCGCCGAACTGGATAAGTGACTTTATTGCGGTAGCCTAACGGTTCGGGCACGGGTAACAGCGGTTCAACCGGAGGGGATTGAAACCCGCCAATCCGTTCTAAGGCCTGGATGACTTGATTCTGTTTGGCAATTTGTTGGTATTCATCACTAACATGCTGCCACTGGCAACCACCACACTTATCCGCCACAATGCATCGCGGACGAATCCGATGGGGGGATGCTTCTAGCAGTTCGTGCAGCTTACCATAAGCGTACTGAGGCTTCACTCGCACCAACCGGACTTGTGCCCGATCGCCCGTTACTGTATCCGGTACGAAAACGACTCGTTGCCCATAGCGCCCCACGCCATCGCCACGATCACTCAAGTCTGTAATTGTCACTTCCACCAGTTCTCCCTGCCGCCAAGACTCTACGACTGGGATGGCTGCACTGCTGTCCATATTCTTTCCTGATATTAATACCCGATCGCTGACTGCCGATTGCTTGTACCCTAT
>DATNPU010000362.1:0-7048 GCA_036703105.1 Microcoleaceae cyanobacterium
GAAATCACCTCATTGGCATTCATATTTGTTTGAGTCCCACTCCCCGTTTGCCAGATGCGCAGGGGAAAGTGATCATCCAACGTTCCAGCGATCACTTCATCCGCCGCTTGAATCATCCAACTGGCTTTCTCCTCTGGCAACTTCCCCAGATCCCGATTGACGATCGCGGCCGCTTGCTTGAGAATGCCGATCGCCCGGATCAGTTCACGCGGCATCGTGTCATTCCCGATCGCGAAGTAGACCAGAGAACGCTGAGTTTGCGCCCCCCAATAGCGATCGGAGGGAACAGCGATCGCGCCCATGCTATCGGTTTCTTGACGGGTTGGAGCGGAAGTAGAATCAGTCATGGTGGTGGCAAGGTTGCGGTGCGTCGTAACGCATTTTACCCGGATGCCACGCGACTTAACCGACTAAATCGGGAAACACCTCCTGAACCGCCGGATGAATTAGATGATTTCCCTGCACATTTAGCCCTTTGGCCAGATGGGGATCGCGATCGAAGGCGGCTAATCCATAATCCGCTAGCTTCAACACATAAGGTAAGGTGCTGTTATTCAGGGCTTGGGTAGAAGTCCAGGGCACGGCTCCGGGCATGTTGGGCACCCCGTAATGCACCACTCCTTCCTCTAAATAGGTGGGATGGGAGTGAGAGGTTGGACGAACGGTTTCCACACAACCGCCTTGATCAACCGCTACATCCACAATCACCGAGCCGGGACGCATCCGCTTGACCAACGATCGCGACACCAGAGTAGGCGCCCGTCGTGCCAGGATCAGTACGCCCCCAATCAAGAGATCGGCTTCGGGAACAGCCGCTTCAATTTGGCTAGTCGTGCTGTAGAGCAATTCCACTCGCGAACCAAATAGGGTTTCTAAATAGGACAGGCGATCGACATTCACATCCAGAATTTGCACTTGAGCGCCCATACCGACCGCAATCCGAGCCGCTTCCGTCCCGACCACACCCCCGCCGAGAATCACCACTTTCCCCGGTTTCACGCCAGGAATGCCACCGAGTAAGACCCCCCGTCCGCCTTGTTGCCGCTCTAGATAGCGCGCTCCAAATTGCACCGCTAACCGTCCAGCAATCACACTCATGGGAGCCAGTAACGGCAGGCGCTTATCGGGTAACTCGACGGTTTCATAGGCGATCGCGGTTGTCCCGCTGGTGAGGAGATGCTCGGTCAGGGCGCGATCGGCGGCGAGATGGAGATAGGTAAATAGCAGTTGGCCTTTTTGCAGGTAGTCGTATTCGGCCTTCAGCGGTTCCTTTACCTTAATCACCAACTCGCGATCCCAGGCAGCCTTGGCAGTGGGTACGATCGTCGCCCCAGCCTGCACATAATCGGTATCGGTAAACCCAGCCCCATCCCCAGCAACCGTCTCCACAAATACCGAGTGACCATGCTCAATCAAGACCCGTACACTACCGGGACTCAGCCCCACCCGATATTCTTGGTCTTTGGTTTCCTTGGGTACGCCAATTTCCATCATCTACCTCACAGAGCAGCTTTATCTCTAGCTTAAGCTGGCTCTCCGGTAGGTTGTGTACTGGTTGAGCGGAACTGCACAGGAAACTTAATCGAAAAGGTTGTCCAGCCCTTCTCACTCACGACGTTGATTGTACCTTGGAGGTGATCTACCAGACGTTTGACCAGCGCCAATCCTAGCCCGGTACCACTGGTTTCCCAGGAGTTGGCTTGGGGAACCCGATAGAACTTATCAAAAATCCGATCGAGTTCGATCGGGGAAATTTCCGCCTGATTCCGTAGTGTAAACGTAATGGTGGCATGGTCGGGATCATGGGTAATCTCTAAAGCAATGTCCCCCTTTGCCGGAGTATATTTCTGAGCATTGCGCAGCAGTTCTAGTAACACCCGTCTGAGGCTGGCCCGATCGGAAATCATTCGGGGCAACGTGGCTGGTAGATCAGTCGTAAATCGTTGCTGTTTGGCCTGTACCCGTTGTTGCATCGGTGCCAGAATCGTCGGGAGCCATTCGGGTAAAGCGATCGCCTCTAACAGGAACTTAGGATAGCTTTCCGCTTCTAGCTGTTGTAAATCTAGTAAATCGGTAATTAATTCGGTTTCGCGATCGCACTCCGCTTGGAGGATTTCTAAACACCGAGTCCGTTGCGCTTCTGTTTTAGTAATTTGCAATAAATGCAACGCCATTTTGATATTGGTTAACGGCGTCCGCAGCTCGTGCGACACCGTACTGAGAAAGTCATGTTTAAGAGCATTGACTCGCTGTAATTCCATCATTTGGGTTTGCGCTGCCTGATACAGTCGGGCTTGCCGCAGCGCGATCGCACATTGACTAGCCACCTGCTGCACCAGATGCACTTGATGGGGGGTTAAAGTAGTTTCTCGTTGGCTAAAGCACCATAGATCCCCTAAAACATCCTGGTGATCCACGATCGGACAGGCCAAAATCGCCACCTGACTCCGTTGGGGATCATTCGTGAGTTCACAGAACTGAAATTCCTGGCCTTGCAACAGTTGCCGATAACATTCCGGGAACTCCTTCATATCAACCGCCCCAAACTGAGTAGGCTGCAATTGAGCACTAGAAGCGATGTAACTGCAATTCACATGCGATCGCTGCTGCTCTAAGTCGTAAATCCCCGTATCACAGGCGACTAAATTCAAAGCCGTCGTTAATTCTTGAACCACAGTTTGCAGAATTTGCGGTTCATCCAGGCTTTCTCGCAACTGATTACTAATCTGCCGAAGAGTCGCATCCAACGTGGCCCGCTGCATCAGTTCAGCATTCAACGATCGTAGTTGTTGTTCCGTGTGCTTTTGGGTGGTCAAATCTCGCAATAGGAACCGGCAGGAACTAGCTTCACCCTTGGTATCTCGCACTACGGCACCCTTTAAAGCCACATCCAACTTTTTTCCTTGATGCAGTTGTAAAGTCAATTCCCATTCCTGCTCGTCCCCTTGCCGAACGAGTTGCGCCAACTTCAGCCGAAACGATCGGCGATCGGGTGGGGCAACTAAGGTAGCAAATGGTTTGCCAGTCAGAGAAGGTGTCGATCGCTGTAAGAGTTGAGTCGCCGCCCGATTCACTTCCTGAATTTGCCCCTGGCCATTGGTCACCACATAGGGATCTGGAGCAAATTCAAATAAGTCTTGATAGCGTTGCCGTTCCAGTTCTAGCAACTGTTGAACATCTAACAGCGCTTCATTCTGCTGGTGTAGTGCTTCTTCAGCCAGCCGCAATTTTTCTAATGCCACTTGCAATTCCTGCAAAGCATCCGGCAACAACTCCTGTGGCATTGGAGTTTGAATGGCACGACGATAGATTTTCTTTATACGGCGATAAAAGAATTTATTCTCATTAGAAAAATCAAGTGGATTCATGGACATGGGATTGCTATTCTATCGCCACGATCGTTTTTCTAGTTTTTAAAAAGAGAAATTAAAATCTAATAAACTTACTCAAAGATAAAGTAGTAATTGCGAATTTTACGATTGGGATTTAACTTATCTGCTAGATGATTTCTGTAGTCTTTGGCTAACAATCATACCTCCAACATCATCTTAATCCAAGGTAAGAATGAACCCATTGAAACTGCAACTTGTTGATGTTGATAAATTTACCCGTCATGTAACCGCCATGCACGATCGGGTGACACACCTGTTAAATGAAGTCCATCCAACCACTACGCCCGTCGATCATCAAGCCAGCTTTATACCAACGATTTACAAGGAGCTAGGGGTAGCCTCGGAAGAGTTACAGGTGGCCGTCGAAGAGCTAGAGCGACAAAATCAAGCCTTGGTGGAAGCATTAGCGATCGCTAGGACAGAGCAACAACGCTATCAAGAATTATTTGCTTCGCTACCTGATGCTTATGTCGTTACTGACGAGCACGGTTGTATCCAGGAAGCCAATCGAAATGCCGCACAATTATTAGGCGTTGCCGAGAAATTTTTGGTGGGCAAACCGTTAGCATTATTCCTTAAAGATTTGCATCAGCAATCTGTTTTAGAGCAGTTATTCCAGCAAGGAAAGGTATATCCTCCGCGCACCTGGCGACTCCACCTTGAGCCTCGCGATCGCCCACCGACCACAGTCACTTGTGTTGTCACTATTCATCATTTCATGAATGAGATAACCACATTTCGGTGGCTGATTCGGGAAATCGCAACCTGCAAAGACAATGGGTTCGCAAAACACCCCGAGTTTACTCCTGAAACAAACAGTTCGGCTCTATCGCTAGAAGGAGATTTGTTACAGGAACGGATCGTATCTCGATACAAACCGGGGGACGCGATCGTCATCCCTCCGCAATCCTGCTGTTACCTAACGCAGGGACTCGCCAAATTAATTACCTTAACTCAGAATGGTGAGGAAGTTTTGTTAGGAATTTTGGGTGCTGGGATGCCATTTGGGGGGAATCTAACTGATCTATCAAACTATCAAGCGATCGCGGTATCAGATGTAGAATTAGTATCACTTTCAACTAGCGAAATTAATAGTTCACCCGTGCTTGCTCAGTGGTTTGTCAATAAAGTCACACGCCGATTACAGCATACTGAAACATTACTAGCGATCGCTGGACAACGCCGAGTTAGCGATCGACTAGAACAACTTTTAGATTTTTTTAGGCAAGAAATTGGGCAGACGATCCCGGAGGGGATTCGATTAAGGATACGCTTAACCCATGAAGATTTAGCCAATGCTTGTTGTACAACTCGCGTTACAATCACCCGTTGGTTAGGCAAATTTCACCAACAGGGTAGGATTCTTTTTGATCGAAAATATCACATCATTTTAGTGGAGCGCAGCAAGGGCAGACGGGTATGAGTGTTCATGAAGAAGATTTTTTTGACCATCGAATAAAAGCTGTTGAAAGCCATACCACAGAGCTATACCAAAAGGTGAGGGAAGTTTCCTGGCAGCACCCTCAGATTGTGATTGACTGCCTAGCAGAATTACAAGTTGCCTTAGAAGAATTACGGATAGCAGAAGAGGAATTACGTTACCAAAATGAGCAATTGCAAATTACCCAAGAGATTGCAGAATCCGAACGAAAACGCTACCAAGAATTATTTGAATTTGCTCCAGATGGTTATTTAGTAACGGATCGTAGTGGCAATATTCAGGAAGCCAATCGAGCCGCGGCCGCATTATTTAATATTCAGAAACGTCATTTAATTCGGAAACCACTAGTCGGTTTTGTTGCCGAGGAGCAACGGCGATCGTTTCGGCAATTGCTCAACCAAATTTCCGTGATGCACCGAGTGCAGGATTGGGAAGTGCAGTTATGTGGCCGCGAAGATAAACCCTTTATCGCCGCATTAACGGTAGAAACCGTTCAGGATCAGCGAGAGCGAACGATCGCATTACGCTGGGTAGTTCGCGATATTTCTGCCCGCAAGCAAACCGAGGAACGGTTACAGCAAATACAACTCCAGAATTTGGAGTTACAGGAAGCCGATCGCTTGAAGAATCAGTTTCTAGCCATGGTCTCCCATGAATTGCGGACACCGATGAATGCCATTTTGGGATTTTCGGAAGTATTATTGCGGCGGTTTCATCATCAACACGAGCTGCAATATGCCGGAATGTTGGAGCGCATTTTCCGGAATGGTAAACATTTACTCACTTTAATTGAAGACCTATTAGACGTTTCTAAAATTCAGGCTGAACAACTAGAACTGCACTTAGAACCTTTTAATCTGGCTGAATTAGTTACCAGTACAGCCAACGATTTACGATCGCTGGCCGACCAAAAAGCCTTAGCTCTCCAGTTATGCCTGCCGGAGTCAGAGATTGCGGTGGTCAACGATCGTCTGCGCATGCAACAGGTGTTAATTAACTTACTATCCAATGCGATTAAATTCACGTCCACGGGTAGCGTCAAGATTGAGGTGCTAGAGTTGCCCGAAGGACGACTGGCGATCGCGGTAAGTGACACAGGTATCGGCATTGCCCCTACGGATCAAACCCAAATCTTTCAAAAGTTTTGGCAAGTGAATCAGTCTACCACTCGGCAATATGGCGGCACTGGTTTAGGGTTAGCGATTTCTAAAGCCTTAATTGAACTGATGCAGGGCAGCATTTCTGTCGAAAGCCAACTGGATCAGGGCACGACTTTTCGGATTGAAATTCCGCGATCGATCAAACTTTGATTCTGTACCATAGCAAAGTGCTGAGTGCTGAGTGCTGAGTGCTGAGGATGGAAACTAAGGAGGGTAGTGCTCTCAGAAGTTTGATTGTCCTAACATGGATCAGTACTGCTATAACCGACAGTATCCTTGACGCTTCAAACCCGCTTTTGGACTTTTCAAACACCGTTTTGGACTGCTCAAGTAAAGTTTCGGACTCCTCAAATACCGTTTCAAACTCCTCAGAAACGACGTTGGACGCCTCAAACATCGTTTCGGACGCCTCGAATACCGTTTCGGACTCCTCAAATACCGTTTTGGACACCTCAGAAATGACGTTGGACGCCTCAAGCATCGTTTCGGACACCTCAGAAATGACGTTGGACACCTCAAACATCGTTTCGGACACCTCAGAAACGGCTTTGGGCTCCTTAGATCCGCTTTGAGACCTGCCAAACCCTTTTTCCATGCTTTGGAGAACGACTATAGCAAAGTGCTGGGTGCTGAGGACGGAGTGCTGAGGATAGAAACTAGGGAGGGTAGTGCTCTCAGAAGCTTGATTGTCCTAACAGTTGTCAGGGCAAACAGCCGTTTGTCCCGATCGTGTGGCTAACCATTCTGAGAATGCTGTCAGTTACAGATCGGCGTCAATATCTGTTAAAGCGGTTTCTAGCAAGTGGATTAACTGTTTGATCGCCTCTTGAATTTGCTGGAAATACTGCTGACGTTTTTGGTCTGAGATTTGGCTGTGGTAAAGCTTCAGCAGTTCTGTTGCGGTCGCAATCACCGTCAACGGAGTGCGGAATTCGTGATTTACTTGGGTGACAAAATCAGTTTTGAGCTGGCTGATGGCAGACGGCTTGAGCGACGCTAGGGCAACGCATGATGTTCGTTGACTACATAAGTGCTGACTTTGGAGCATCAGCCGT
>DATNPU010000363.1:0-17272 GCA_036703105.1 Microcoleaceae cyanobacterium
GTGCTTTCGTCGTTAGTGTATTGGATGTGCCCTTTGCAATTTCACCAGTTGTAGCGGGTTTAATGCTGGTGTTGTTGTATGGACGCAATGGCTGGTTTGGCGGGTTCCTGCAAGCCCATGACATCAAAATTATCTTTGCGCTGCCGGGGATGATTTTGGCCACCGCGTTTGTCACGTTACCCTTTGTGGCCCGTGAGGTGATTCCGGTGCTAGAAGAAGTGGGAACCGATCAGGAAGAAGCGGCGAGAACTCTAGGGGCGAAGGACTGGCAGGTGTTTTGGCGGGTCACGCTTCCGAACATTCGTTGGGCCTTGCTATACGGGGTGATTCTGACCAATGCCAGGGCAATGGGAGAATTCGGGGCGGTATCAGTGGTTTCCGGCAACATTATCGGTAAAACCCAAACTCTGCCGTTGTATGTGGAAGAAGCGTACAAGCAATATGAAACGGAAGCGGCGTTCTCTGCGGCTGTGCTATTGGCCTTGTTGGCTGTCGTCACGCTAGTACTGAAAGAAATTTTGGAACGGAAAACCAGGATTGAAGAGGTCAAGGAGGACTGAGATGGAAATTTGCGATCGTCATGATCTAGCGGCAGATCCCGCATCAACGGCATCTGATAGCAACCGTTTAACTCAAGCGCGGATTCGGATTCGGATTCCCAAAAATTACCATGAGGAACCGGTGATTTCACGCTTGGTGTCTCATCATGGGCTAACCGTGAACATCGCCGCCGCATTACTGGGAGCGAATGCCAGAGATGATGGGTGGTTTGATTTGGAATTACGCGGTAGCCAAGAGCAGATCCGCAGTGCGTTGCTCTACCTGAATGAGTTGGATTTGGAAATTTGGCAAGACTCGCCCGGTGCTCAATTGGATGGGTGGTAGATCAGGCTGTAGTTATACCCAACTCATCAATCTATAAACAACCTATAAAAAAGTGCGGTGTTTGGAGCTATCCAGACACCGCATTCAGTTATCGATTAAAGGTTTTAGCTCGAAAGCAATTCCAATCTAAGCCATATTGTTTTCGATCGCCCAGCGAGCTAACTCAGTCCGGTTATGTAAGCCGGTCTTCCCTAGCATATTACTGACGTGGCTTTCGATCGTCCGTTGGCTAACATTAAGCTCCTCGGCAATTTCCCGGTTAGCCATGCCACGGGCCACAAATTGCACGACTTTTAGCTCGGTGGGAGTGAGTTCCACATCAAAGGGAACTTGGATTTTGGGAGCCGCATCGGGGGCTCGGCCAGGACGTTCTGCAATTCGAGCGGCTTGCTTCAGTGAGGATTCCACCTGGGCAACCAGCTCCTCTGGCTCAAAGGGCTTCACCATATACACATCGGCACCGGTGTTTAGCCCCTTGACTCGATCCTGACTTTGGCCTTTGGCAGACAGGAACAGTACGGGAATCCAACTGGTACGCGGATCTTCCCGAACATGCCTGACCAAAGAATAACCATCCATTTCTGGCATCATGACATCGCAAATGATCATATCTGGAATGTCACTTTCCAGCACTTCCAACGCCTCTCGACCATTCTCTGCGGTGACGACTTCATAACCCCGGAACTCCAGGTAGTCTTTAACCAATAGGATCAAGTTAGGGTCGTCATCAATAAGCAGAAGTCGTCTGTGATTTCCTACGCTGGTTTCCTTCATCCTGTGCTACTCGCTTCTTCCTGGGTTCTGATGCTTTAGTATCAATCGAGTCTGCAAAAAAACTCTCGAAATACTTAACATGCCGCTAGGTCTGCACCTACTCGCTAGATTAGCGCTTCCTTGAAGCCTCTGAAACATATTTTAGGTAGCCTCCGGGTAATCGCTGAAATCTAAATAAATCTAAATACTAGTAACCATGCAGATTTAAAGGCCTTGTCTCTTGTGATATTATATGCCACTTCTAAAAAGATAGAATTCATTCGTCTTGGGAAGAGCAAACTCTTTAAACCTGTCTATGCATAACTAGAGGGATTTGAACTGCGATCGCTATCAAGAGGATGAGCTGAATCGCTCTAGGAATTGGAACTCTAGACTTGAGCCTAAAAAAAATGTAAACAATACGATCGTAATTTGAATTTAAATGGTAAAAGGCGGCTTTTAACACCCTTTATCAACTAATCAGCATGAACAAAAACTACCCATCTTCTACCAATTAGGGACGAGGTCGAGTTCTAGATCGGTGGCTTGCGATTAATGCGTTTGATGAAAAGTTGCAGTAATTAATCTTGGGTGGTTTTTGCACAGGAAAGAATTGGTCTTCCAGCCCCTTTTGTTCAGGACGATGGATTCAGGGAGAGCAACCTGTTGTGCTTCAATCAAGAGGACTTTTAAACTGGCTTCTGAGGCAATGGATGAGTTAGAAATGCAAACTCCTGCACAATTTGATTGCCAATCAGATGTTCTTGAATAATCCGCTCAATCACTTCGGGAGTCGCACTGTGATACCAAACTCCATCGGGATAAACAACTAGAATTGGGCCTTTGAGGCAAACCCGTAAACAGTTGGCTTTAGTCCGAAAAACACAATCTGGCCGAGTTTCTGTAGGTTGATCAAGCTTTAATTCTTTCAACCGATTTTTGAGATAGTCCCATGCGGCTAAGCCGTCTGCTTGCGAGCAGCATTTCGGCTTGGTCTGATCGGCACACAGAAACACATGACGCTGGATTTGCGGCAATGCTAGTGCTTTTACACAGGTTTCCAGATTGGCACAGGAGGATGATTCAGTAGCCATATTAAAACTTGAGGCGTTGACGATAGTTCGCAACCGATTGCACCAGACCGATCGCAATAAAGTTCATCAGCAAAGCAGAGTTCCCATAACTTAACCAGGGCAGCGGAATTCCGGTAACTGGAGACAGGCCGATCGTCATACCAATATTGACGACAACCTGGAACACAATCATGGACAGAACACCGATCGCCAACAAAGAACCAAAACTTTCCTTCGCGTTTTGCGCAATGATCACCAGCCGAAAGCAGATCATCCAAATGGCCAGCAGCACTAAAATACAGCCGACAAACCCTAATTCCTCACCGATCGCCGTAAAAATGAAGTCGGTATGTTGTTCGGGAATAAAATTGAGCTGGGTTTGAGTCCCTTTATGTAATCCTCGTCCCCAGATCTCCCCGGCTCCGATCGCAATTCGGGACTGAATTAAGTGATATCCACCACCGAGTGGATCCTGGTCAGGATTGAGAAACATCGTTAATCGTTGCTTCTGGTAGGGTTTCAGTAGTTCCCAGAGCAGATGCCCTAATCCAGCAGAGATTAAATTGACGACGACGACGGCTAGTGTGCCGAAGCGATACCAGGGCAAACTCCGCCATGCCACAAACCCCACTAGGACAATCCAGGCAAACCACGCTGGTAGATAGGCATTGAGCAAAATTGCCGAGATGAACGGAGACAGCAAGATCAACAACCAACCGGGATTGGCGTTCCCCCAATACAACATGCCTAATGTAATGGCCCCAAATACCAGTGACGTCCCCAGGTTAGGTTCTAGAAAGACAAATAACCAGGGAACTGCTGTAATCGCTAGGGTTTTGAGGGCCGCAGGAATCGTCGAGGCGGGTCGTTCGTGTAGGAGTGATGCGATCGTAATAATAATCCCCAGCTTGGCGTACTCAGAGGGCTGAATATAAAAGCCACCGATGCCAATCCAGCGCTGGGCACCCAGTTCCTCCGTTCCCAAAATCATGACGGCAAATAACGCTACGTTGGTAACGCCGTAGATCACCCAGCGCCATTGCAGTAATTGTTCATAGCGGGAACGGGCGACCAGCAATGCCAGCACTAGCCCAACTCCGCCGGTTACCCAATGACGTGACCAGTCGGTTAATCCCTGGTTCATTTCGACGCTGCGGATCATCACCCCCCCTAGAATCGTTAGCCCGATCGGGAGCGCGAATAGCCACCAATCTACGTTTTGCCAGGGCTGAATAAAGGATCGCCAGCGAATTTGACCAAAGGAGCGTTGCAGCATTCGTTAGAGAAAAGGTTAAGAGAGGAGTTGGTTATGGGTAGGTATCAGCATTCGGGAAGGGGCATTCCCAACGTCATCTCAATCAGAGCATAGGTAGTTTGGGCATCTTAGCAAAGTGCTTCTACCCTATCTCTCACAGGTTAGCGCTGTCTATCCGGCTAATGCGACCACAGACACTCTAGCAGCAATTTGCTGGGCAATGGCAACCAGTGCTTGGGCTGACGCTGAGCTGGGTGACTCCAAAACAATAGGCAGACCGCGATCGCCGCCTTCGCGCAACGGAATTTCTAGCGGTACACAGCCTAATAAGGGAACCTGTAGCTCCTGAGCCGTTTTTTCGCCCCCTTGAGAGCCAAAAATGTCGTAGCGGCGATCGGGCAGATCGGGCGGAATGAAATAGCTCATGTTCTCGACAATGCCCAAGACAGGAACGCCTAACTGTTGGAACATTTTTAAGCCACGTCGGGAATCTAACAGGGCGACGGTTTGTGGAGTGGTAACAATTACGGCTCCAGCCATTGGGACGGCCTGTGCTAATGTTAATTGCGCATCACCCGTTCCCGGCGGCATATCGACCAGCAAATAATCTAATTCTCCCCACTGCACTTGATAGAGAAACTGCCGAATAATGCCGTTCAGCATTGGGCCGCGCCAAATTACGGGCTGATCTTTATCGATCAAAAAGCCCATCGAAACTAGCTTCACGCCATGATTAAAGGCGGGTTCTAAAATTTCTCCTTGTGCTCCCTGCTGCACGGTTACCTGGGCATCGGCTAAGCCCAACATCGTCGGGGTATTCGGTCCATAAATATCGGCATCAATCAGTCCTACTTTGGCTCCTGCTTGGGCCAAGGCGACAGCGACATTCACAGCAATGGTGCTTTTACCCACCCCCCCTTTACCACTGGAAATAGCCAGAATATTTTTCACGCCATCAATGCCTGCTCGATCGGGTAAGGGCTTCTGTTGTGGAGTTTCAGCGGTGACATCTACTGATACTGTTTTTACCCCAGGCAAGGTTTTGACGGCTCGTTCACAGTCCTCAACAATAAATTGCCGCAGGGGACAGGCTGGAGTGGTCAACACTAGGGTGAAGCTGACATTACCATCATCCACCTTGACATTGCGGATCATATTCAGATCAACCAAACTCTTACGGAGTTCAGGATCTTCTACAGGTTTCAACACCTCAAGAATGGTAGTGGGGCTCAGCGTATCGAGCATGTTTCCTCTCAGACCAGGCAGTTAGGGTAATAAAGCGTAACATTCTGATCTTACCGTCATCAGGTCAGCCCCAGACCCTGATCAATGTTTTTGCTAATGGTTGGCTTCTGACAACGTTGATCTGCTTGGCTATAAGCCAATCGTTGCTTGCACCATGTCTTCGCCTAAAATTCGATGAACCTGGAAGCCCAGTTTTTCACAGACCCGTTGCATTCCCCGGTTTTCCGTCAAAATATCAGCGATGATGCGGCGAATTGGCTGCTCACTATTCGTATTCTCCTCACGGGCAATATGGAGGATCCGTCGTAATAGTTCGCTACCAATGCCTTGAGACTGATAGCGATCGCTGACTAACATGGCAAATTCGGCTTCGTCTGTTCCCTGGATTTTCGTTAATCGGGCCACGGCAAGAATTTCGTGCTGGTCGGTGACTGGGTTTTTGCGATCGATGACTAGGGCAATGCCGCGATCGTAGTCAATAAAGCAAATGCGGGTCAACCGTTCGTGGGTAATCCGATGGCTGAGTTTGACAAGATGGGCATAACGCAGATAAATGCTTTCTTCCGAGAGCGATTGATGGAACTGTACCATCAGCGGTTCATCCTCTGGACGAATGGGCCGGATGGTGACGGGACTGCCATCTTTCAGTGTCCAGGGAGCGACATATTGGATCGGATAGGGGCGAATCGCCAGTTGCGGCAGTTGGTCTAACTGGGTGTCTGGCTCATGTAAGACAACTCTGGCATCTAACGCGATGATCTGTTCTGGAGAGGCCAGCATGGGATTGATATCAATTTCCTTAATCCAGCGTTGCTCAACCACCAATTGGCTAAATTGCACCATCAATTGTTCTAGTTCTGCCAGATCGATCGGCTTGCGCCCCCGAACTCCTTGCAGCGCTTTGTAAATTCGGGTTTGCTCCATCATCCGGCGAGCCAGTGTGGTATTGAGCGGCGGGAGGGCCAACGCCCGATCTTGATACACTTCCACCAACTGGCCACCGGAGCCAAACAGCAGCACTGGTCCAAATTGTGGATCAAGACTGCTACCGATGATTAATTCGTAGCCATCGGTGCGTACCATCGGTTGTACGGTGACGCCGAGAAAGGCAGGAATATCGGGTGAGGAGGCTGAGGTTGTGTGTTTTTCGACCCAGTACTGGACGTTATCAGCGATCGTGGCGAAAGCCCGACGAACCGCATCAGCATCCATTAAGTTGAGTTGGACGCCGCCAACATCGGTTTTGTGGGTAATGGTTTGGGACAGCAGTTTGAGTACAACGGGATACCCGATCGTCTCGGCATGATGGACGGCTTCCTCGGCGGTACTAGCAATCAATGTACCAACCGTGGGAATTCCATAGGCGGCGAGGACTTGTTTTGATTCTGCTTCAGTTAATAGCGTTCGTCCGGCGGCCCGAGCCGTTTGAATAATCTGGTGAACGAAGCTGCGATCGGGAACTGCGGCTTCGGAGTCGGCGGGTAATACCGGGGTTTCGTAAATGCCACGCAGGTTATAGCTATAGCGCCACATGTAGTTAAACAACCGAGCCGCTGTATCGGGATAGGGGAAGGTAGGAATGCTGGCTTGATTAAGAATCTGAGTACCTGTGGCTACCGCTTCACCGCCCATCCAGCTAGCTAGAATGGGCTTCCCCAAGTTGGCATACGGTCGTAGTTTCTCGGCTGTTTGGGTCGGATTGGTCATCGCCTGCGGAGTCAGAATCACCAGCAGTCCGTCACTATTCGGATCTTTTGCGGCAATCTCTAGCGCTTTGGCATAGCGATCAGGGCCAGCGTCCCCCAAGACATCGATCGGATTGTTGTGGCTCCAGTGGCTTGGGAGCAGTTGGTTTAAGGCCTCATAGGTTTCAGCGGAAAGTTCTGCCAGTTTGCCCCGTTCTAGACTTAAGGCATCGGTAGCAATGACACCAGGCCCCCCGGCATTGGTCAGAATGGTGAGGCGAGGGCCTTGGGGACGGGGCTGTTTGGCCAAAACTTCTGCCATGTAAAACAGGTAGGAAATGTTGTTAACCCGTAAGACTCCAGACCGTCGAAACGCCGCATCCAACACCGCATCGCTCCCAGTCAACGTGCCAGTATGAGAGGCCGCTGCTTTAGCCGCTGCTTCGGTTTGGCCTGCTTTCATCACAATGATTGGTTTTGTGAGGGCGACTTCGCGGGCAGCCGAGAGGAACGATCGGGCATCCCCGATCGACTCCATGTAAATCACAATGCTTTGGGTATGGGGATCGTCGCCCAGGTAGTAGATCAAATCGCCCCAGTTGACATCGATCATTGAGCCGATCGACACAAAGGCACTAAACCCGACGTTTTCTCGCAAGCTCCAATCCAGAATGGCGGTACATAAGGCACCACTCTGACTGATAAAGCCGATCTTGCCTGGTTTTGCTATACCCTCGCCAAAGGAAGCATTTAACCCAGACAGCGGACTCATGACGCCTAAGCAGTTGGGGCCAATAATTCGCATTTTGCCGCGTTGGGCCTCGGCCAAAATTTGCTGCTCTAGCTCGACACCACTGGCCCCAATTTCCTTAAATCCAGCGGAGATGATAATGGCACTTTTGACTCCAGCATCAGCACATTCTCTAATCACAGCGGGGACAGTTGCGGCAGGAGTGGCCACGATCGCTAAATCGACGGATTCTGGGACTGCGGCGATCGAGGGATAAGCCTTGATTCCCAATACACTATGGCGTTTAGGATTCACCGGAAACACGGTGCCGCCAAAGGGGTGACTGATCAGATTCCATAACACTGTCCGACCCACGCTGCCGGGGCGTTCGGTGGCACCGATGACAGCGACGGTTTTGGGAGTAAAAATGGCATCAAGAGGATGCGGCTTATAGCGCCAGATATCACTGGCAGGATCGGCTGTCGGGCAAACAGAGGGTTGCATCATGTTTAGCATCGTAAGTTCTCCAAACAGTAGGATGGGGAGATGAGTGTGCCCCACCTCCCCATGTCCTCCTAGCGGACTGTCGAGCTATGTTCAACAGGAAACAGCATTTAGAAGGTTGACTGGCGTAGATTATGCCGACTTAGGGTGCAGCAGAATTTTTTAAGGAAACTCTACTTGGTTGTGGTCAATTCCCGAGGTCGGCTGGAAGTGGCTTCTACAGCATGACCGTGATACGCCTGGATAAACATCTCCTTCAGGTCTTGAATTAACGGATACCGAGGGTTGGCTCCAGTACATTGATCGTCAAATGCCTGATCTGCCAATTGCTCTAGCTTGCTATAGAACAGAGTTTCTTGCCCGCCTAGACAAGCTTGAATGGTTGGCGGAATCTCGACTTGCCGCTTTAAGTGTTCGATCGTCGCAATTAAGCGATCGACCTTCTCATCTACAGAATTCCCCCCTAAGTTGAGGTGATCCGCAATCCGAGCGTAACGATCTTTGACGTTGGGATACTTGTACTGCGGGAAGATCGCTTGTTTGTACGGAGCATCCGTAGCGTTGTAGCGAATCACATGAGAAATCATCAGCGCATTAGCTAACCCGTGGGGAATGTGGAATACGGCTCCCAACTGGTGAGCCATTGAGTGACAGATCCCGAGAAAGGCATTGGCAAAGGCTAATCCCGCGATCGTGGCGGCATAATGCACTTTCTCTCTGGCTTTGAGGTTATTAGCATCCTGGTACGAGAGTGGTAAATATTTCACCAGGAGCCGAATCGCTTCCAAGGCCAGTCCGTTGGTGAAATCGGTCGCTAGAACTGAAACGTAGGCTTCTAGGGCATGGGTTAACGCATCCACCCCACCGTAAGCCACCAGTTTTTGCGGCATCCCTAGCACCAACTCTGGATCGACGATCGCGATATTTGGAGTTAGGGCATAGTCTGCTAAGGGATATTTCACGCCAGTTTCTTCATCGGTTACCACTGCAAAGGGGGTGACTTCTGAACCTGTGCCGGATGTGGTTGGAATGGCAACTAAAATGGCTTTTTGTCCCAGTGGTGGTAAGTCATACACTCGTTTGCGGATATCCATAAACCGCATCGCCAACCCTTCAAATTCAATCTCAGGATGCTCGTACATCAGCCACATCACTTTCGCTGCATCCATCGGCGAACCACCCCCGATCGCAATAATCACATCCGGTTCGTAGTTGTTGATTAATTCCAACCCACGATGAACTGTGGAGAGTTTGGGATCGGGTTCGACATCATAGAAAACATCGTGACGAATCTCGAGTTCATCTAAAATCGTCGTCAGTTTATCGACCATACCCAGTTCGTAGAGCGGTTTGTCGGTAATGATGAAGGCGCGTTTTTTGCCGACTAAATCTCGTAGGGCGATCGGCAGGGCGCCGTACTTGAAGTAGATCTTGGGCGGAATCCGGAACCATTGCATGTTTTCCCGCCGTTCCGTCACCGTTTTGATGTTGAGTAGGTTTTGTGGCCCGACGTTACCGGAAATTGAGTTGCCGCCCCAGGTGCCACAGCCTAAGGTCAGTGATGGATCAAGTTTGAAGTTATATAGATCTCCGATCGCGCCTTGCGACGATGGCGTGTTGATCAGCACTCGGGCCGTTTCCAAGACGCCCTTAAACTGGGCAATCCGATCGTAGTTGGTGGCTCCGGTATACAAGACCGAAGTATGTCCGCGCCCACCAAATTCAATTAACTCCTGAGCTTTGCGGGTGGCATCGGCAAAGTCAGTGGCCCGATACATGGCCAAAACGGGTGACAGTTTTTCGTAGGCAAACGGTTCACTTTCATCGATCGCCTCAACTTCTCCAATTAAGACTTTGACGGGAATCGTCGTTCCGTTCTGGTCACCGAGATCTAAGCCTGCTAACTCGGCAATTGCTAAGGCGGACTGTCCGACAATCTCGGCATTCAGTCGTCCTTGTTTCAGAATCACATTCGCAACTTTTTGGCGTTCTTCGGGGGAGAGGAAGTAAGCTCCCCGATCGCTGAACTCTTGCTTGACGCGATCGTAAACCGCATCCACTACGACTACAGATTGTTCCGAGGCACAGATCATGCCATTGTCGAAGGTTTTACTCAGCAGAATCGAACTGACTGCCATCGGAATATGGGCCGTTTCATCAATCACCGCTGGAGTGTTACCCGCTCCTACCCCCAACGACGGACGACCCGACGAGTAAGCGGCTTTGACCATACCGGGGCCGCCGGTGGCCAGAATCAGCTTGACATCAGGATGCTGCATTAAGGCTTGCGATAGCTCAACGGTTGGTTCATCAATCCAACCAATAATGTGTTCGGGTGCCCCAGCAGCGACGGCGGCATCCAAAATAACTTTGGCAGCCGCGATCGTGCAGTTTTTGGCTCTAGGATGGGGCGAAAAGATAATGGCATTCCGGGTTTTTAGGGTAATTAATGCCTTGAAGATCACGGTCGAAGTGGGGTTAGTGGTGGGAATAATCCCAGCTAGAATTCCAACGGGTTCGGCCACTTTTTGAATACCGAAGGAGCGGTCTTCTTCAATTACGCCACAGGTCTTTTCAGTCCGATATTTGTTGTAGACTTCCTCAGAGGCAAAGTGATTTTTAATCACCTTATCTTCCACAATTCCCATGCCAGTTTCCGCCACAGCTAATTTTGCTAAGGGAATGCGATCGGCATTGGCAGCTAAGGCGGCTTTCTTGAAAATTCGATCTACTTGTTCTTGGGAAAATGTCGCAAAGGTGGCTTGGGCGGCTTTCACTTTCTGGATGAGGGCTTCCAGTTCTGGCACATTCGTAACTTTCATACAATTCCTATCCTGTAATGGTTTCTGGGAGTCGTTATCCCAGATGGGCTGGCATGATTCGATGAAAATAATCAGTTGAAGCGGCGGTAATTTGGCCTAGCAATCTATAAGTTGTTAAGCTGCGATCGTGGTGATTCCATATTGCTGAAAAATCTCAACCACAGTTTGAACTTGCTCAGGTGTGGGAATGGCTGTGTCATACAGGTGGTACTCATATCCCAATTGCTCCCACTTGTATTCCCCCATTTTGTGAAAGGGTAAAACTTCGACTCGTTCTATGTTGGTGAAGGAGGCAAGGAAATTTGCTAACCCTTCTATATTGGCTTTGTCATCTGTCAGACCTGGTACTAAAACAAAGCGAATCCAGGTTGGTTTATGAATTTGATCGAGGTACTTCGCTAACTCTAAAGTAGGTTCGATCGAAACACTCGTGACCTTTCTGTAAATTTCGGGATCAAAGGATTTAATATCTAACAATACTAAATCAACCTGATCGAGTACAGATTTTGCTGTGTCTAGATTGACAAATCCTGATGTATCGAGTGTTGTGTGGAGACCTAATGATTTGCAGCGGCGAAAAATTTCTCGTACAAACTCAGGTTGCATTAAGGGTTCTCCACCACTGATTGTGACTCCTCCAGGTGGTTTCAGGTAGGAAGCATAGCTTTGAATTTCACTAATCAGTGCGTCAACGGTCGCGGTTTGCCCATCTGTCCCCTGCCGACAATCGGGGTTATGGCAGTAGAGACACCGTAATGGACAACCTTGAGTAAAGATGACAAATCGGATGCCTGGGCCATCGACGGTGCCGCAGGTTTCGATCGAATGAATTCGACCGCTGACCGCTGTTGTAGTTGGCTCTAGAGTATGGCTTAACATGCCTCTTGTTTCCCCAAGGATGATGGTTTAATCCGCTTGACCTTCACATTTCGAGTTATAGACAAAGACTATGAGGAAATTGTGAGGGGGCAACGGTGAGATAGCTCAGGCAGAGAGGGGAATTCACCAGAGAAAAGAGGCGGGTTACGGGTTGTGAATCAGTATGAAGCGATCGTTACATGTAATGTGAGAAACTATGCGGAAATAACATTTATAGACAGCAGATTGCTCATCAAAATATCTCTGTCTCAAGATAGAAAAGATCAATTCGTTGTAGCGATCGATA
Organism: Microcoleaceae cyanobacterium; assembly: GCA_036703105.1. Classification (GTDB taxonomy): domain Bacteria; phylum Cyanobacteriota; class Cyanobacteriia; order Leptolyngbyales; family Leptolyngbyaceae; genus Pantanalinema. The sequence continues at coordinate 12,118 of DATNPU010000363.1, forward strand.
ACTTACAATAATGAATTTATTGCCGACTGAATTAATTAACTTAAATCAATTGGTTAGATACAAAAAACTCAGAGGTTCTGAATTAAGGAGAATTAGTTAACTTTGTCTCCTTAACATTGAGAAACTCTGAGTTCTGATGATTACCCTTGAGGGGCGAGCTGATGTCAAACTATGCAGGGCTAAGCCTTTGAGCACTTGCTTGTAGAGACGGTGCGATCGCGCTAATTAGATCATTTGAACCAACTAATTCTGTTAAATTCGGCATCTTTTGCCAGCAGCCCGAGCAAAACCAGTAAATTTCCCGATGGCGAATGTGGCGAACTAGAGGAGTGGAGCAGCAAGGGCAATTGTTCATAGTAGATTTACGGTTTTGTTAATTTGATTACTATTCGGAAAATGCTGATGTTCATTCTTTGAAAATAGATCAAAACCTCTGATAAAAGATGGATTAGATATAAAACTTGAGAAATACATTTTTTAATAAAAAAAGTAGTGGTTAATACACTTTTCCAATAGTTTTGATTCAAATCTGTCTTGAGATAGTTACTTGCATCAATTTGTAGTCAGGACTACATTTTTTTGACGGCGAAAAATTAGTAACTAGGATTGACTTAGTTAGATGAAAGTCACTGAAAGGTAGATACATCTCTATTTACTTCATTCCGGATCACTACGATCGTTGCTTTAGCTACATTTGCCAGGTTCGTGATTGGGATCACAGCCTCTAAAGTCGAGTTTAAGCAAGTTACTGATTAGAACTTGTCTCCGTCAGTATCTTTTTTTTGATCGATTAATGAGGGTGTCTAAACGCGTGAATTTAGCCGGTAAATGTTCTGCAAATACCAATGATTCACACCGTCATTCAGAGCAGATGCTTGAAAGAAAAGCGGTTGTACTAGCCGCATAGAATCTCAATCATGAGATGCCAAACTTCTACTGGGTTGAGCGAATTTGAGCAATGTCATGCCGTTGCTTAGCGACACCCTAGACTGTCGCGGGTACTAACACCCGTAGTTGGATTAATACCGTCTGCTCGTTTACAGAGTTGAGTGGTGGTGTAGCGATCGATAATGGCATCCGTAAAATCAGCTCCAGTAATGATGGCTTCGTCCAAGATGCTATTCGATACGGTTGATTCAGTCAGGATGGCATTGGATAGATCGGCTTTGTAGAAGGTAACGCGATCGATCAAGGCTCCGGTCAAATTGGCTCCCCGCAGATTGGCACCTAATAGATTACCTTTCGTCAGAATTGCATTCTTGAGATTAGTGCCACTGAAATTGGCTTCTCGCATTTCGGCGGCGACAAACACTCCACCCTCCAGATCGAGCTTAGAGAAATCACGCTGTTCTAAATGGGTGTTGCTGTAGTTAATCGTTTTATCTTGCGCCCAGGCAACTGGCGTAGCTCCGAGCAGTATCCATAACCAGGCCAGCACGATCGCACAAAGCACGACGACTAATCGAATCAGAACAGTACGCAGGGTTTGGGTAACAGCCATGAGACGCAGACTCAAAAATTACTTTTCTACAAAGACACTCTTAAATTTTACTGATTCCTCCTAGAGCGATAAAAGTGCCTCATGGTTGATGCTTTGGTTCCGTCACCCTGTCTGCATTACACCGCATCAGTTAGGGAAGAACGGAGTCGTTGCAACCTCTGAATCCAGTCAACTATCGAGTCAATTGAGCAAAAATACTCATCTCCCTCTTGACGATCGCAAATCCAAGTGTTTAGAATTGTTGCAACAGGTTAAAATTTGTAACAAACTCAAAGAGGATCTTGACATGTTTGCACCAATCGTTGTTTTGGTTCGTGACTGGATGGGTAAGCCTAAGTTCAACCAAATCCGGGGTAAAGCGATCGCGCTCCACTGCCAAACCATTACTAACTTCTGCAATCGCTTAGGGATTGATAGCACTCAGCGTCAAGGCCTGATCCGGTTAGCCAAGGACAATGGTAAAAAGCTCGGTCTCCTGGCATAGTAGTTGAGGTGAATGAGTGCTCGTGAGGATAGACCGTGGGACAGTATGAACGCCTAGTTTTGATGGCAGAGGATGAACTGACGCAATACAGTACTGATGCCCGCAAGATCGAGAAATTACGGCAGAAGATTGGGTTATCTGTTTCGGCGGCTGAACAACAACAGGTCAAAGCGGCCTTAGAAGCAGAATTGCCACAATCTGGCTTGAGCAAACTGGTGGAATCACAACGTCAGGCGATCGCCCTACCCTTCTGGGGCATTGCTGGACTGGGATTATTATTTGGCATTTCGTTTTCGCAACCGATCGATTTTGTCGCAACCATTGTTGGCACGATCGTGGCGTTCAGAATCCAAAAATGGGGTTGGCAATTGCAGGCAAAACGCCTGGTACTCCAAACGTTAGATGACATTGAAGATCGGGTTCGCAATCCCGATCGACCTTAGTGCCTAACTGAATCTGGATCAATTCCGATCTGCCTGCAAAGGTGCTGAGTGCTGAGTGCTGAGTGCTGAGAAACGGTGAATCCAAAATTTAGCTGAGCTGAGTTCAACTGTTGAGCAGTGCTTGACAGAGTTGGCGGAAGTGATCGCCCCGTTGCTCAAAGTTTTGATATTGATCAAAGCTGGCACAGGCTGGTGACAACAGGACTACCGAGGCATTCGTTTGTTTGGCTAGTTCGGGCGATCGTTGTACGGCTCGCTCCATTGTTTCGACAATTTCGTAGTTCGAGTAGCCCGACTCTTGTAGCCGTTGGGCAAAACTGGGTGCCGCATCCCCAATTAGGAGAACAGCCGCTGCCTTCTCTCGAATAGTGTCAATCCAGAGCGAATCGTCCCCAATTTTGGCTTCCCCTCCCGCAATCAAAATGGCGGGACTGTTGACGGAGGCTAATCCCACTTGGGCGGCATCGTAATTGGTTGCTTTACTGTCATTAATGTAATCGACTCCCTGCCAGGTGCAGATATGCTCTAACCGATGCGGCACACCAGGGAACGAGGCAATGGCTTGGGCGATCGCGGCTTTATCAATTCCGGCTAATCGAGCGGCGGCTACTGCCATCAACAAATTTTGCTGATTATGGCGACCGGGCATCTTCAGCAGATTAGCGGGCAGAATTAATTCCTGCGCGGTTCTTACCCAGGCATCTTCAATGTAAATCCCCAATTCTGGATTGCCAATTAATTCAGCTTTGCCTTTCACACTGGTCCAGCAAGCCTCTGCTCGGACAGGAGTCGCTAGCAACTTGCCGACATTGCGCAGATAGGGATCATCGCCGTTGAACACTTGATACTGTGTCTGGTGCAGCAAATGGGCTTTGATGTTGTAGTAACGCTCTAGCGTTTTGTGGCGGCTGAGATGATCAGGAGTAAAGGTTGTCCAGACAGCAATTTTGGGCGCAATGGTAGGCGAGGCTTCAATTTGATAACTGCTTAATTCTGCGATCGCCCAATCGGGTTTGCGGGCTAGCAGGGCTACTTCACAGGCGGCATAACCAATATTGCCGAAGGCGGGCGCATGGAATCCGGCGGCTTGGAAAATGGCGGCGATCAGCGCGGTAGTGGTGGTCTTGCCATTCGTGCCGGTCACTGTTACCCAGGGAATGTCTTGCAGATGTCGCCAAGCCAGTTCCATTTCCCCGATCGTTTCAATGCCGAGCGCTCGGGCTTGTTGCAAACCGGGAATATCCCACGGCACACCAGGACTGACGACGACTAATTTCGGCGAGTCTAACTCGGGGTTAAAGGCATCTCCCAATTCCACTCGAATCCCGTCTGCTGCCAGTTCCTGCTGTTGTCGTTGCAGGTCAGCCGAATTCCCGCGATCGCTAACTGTTACTTGCCACCCTTCTCGCTTCAGGAGTCGTGCCGCCGCCACTCCCGATTTGCCCAGACCAATCACACACGCTTTCATAACTTCCGATGCCAGCCTAACTCTTCACGATCGCGCCAAAGTCTGCCAGCAACCGAGCATGATTGCGTAGCACTCCCAACAGATTTAACCGATTCTGCTTGATGTCTGGATCGGGGTCCATCACCAGGACACTTTCTGGTCCATCAAAGAACTGGCTCACCGTGGGAGCAATCTCGCTGAGAGCGGCGACCAGTTTTTGATAATCCTGCTCGCCTTGCATTTGCTGATGCAATTGTCCTAAAGCATCATAAAAAGCTTGCTCAGATAGTTTCTGGAACAGTTTGGGTTTGACAACTTTTGTTGGATCAAGTTGCTTGGTATCTAAATCGCCTTGAGCGGCTAAGCGAGACGCTCGGTTGACCGTCTCATAAATGGTTGCCAATCTGCCATCATCTCGAATGGCTTGCAGGAACAACGCCCGATCGCGGACATCGATCGGATTCACTAAGGCCCGTTCGGTGTACTCAGGGTCATTTTCGCCCAACACGGCGTTCACCAGGTCATAGTCAATCTGGCGATCGTCTTGCAATAATGTCCGAATTCGTTGCAGGAAGAACTCGCGCAATTGCTGTTGTAACTCTGCCAAACTGGGTTTGATTACCTTGGCAAAGGCTTGGGCAAAATCGCTAGTCACCTGTTGCAGAATTGCTTCTAAATTTAGTGACAGATCGGCTGACCAGAGAATGTTAACGATCGCGGTTGCGGCTCGACGCAGGGCAAACGGATCAGAGGAACCCGACGGTACCATGCCTAAGCCGAAAATACTAACTAGAGTATCCAGGCGATCGGCGAGTCCGACAACCTGACCGGGAAGAGTTTCTGGCAGACGATCGCCTGCCCCGCGTGGTAAGTAATGTTCAAAAATAGCATTGGCAACGGCGGCAGATTCGCCACTGGTGAGGGCATATTTCTGCCCCATCACCCCCTGGAGTTCTGGGAACTCACCGACCATTTGAGTCACAAGATCGGCTTTACATAACAGGGCGGCCCGTTGGATGTCTTGAGGTTGCTTGATCTGGAGTTGAGCCGCAATTTGCTTGGCAATTTGCACAATCCGATCGACCTTGGCTCGAACTGAACCCAAACTTTCCTGAAAGGTGACGGTTTCTAGCTTGGGGAGAAAGCCTTCTAACGGAGTGGCGTGATCGGCATCGAAAAAGAATTTGCCATCTGACAGTCTTGCCCGAATCACCCGCTCATTTCCGGCGGCAATAATTTCTGATTTAGCTGGATCACCATTTGAAGCCGTAATGAAGTAC
>DATNPU010000364.1:0-14007 GCA_036703105.1 Microcoleaceae cyanobacterium
TTGCGCGGGATGAGTTTAAGAATGTCCTGCATCAGCGACCAGGCGAGATCGTCGGCAACCGTTTCCCCGGTGCCGAATCGGTTTTCGAGCCAGTAGGATTGCAGGTCAAGTAAGTATTGACGGAGCTGCGGCAGCACAGTGCGATCGCAGGGGATAAGTTCAACTTTTGAGCCATTGGGCAGGGTAATGGCGATGGATGCCAGGGTATTAGTTTCGATTCGCTCCATTGGTGCTACCTGAGAAGTTGAGAAAATCTTTGAGTGGGATTGCTCCGACCTCTTTAGCGAACTCTTTCCAGCCGGATGCTTCCTTAGACTCTGGTGCGACTAGATCAATTCGGGCTTGCAGAATGCCCTCAATCACATCCCACGGCACGGTACTGGCGATGTGCATCGAAGCGGCGATCGTGCATTCGGTAGACATCAGTGCAGCAATGCGGTTGTAGGTGGCCCGTTCTAACCCGATTGGTTCATCAAGATCAGTGGGTTGGTCAGACGATTCCGGCAGATTGAGGGCAACTATATCTGGGGAATTTCCCCGGATACCGCGATAGAGGAATTGCACGACCATCGCTGGGGTACACCAGTCGGGATCAATCCCGCACAATTTGAGGCATTCGTCGGAAAGTTGTTGGAAAAAGGAGTCGTGAATGTAGGCTGTCTCAGGATGGCGATCGCCCAGTTCTGCGAGTGCGAGCTTGAGGCAAGCAAAAAACTCCAATCGTTGCAAGGGAGGGCAGCATCGCACTTTACGCAGAGTTTGCTGTCGATCAAGAAAGGCGTTGAGCTTCATCAGGCGGCATAATCCCAGAACGCATACGGTACGTTCCAAGCGCTAGGAGTCAGGATGTCAAACTCCATTGATACCTCGGATTTATCCCCAAATCCTTGTTCAAAATCGCGGGTGTAACGGACTCGCGGGAACCAGACATGTTTCTGGGTGCGAGTCCCCTTGATGATGCCTTTGAAGGCACAGACCCCGTAGGTGGCTGGAGCCGCATCAGCCCCAATGATTTCGATATCTTCCTTGGTTTCCAGGTAGTACAGTGCAACCGTTTCCCCCGCTTCCGTCGAGTTAAAGGTCACGGTGTTCGCAGTAATTTGAAACTCTTTCGCCGCATCAGGCGCAGAGTTAACTTGTGTGAGGTAGCGAGGATCAGTGTCGCTCACTACGGTCGCTTTCACATCTTGGTTCGCGATTAGACCTGTCACAGTCACCGTATAAGGAGCGGTAGCAGGAACCGTAACCTTAGTGGTTTCCCCAGGTAGTTGAATGGTGGCGATCGTACTTTCTTGTTGGTCTAAAACGAACTGAAGATCAAGCTCATCAAACGACTCCTGAGAAATTTTGAGTGCCCATTCTTCCTTGGTCACTTCCGAGTCAAGCACTTGAATCGGACCTGGATCAATCGGAAACCCTTGTGCTTGAAGTTTTGTACCTTTTCGGGAATACGAAAATTTGGAGAGTTTGCCAACGTGAACGACATTACGATCTTCACTAATAAATAACAACCGTCCAGCCTGGTGAAGCATAAAAATTCTTCTCAATCAGAACTGGTACTATCGTACTCTCGCACTCAAATATAGAAGTACGATTAAGGCAAATGTGGTCTACGGTTGCGTTTCATTGCATCAGGAAAACTTTCATTGAATCTTCTATAAAGACACTCGCGATCGGGAACATTAAAACTGATGTTTAGGTTGCATCTGCTACCACTATGGAGAAAACCTCATGCGCCGTCACCGCCTCACTTGTTTCGGTCAGTTCTGCCATCTCCCTGGATCGCAGAATTTAGTGGGTCGCTCCCTCGCACTCCCCAAGCCAGTCACCATCTCTTCTGCTCAAGACTTGATCCAACCGTTGCCGCTGCCCTGTTGGCGGAAGGATTTCGAGGTATTCATCCGAGTGGAGGAATGCCGACTCACAGCATTTTCTGTACTTTCACGCTGCTTAAAGACAAGGGGAATCCTCGCTGTTTGTTCAATCTGTATCTGCATCTCGAAGACATCCCCAAGCCTGTCCTTCGTGACTGGGTGGCTGGCGAAATTACTAAAAAGCTGAAGCGATCGCTCATGCTGGCGAAAGAGCCATGCTTCATCATTCGGTGCAATCAAATCCGTGAATACCCGTGGTGTCTAGAACATGACGAGGTAGACGAATACTGGATTAGCGAGTCGGGGGCTTATACCAGGCTGATTCTGAAGGATTTAGCCCAAGCTCAAAAAATTGGGTGAAGTCCCCACTTTATTTTTTCTTAAGATTTGTCACAATATTAATAGCCCACCAGTACGGATATACCAGTGGGCTAACGGTGTGACCCGCGAGACTATTGTAGGAGTCTGCGGAAATGTTGAAATTACTTCTTATTGTAGGAATTGTCTTAGGACTGGCATCAGCCAGTTTGCCCATTTTGGGCGTTAGCCCAGTGTATGCCGGAGGACATGAAGGACTTCCCGGTCGTCGGGTCGGTGGTGGCACTCGGTAGAATCCCTTCCGAAAAGCTGCTTGGCAATCGTTATGAACCACACTCTAGCCACTACCCCGAGCTAGAGTGTGGTTCAACTCAATTTGCCAGATTGCCCGCCGCTAAAATTTGCTCAACAGTTAACTCCAGATTTGGAAAAGCTGGTGATTGCAAAGATTCGCAACCTGTAAGAACAATGGCTTCGTAGAAGCCTTCTTCCCAGGTCAGCAACGACACCTGGCGTTCCAAGGGGTCAACAATCCAATACTCTGGAACTGTGATCGCCGCATATTCGGAGCGCTTGTAGCGGTAATCCCATTTGATTGAGTCGGGACTCACCACTTCGATAATCAACAAGGGTGGGGTTTGAAATACTGCCGATTGGCCCAAGAGTTCCTGTGCCTGCCCTGTTGTGACCACACAAACATCAACTAACCGAGATTTGTTGAATCCCGTTCTCACTCCAGCTTCCCGGAACGTCATCCAGGGTAGTTGAGATCGCGCAATAGCGGCATCCAACCATTGTTCTAGAGCTTTAGCTATCAGGAAATGTTCGATCGTGGGGGGATTCATCAGCGTTAATTCACCATCCACCAGTTCGTAATGGCGATCAGTACCATCGTCATGCGTTAGGTATTCTTCAAACGTCAGAATTTGCGCGATCTGTTTCACCATTGCCGTCACTGGTTGGAATCAGGACACCATTTCTTAGTGTACTAGGTGGTCACAGGTGCCGTAGGGTTGGTATCGCACTCGCCAACTAGATTCCCTGAAAAGTCACTTATTTACCTGAGTTGGCTGGGTAAATGGCTTAAAACAAGGTTGAGGAGGCTAACAGGGTTGTTAGCCAGACCTCATCTCTGCCATCGCTGCTCTCACCCTATGCCATCGCTGCTCTCACCTGATCCTTGCTGATTTATCTAGATAACAGCTTTTATCTAGATAATTACTAGATAAATTTTATTGACAATTCTTATATTCATTGCTGTGAAAGGCTTTTAAATGTATAGACACAATCATCGCACCGCTGAGGCGAGGGGTTCGAATCCCCTACTCTCCATCCCCCGGTGACCAACTACCGAGGAGCTGTCAAAATTCTGGGAGAGCCGAACCTCAAAGCCCTTCAGGAGAAATTTAGGGGAATCGTACAGGAAAAACATCTTCTAAATTGATCAAGTAATCACAGTTGGCCGCTTCATCCCTGTAAATTGCTGAATTTGGGCTACCGACTCCGCGATCGCAATTAAATCGGCTAAAGCTTGTTGTGGATCAAGATCATGGTGATCGGGATTGGGTTCATAGCGTTCCAGATAAACTCTCAATGTTGCCCCTTCTGTGCCTGTGCCCGATAGTCGAAAGATAATTCGGGAGCCGTCATGAAAGCCAAGCCGAATCCCTTGATGCTGGCTTACGCTGCCATCGATCGGATCATGATAACTAAAGTCGTCGGCATAGTGAATCGTGGATTGGCGAAATTGTTGTTGTTTGAACGTCGGGATTGCTTCTCGTAAATGAGTGATTAATGCCGTCGCTCGATCGCTATTAATCCCTTCGTAATCATGACGAGAATAATAGTTACGTCCATAAGTTCGCCAATGATTTTGCACAATTTGGGCAACCGATTGTCGCCGTGCAGCCAAAATATTCAACCAGAACAAAACAGCCCATAGCCCATCTTTTTCTCGCACATGATTCGAGCCAGTGCCAAAACTTTCTTCACCACAGAGGGTAATTTTGCCAGCATCCAATAAATTACCAAAAAACTTCCAACCGGTTGGAGTTTCATAACAAGGCAAATGTAACTGTTTAGCCACTTGATCCACGGCTTGACTGGTTGGCATCGATCGCGCTACCCCGGCCAATCCCTGCCGATACGCTGGAGCTAGAGTGGCATTAGCTGTGAGAATCGCTAAACTATCACTTGGCGTGACGAAACAATGTTGACCTAGAATCATGTTGCGATCGCCATCACCATCAGAAGCGGCTCCAAAATCAGGCGCATGATGGCTGTACAAGTGCTGCACCAAATCATGGGCATGAACTAAGTTAGGGTCAGGATGTCCACCGCCGAAGTCCTCTAACGGTGTCCCGTTTAACACGGTGCCGAAAGGTGCCCCAAATCGTTGTTCTAAAATGCGATGGGCATAGATCCCCGTTACGGCATGCATCGCATCAAACTGCATCCGGAAGTGGCCAGAGGTGAGCAGTTCATGAATCCGATCGCAATCAAACACAGATTCCATTAACTGAGCGTAATCATTAACCGGATCAATCACCTCGATCGTCATGCCTTGCCATTGAACCAGCCCTAACCGATCTAGATCAATATCGGGTACGTCCAAAATTTTGTAAGCCCGAATCTGTTGGCTACGGGCATAGATTGCGTCCGTCAGTCCCTCCGGAGCAGGACTACCATTACCAATGTTGTACTTAATGCCAAAGTCGTGATTCCTGCCACCGGGATTATGGCTGGCCGATAGAATTAATCCGCCAAAGGCCCGATATTTGCGGATCAAACAGGATGCGGCTGGCGTAGATAGAATGCCACATTGCCCCACGATCGCCCGGCCAAATCCATTCGCGGCGGCTAATTTGAGAATCGTTTGAATGGCTTGACGGTTGTAATAGCGACCATCCCCACCGACGACTAACGTTTGCCCTTGAAATCCTTCCAGGCAATCAAAAATTGACTGGACAAAATTTTCTAAGTAATGCGGTTGTTGGAACGTGGCAACTTTTTTGCGTAGTCCCGATGTGCCCGGACGTTGATCAGCAAAAGGAGTTGTAGATACCGTCTTAGGAGTCATGTCGTCGCTAGAAGGATGAGCGTATTCTGTGATAATGGGCTATTGGGTTGATTGCACCATAGCACCATGTTGCTGCATTGCTGGGAGTAAATTCATTATGACGATCCTACTGGCGGGAGATATTGGCGGGACTAAAACCAGTCTGCGATTAGTGGAGTCACAACCGGCCAGAACGGCTAAGCAGCCGCCCGTACAGACGACATTATATGAAAATACTTACCCCAGCCAGAACTATCCTGACTTGGTGCCGATCGTCCAGCAACTGTTAATGGAAGCTGAACAGAAATTAGCCGAAGGCTTTGAGATTGATGCGGCGTGTTTCGGCATTGCTGGCCCCGTGATCCACGATACTTGTGAATTAACGAATCTCAGTTGGTCGCTCAATGCCAGAACGCTGGAAAAGCAACTGAATATTCCTTGTGTCCGCCTAATCAATGACTTTGCGGCGATCGGCTATGGCGTTGTGGGATTAGCCGCATCAGATATTCATACGCTGCAAGTGGGTGAACCTGATCCAGAAGCACCGATCGCGGTGTTGGGTGCGGGGACAGGGTTAGGAGAAGCGTTTCTAATTCCGGAGCCTACCGGCTATCGGGTTTTCCCCAGTGAAGGTTCCCATGCCGATCTGCCGATGCAAACGGAATTGGGGTTGCAGTTAACGCGCTATTTGCGGGAAAAACATGGTATCGATCGCGTGTCGATCGAGCGGGTCGTTTCTGGTATGGGCATTGTGTCCATTTATCAATTTCTCCGTAGCCGTGGCACTGCCCCTGAATCTCCGGAAATGGCAGAACTGTTTAATATCTGGGAACAGCAGATCGGATACAAAGATAAAACGGTTGATCCGGCGGCCATGATCTCAAAAGCAGCGATCGCGGGCACTGATCCACTCTGCGAAGAAACCATGACCATTTTTATCCGGGCTTATGGGGCGGAAGCGGGCAATTTAGCCCTAAAACTGTTACCTTTTGGTGGTCTATATGTGGCAGGCGGCATTGTCACCAAAAATCTCCCATTAATGATTAAAGGTGACTTCATGGACAGCTTCTTACAAAAGGGGCGCATGACCCCGTTAATGCAACGCATCCCCGTTCACCTGGTCCTGAACTCCAAAGTCGGGTTGATTGGTGCCGCCCTCCACGCCGCCAGTCTAGCTTGCATGAAGAAATAATTACTCAGACATGCTGGCTTGAATGGTCGGTCGCAATAGCACTTCATTCCGGCTACTCGCTGTGACGGCAGGTGGCGTATTCGGCAGGATAGGGGAGATCGCGATCGGAGCAGTTTGTACCGTTCCCCATTGTTTAATCAAGGTCTGTAGAAAAATATCCTGTTGTTGTCGCAGATCCTCGATATCAGTGCCATGATTGATGATGGTGAACCAGACTAAGCCGCGATCGCGCGTTGGTAGCACTCCTGCTAAAGCACTGACTTCATTTAATGTGCCAGTCTTGACCACAGCCGCTTTAGGAATATGGCGGTAGTCCAAGGTGCCACCATCAATGCCGGAGATCGGAAAAATATCGGCGATCGTTAGGTCTTGAGCTTCTAAATAGCGTTGAATTGCGGCAAACATCGCACAGATGGCTCGGGGAGACAGGCGATTTTCTTCCCCTAATCCCGATCCATTAGCCAGCAAAATCTCCGATCGGGGCGCACTGGATAATTGAGCCGCTCGATCAGCTACAACGGCCGCTCCCCCTGCCAAAGTCGCTAATGTTTCGGCAATCACATTATTGCTATCTACATTCATCATTTTGAGAATTTGCACCAAGGGAGGAGACTGATGGCGCAGTAATAACGTTTGGGCTGTGGGTAACGACTGACCAGGAGGAACAACCTGAATTGTGCCAGCAATCTCAACGTGTGGACGGGGACTATTGGGCGGCAAGGTTTGATAAACATACTGGGCATCCTCTAACCACTCTTGGGCATTCAGAGCTTGTTTGAACAACTCTCCGGCCTGCTGCGGATCAGTTTCAAAGTTCATCAGAAACGTGCCAGTAATCACTAAGTTACCTGTCACTTGCTTGATGCCAACTCGTTCTAAGGCCTGCCCGATCGCAAAGGCTTCCTCCCAAACCATAGCCGGATCAGATCCACCCTGAATAATTAGATCCCCATGTAAGACCCCCTGCTTAATCGTGCCATTTGTGCTAATCAGGGTTTCAAACCGATGTTGCAATCCCCATGTATTCAGTGCTACCAGGGTAGTAGCGACCTTAGTGAGTGAGGCGGCAGGTAACGGCGTACTACCTTGATTGCTGGACAGTAGCATCGGGCCGTTTTGTAGCCAGATTCCTTGAGTGGTTTGTGTGAGGCCTTTATGCACAAGTCCCTGGAGATAGCGCTGCACGATCGCCGTCGCTGTCGGATCAGAAGTTCCCGGAATCACAGTCCAAGGAGTATCCTGCAATGCCGCTAACGAAACCGAGGGTGGTTGTACTCCAGCCGCAGTTAGCCAGAGTGATACTAGCCCAGAACTGAAGAATTCCAGCAACATCTACCTCTAGTCGTAAGGTGAAGGGGTCAAGATAGAATATATAGGCATCTGGCAAATCTAGCATGGCTAAATCTGATCAAAATTCTGTTTTACGGGCATTGCCGATCGTTGTCGGTGGTCTAATCGGCACTCTACTGTTTGTCAATCGGCTGCTGACACCGGGATTGACCGATTCTCAGGCACGTTCTGATGTCCTGGGTGTGATTGCTTGTGCCGTATTAATCTTGACCGGGCTACTCTGGCAACAAATTCAACCCCGACTCCCGGAAAGCGTTGAATTGATTGGGGCAGAAGGATTTGACCTGTCTGCTGATTTACCGGAAGCGGCCAAGACTGAGTTAGCCTGGGCATCTCATTTATTACTCACCAATACGGTCACCCGATCGCTGATTGTTTGGTATGACGGTCAGGTATTGCTCCGGCGGGGAATTCTGCCAGCCCAGGCTGAAGTCACTCCAGGCCCGATCGTCCAACGGGTATTAGACAAACAAAAAGCGATCTACTTAGTGGATGTCAAAGCCTATCCAGGCCGGATTGAGTTTAATTATTTACCAGAGAATATTCAAGGCATTATCTGCCAACCGCTCGGCAACCGGGGGGTGATGATTCTCGGTGCCAATGCTCCCCGCAGTTATACTCGCCAAGATGAAAAATGGATTGAAGCGATCGCTGAGAAGTTAACTTACACCTTAAGTACGATCGCTGTTAATTGCTAACCCCTTCCCCATCTCCCCCACCTTCCCCATCCATCTTCCCAATCCCTATGCTAATTCTCTACTGGTGCCTGGTCGTCCTAATGCTGGTTGGCATTATTGGGGCCGTTGTCCCTGCGATTCCGGGGATTAGTTTAATTGCGATCGCCGCCTTTGTCTGGATGATGGCCACCGGATTTAATAGTGGTGTAGTAGCGTTTGCTATCGCGATCGTTGTATTGGGATTAGGAATTTTAGTCGATTTTCTCGCTGGATACTGGGGTGCTAAACAGGCCGGTGCTAGCCAGTGGGGCCAAATTGGTGCCGTTGTGGGAATGGTTGTCGGGATTTTAGGCTTACTGCCAACTGTGCCCTTGGGTGGCCCCTTGAGTCCGATACTGGGGATTATTATTGGTTCAGTATTAGGTGCCGCGATCGGGGAATTTTTGTACCGCCGGGATGTGGTAGCAGCGGCAAAAGCGGCATTAGGCATCGTCGTTGGAACTCTGGTTGGCAACTTAATTCAAGCAGTGTTAGCCCTGGCCACAACGATCGTCTTTCTCGTGACAACCTGGCCGTATAAGTAACCGGATGGAGTTATAGCAGAGTGCTGAGGACTGACATTCCAGAGGTTGAAGGTATGTTAGATCACACCTCTTAATCGCAGTTGACTACCAGAGATCTCTGCTTCTCGCAGTTGTAATGCGTCTAGTTCTTGGTTGAGTTCCTGCCACAACGTTGCCTGGGAAACGCCCAACTCCTTAGCGACATCAGCAACAGATAGACTTAAGTTACCAACCTTAATTCGCAAGCTGTCATCAAATTGGAGTCGTCCATCCACCACGGTTGGTTTACCCTCAATTCCTACATAAATTTCGCGTTGAGCTAGCGCAGGGAAAGTTTTGATCAAGGTAGCGACAAGATTTTGCTCTGTGCTATCTAGCGATGTGGTGGAAACGTTCGCCAGGTTAATCACGGCACCACTGCTAATCTGACCATCCCGGATCGTTGTATTGATCGATCGCACCGCATCGGTCAAATGCGTGTAATTTGCCAGTCGATCGATTTCTACCGCCGCTATCGCATTCACATCCTGTTCGGTCAAATAAATCTCCTGGGTGCCATCTGAGTACGATCGAGCAGTGGCTATCTTGGCGGCTACCGTTTGTTTGGCTTGAGCGATCGTATCAGGATTGTTGAGCGTCATGCCAGAAGCCGCGATCGCCGATTGTTGATACCAGCTTGGTAAGGCAGTTGCCTGGTGCCAAATGTAGTAGGGAACCCCGATCGCTCCAGCTACGGTTAGCACAATCACCCAGGCAATGCTTTTAATGACTTTTTTCATATCTGGACTGAGGAAACACAGGTTGTACTACAACCGAACTTGAGCCATTCCGGACGGAAATAAGTTTCATACTCAACCCTCAGCACTCAACTCTCAGCACTTTGCTTCATCACCGGATTGAAACACGTAATTTGGTTGCGTCCGCTATGTTTTGAGGCATATAAAGCTAAATCAGCCGCATGCAGTAAGTCATCATCATTGGTGCCGTGGTCGGGAAATATTGCAATACCACCGGATACTGTGGTTTTTACCTCCGATTCTGCCCATTGAATAGCCGAGTTTTCAAAGGCTTGGCGGATACATTCTGCCCGTTCCCATGCGGCTTCTAGGGTAATCCCAGGTAGAACGAGCAAAAATTCTTCTCCTCCTAAACGGCAGGGAATGTCGGTCGATCGAATTTGCTGGGAAATAATTTGGCTGAATGCCTGGAGAACCAAATCACCGGCCCGGTGGCCAAAGGTATCATTAATTCGCTTGAAATGGTCGATATCCAACATCATGAAGCCGATCGAATACCCTGCCTGTTTGGCTCGCTGCAATTCCGGCGGCAGAATTTCGTTCAGGTAATGCCGATTAAATAGTTCAGTTAACTGATCTCGACTCGCTTGATGTTGGAGTTTTGTTTGTAAAAATTCGATTTTCTCAAGTTGTTGTTGCAGGCAGTCATTGGCTTGCCGCAGTTCAACCTCAGCTTGATATCTAGCTGTAATATCGTGCAAAACTAGCAATCGCCCATGCAGTCTCCCCTGATAATCCAATAACGGAGAAATTTGTACCGTAATATAGCGAGGATGTTTGGCATGCAGCCAGAGATCAACCGCAACCTCGATCACCTGATCATAGTTCTGAAGTAACTCAGGCAAATGGCTCAGAACCGTATGGAGCGATCGTCCGACACAATCACTGGATAGCCCCGTCAGCAATTGCCCCTTAGGATTAATATCTATAATCCGATGGCGCAAATCCACTACAAGCACCCCATCCCGCAGGTGCTCAATCACCATTCCGCGGGCGATCGGCAGGGCATCAAAGGCTCCCATGCGAAACAAGGCCCAAAAGAAGAAGACTCCTGTTGCCATAAACGACATGGGAGTTAGATTCAATCCCGTTGGGGTGATATCTAGGGAGTAAAGGGCACTGCCAATAAACGGAAATAGTGAGCCGAGAATTAACAACTGTGCCTGCTTGCGTTGTAAGGCTGCACCACTAAAGGCCGTGCGAGCCAATAGCTGCATCCCCCGGAGCACATAGAGATAGATGCAACCCACGACCCAGAAATAGCCTAGCCCATGCTTATAAACGGCCACATTACTCTGAACTGGATCGAAAACGATCGCCGTCCAAATTAAGTGATGCCAATTGTTCGTCGCAACTATCAGCAGATTGAGTAATGGCAAAAGACTCAGCTTTACCAATAGTCTGGCTTTAAAGCGTGAATGCCCATGGGTAAAAGCCGAAGTAAATAACAGAAAAAAGATGATAATCCCACCAGAACCAACGTATTCCAGCGTTGACCAAAAGATTTTGTCCGATAGTCGTACTGAGCCTGCTTCTAGCGCAGATACCGTGGCATAGACAGAGGCCGCCACCATCATTAAGGAGAAATAGGTGCGAGCTAGAGTTGCCCCCCGTCTTTGCCACGCAATGCTAGCAACCAAGGCATCAATCACGGCTGTTAGAGCCAGTGCTCCGAAATGGTGGGTCAATTGAAAAGGCATGGAGGTGTCAATTCCTGCCGCCTACGGATGGAACGGACTGAGTAAACATAGCAGAGGCGATAAAAAAGGCGCACCTAGCAGTGATGCACCTTGGCCAATAAACGTCTTGATTTATGCTAACGCTAAACGCACACAGTATAGGGAATGCAATAATGTTGTAGTTACTAGCGCCTACTGATGTGTATTCGTTGTGGTTTCAGGGCAGGCAACTGGAGACTGCCAACCCGCATTGAGGATGCCATTGGCAGCTTGAGAGATTAAGTAGAGCGAACCGTCTGTTCCATACACCCAACCTTGAGCTTCAATAATTTCTGTGGGTGGTTGCTGCGATCGCTCAGCTTGTGACGTTCTAGCCTGATGCGGATGACTAGCTAAATTGCGGCTTGGCGGTACCAAAGCAACTAAATCGGTTAGTGCTTGTTCCCCCGTAAACGCATCTTCTGGATTGGCAGGCAAGCCACCCCGACCACTAATCACAAATCGACCTTGTTTAGCACTACTACGACCATTGGGCGAGCAGCCCTGAGTCACTTGTTGCGCCGGGTCAGCCAAGTTGAGTGGTAATGAGACTAAGCCACGACTTGGATCGATATTCAGCGTATTCAAGGTTACAGTTCCCGATGCTCCAGCTTGAGAACTGGCCGTAATGTCATTCATAGGAGTGACTTTAGGGCGAAATTCAATGCCAAATAGGGCGATCGCGTTAATCGTAATCTGTCCCCCATTACCTAAGGCTGCATTGGCAATAATATCACTTCCTTTGCGCCCAGTTGGATAGAAGGCAAAAATGTAGTTGGTATCAATCCGAATATTACCACCTGTCGCTGAATTAAACGCTGTCGCTGAAATCAAACTTTCATTTCT
The DNA here is from genome assembly GCA_036703105.1 of Microcoleaceae cyanobacterium. GTDB lineage: Bacteria > Cyanobacteriota > Cyanobacteriia > Leptolyngbyales > Leptolyngbyaceae > Pantanalinema. The sequence goes on from DATNPU010000364.1 coordinate 12,394, forward strand.
GAGGGTGAGAAAATTGAGTCCCAAAATTTGAATATTGCCAGTTGAGGAACCATCAGGAGCACTGGCTCCAGTTTCCGCTTTAATGGTGCCGCGATCGAGCGTTAAGTTATCGGCTTGAATAAACAGATTACCAGCCTGTCCTAAGGGACTACTAACGCTGACTTCTGCCCGATTTGTAATCCTAAAATCACCCGTATTCACTCGCAAATTTCCGGCAATTCCTCCGGCTTCGGTTGCTAAGACAAACAAGCCACTCCCACGATTCCGTAGCAGCACCGAATCAGAGGCATTGACCGTAACATCTCCCGCTTGTCCAGAGGTTGCAGACGCGGAGATTTGTGCTCCCTGCCGCACCGTCAAAGTGCGAGTATCTACACTTAAGTCTCCAGCAATCCCACCGCTACCGTTTGCGGATACTGATAAACCTCCCGGTCTGCCATTGGGCTGTTGACCCGTCAAGCGCACCTCTCCATTAGTGGCCTCGATCGATAAATTACCCGCCGTTCCCGTTTGGGTTGAGGCCGAGATTAAACTGTTCTCAACTCGCAACAGATCGAGTCCATGTAAGCGAATGCCACCTCCAGTTCCAGAATTGGTGGACGCCGCGATCGTCGATCCTTCTTCAAGCCGCACATCGCGGGTGTTCAGATCAATCCGTCCCGCATTGCCCGCTTCCGAACTCAGCTCCAGGGAGCTACCTTCAGTCAACCGAATTGAGTCCGAGACCCCACGATTCGCCTCTACCAGCAGACTGCCTGCTTGGCCATCCCCCCCCGCAGAGGCCAAAATGCGGGAATCATTGCGCAGGCGTAATTCTTCAGTATTCAACGTAATACTGCCAGCTACACCGCCATTGCGAGTCCCTAAGGCCAACAAGCTATTGTCTAAAACAATAAATTTAGCGGCCGCTTCCCCTTGATTCACGGTCAGATTACCGGCCTGGCCACTGACGGTAGCGGCAATAATCCCACTATTCGTTAGCCGCAGACTTTCTAAGCCATTCAGGCTAATATCACCCTGCGATTGATTACCAGTCGGTTGAGCAGACACATTGGCGGCTGAGATCAACGCTCCATCCGCGATCGTTAAATTTTGAGCCGTTACCTGAATGTCGCCGGAAATCCCACCATCGCCACTGGCAGCCACAGATAGGCCACCTCGCAAGGGATCATCCGGTAACGTGCCGGATAATTTGACTGATCCACCTGCCGCATTCACAATCACACTACCAGCGGTTCCAGTTGCAGTAGACGCAGAAATCAGACTGTTGTTGACCCGTAATGTGTCTAAAGCCGTTCCCGTTCCTCCCAGACCCTGTAGGGTAATGGAACTCCCAATCCCAGCTGCCGTCGAACCAGAAATTTCCGCTCCATTTTGCAGTTGCAACTGATTTGTATTCACCGTAATCGCACCAGCATCACCAGTGGTGGAAGCCGCAGATAAGCCACTTCTTACTTGTGCTGTAGCCTGTTCCAAGGGAGAAACGGCGGCCGGATTTTGCAGGGTCATGCCTAAACTGTAAGTCTCTCCAAGGCTAGGCAGTGTACCAGTAATTAATGAATTATTTGAGACTGAAGAGAAGTATTTACTTACGCCTAAAACATAGCTACCCGG
>DATNPU010000367.1:0-6643 GCA_036703105.1 Microcoleaceae cyanobacterium
ACACTGTCCCATGAAGACATTACAGTATTGCTACTGGATGTCTCTATGCCCGACATCGATGGGTTAGAACTGTGCCGCACCATTCGGAATCTGCCGCAGTTCCAGGACTTGCCGATCGTCATGTTAACGGCCCGCGATCGAGCTTTCGACAAAATCCAGGGGCGTCTCGCCGGAGCCACGGAATATCTGACCAAGCCCTTTGATGCCGCACAGCTCTGTGAAGTAGTGGGTAAATATGTCAGAACTGAGGTCTAAGTTCTAACAATGCTTTAGCACCCAGGCTCGGATCAGTTCATTGACCTGATCCGGAACTTCGTCATGGGGACAATGACCAGCACGAAGATAATATTCGGTTAGTTGGGCATAATGCTGCCGAAACTTACCACCCCGTTCACGAGAATTCATCCACGGATCTGCCTCACCCCAAATCATCAGTAACGGACAGGTCAACTGTTTGAGCAACGTATCGACTTTCTCACCTTGCGGAGTTCGGAACACGGAGGCGAATACTTTAGCTGCTCCATAGTCACAGGATGGCCGATAGATCGCATCCACTAACTCATCCGTAATGGCGCTTTGATCTAAATACACCCGTTCCAGGGTTTTCCGGATGGTAGATTTTTGGCGGACATACTGAAACAGCAACGAACTGGCCCAATCCTGCTGAAATAAAGTTTGAATCGTTTTACCCATCACTTCACGGATGGGATTTTGCGGCGGTGTTGGTTGCGGATCGCTAAACGGCCCAGCACTATTGATTAGCACCAATCCCGCAACTGAATCAGACCGTTCAGCAGCGGTACAGAGGGATGTATACCCACCCAAGGAATTCCCGGCTAACACGGTCGGTTGCCCAATCACCTGGGTAATAAAGTCATGTAATTGATCGCGCCAGAGGTCGCCACTATATTGTCGATCGGGTTTTGCCGATCGCCCAAAGCCCAGTAAATCGATCGCCCAAACATCAAATTCTGAACTCAGCCCAGTCAAGTTCTTGCGCCAGTGATCGGTGGATGCCCCAAACCCATGAACCAACAGTAAGGGGGGCCGATCGGGACGGCGTTCTCCCGCGTTGACATAGTAAATCGACTGACCTTGCCATTGCCAGTGCTGACCGAGTGTAGGAGCGGCGATCGACGGTGACTGCATAGGAGACGCTGTATCAGAGTGTTAAGAGGTGTAAAACCACTCTCATTATTCTAGAACAGCCTTTCCCTCATTGGGATTGCCGTAGTTGCCGAACTCGCTGACGAAACGCTCTCAGCGTTGGACTTCTCCCCTCGATCTCACTCTGAGTGACAAACTCAGAAATGAGCTCAACGACTGGAACATCCGGAAATATCGGGCTAGTGAAAGATTCAACGTATTTTCCGTCTTGCAACCTATGAATCTGTAAGCGATGCTCTTCATACCGCCATAATTCGGGAACTTGCAGCGCTTCGTAGGCCTCAATCTGAGTTTTTGAGGTGACATCAACTTCGATCGCTAAATCCGGTGGTGGATCAATGCTTAAATCTAGTCGGCGTTTGCCGCGCATTGCCAGATGATTCTGGATGTAAAAACATTGGTCAGGCTCGATCCCACTTGCCATATCTTGCCGCTTAAACGTTGTCGAGCCAAAGCATTCACAATCTCGCTCTAACTCCTCTAGTAAAATCTTGACCATATCGCCAATGATCTCTTTATCAACCTCATGCTCTGGCAGCGGCATTCTAATCTCTAGCATTCCCTGACTATAGGCAATCCGGGTGGCCCGGTGATCTCCTAGTTCAGCCAAAATGGCTTCAAATTCTTGCCAACTGACATCCTCTAGGAGTAGACGGTGTCCAGGTGGAACTCGCAGTTGTCGCAGTTGTAGTGTCACCATCAGTGGTCAACTCCGAGATAAAGCGGGCTGGCGGGCAGAGCGTTGGTGGCGCATAACCATGTCGATGCCGCCAGCGGGGGCGATCGTTACGCCTCGGCGTTGCGGCAGGACAGGGCGATCGTGGGCTAAGGCTAGTTCGTAGCGAGTCAGAATGGTGACTAATACCAGCTTCATTTCGTACATAGCAAAGGCGGCACCAATACAGCGTCGATGCCCACCCCCAAAGGGCATGTACTCATAGGGCGAAAATTGCCGTTCTAAGAAGCGGTCTGGGCGGAACTCAAACGAATTGGGATAGAGGTCTTCCCGGTGATGGACCAGATAAATGCAAGGGGTGATTAAGGTTTCTGGGGCAAACTCATAGCCGCCAATCTCACGGGGTTCTCTGACAATCCGGATGGTTCCGACAAACCCAACGGGATAAATCCGCAGCGTTTCGGAGCAGACGGCATTCAGGTAGGGTAGCCGCATGACGGCACTGGCATCCGGACGATCGCCTAGGGAGTCCAGTTCTGCCAGCAGTTTAGATTTCACGTCCGGTAAGCGATGAATCCAGTACAACGCCCAACTCAACGCTGTGGCCGTTGTTTCATGCCCAGCGACCAGCAAGGTCATGAGTTCGTCTCGCAATTCGAGGTCGGTTAACGGTTCTCCGGCTTCATCCCGTGCGGCTAAGAGCAAATTGAGAATGTCAGTCCGGTTGGAATCTGGGTGTTGACGACGATCGGCAATTTCGGCATATAACAAGTCATCAACTTGTTGTTTGAGGAACTGAAAATAACCACCCGGACTCCATTTGCCCCAATCTTGCTGCATAAAGGAGAAAAACCCCATCGCAAAACCGAAGCGGGATGAGGTCAGATGGAGTAAGGCATTCAGCCGCTCTGTTAGCTCGTGATAGCGTTGTCCTTCGGTGATGCCAAACACCGCTTGCATAATCACTTGCAAGGAAATGGCTTGCATAAACGGACGCACAGTAAACGGGCGATCGGCTTCCCATTGCTGGGTCACGGTGGCGGTAATTTGGCAAATTAAATCCCCGTAGGCTTTCATCCGTTCGCCATGTAGGGGGGGCATGAGTAACTGCCGATGGCGTTGGTGCCGATCGCTATCCAACAACAGTAAGGAGTTATTCCCTAACATCATCCGGAGGATAAAATTGGCTCGCCCAGAATCAAAGCCTTCATACCCGGTAGTAAAGATCTGCTCGATCGCCTTGGGGTCGCTGAACATGACTAAATTCCGTAGTTTCCCTAATCGGGGCGCAAAGCAGTCTCCGTAGCGGCGCGAGCAGTCATCTAGATAATCTAACGGGCGGAAAATCCATTGGCTCAGTTGCCACCAACTAGGTGCTGTCGGCACGGGAGGACGTTTGGTTGCCATCATGGGAGCTTAAATTGATGTCAATAGTACGGTTTTGGGCAGATATCCCCATACCCACGATAGCCGAGGACACGCTAGATCTAGAGATAGATGAAAAGTTTGTCGTAAATAGAGACAAATGAAGTGGGCTGTAAAGGAGTGAAATTATGACTTCCTGGCGCGATCGCCTGAATCGGATGACTGGTAAGACTCGCTTTGTGGTCTGTCGGCTGTTTCTGCACTTGGCAGGCAAAGAAGTGGCTCCCTTGCTCGGGGTGTTAAACCAGGCGGGTCGAGATGCGATCGAGTCCGATGGAGATTTGCAGGTTTTGGGAGAAGGGTTGGTGTCAATTTGCCAGGGGCTTCTAGAGTATGAAACCTATTGGCAATCGGCAGCGAATGAGGGGGATGTGTTTTGGGATGAAGGGGAAGCCGGTGATTATGTCACTGAGTTATTCACCGATTCTGCTCAGCGGTACGGCAGCGCCCCAGAACTCGACGGCCTGGATCAAGCTGATGATGCCGACTTTGCCCTGCCCGTGACTCACAATCTTGTCGTGATGATTACGGCGGCTGTTGAGGGTGAAGTCCCAGAACTGGAAACTGATCTCGCCAACATGACGGCTATGAAAGCCGGACTGAAAGCATTGATCAATCTCCACTATGGCGAGAGACTAAGAGCTATTCAGGTGCATTTCTCTCCCGCTCGGCTGGGAGATGAACTCACCGCCGACCAAATCCTGACCAATTTTCCGGAGTTAGTACCGCTGTAACACAACCATGTTGATTTCATCCATTCAAACTATGTTTCGCAAATTTGTGCTGTTCTCAATGGCACTGACCCTCGTGTGGTCAACAATTGGGTGTGGCAATAATTCATCGCTCGGGGAGCCGTATTCCGACCTGCCCCAAAACCAATCTGAGGGACGCACGATCGCGATGGCGCAGCGTTTATCAGATGGCAAATATCCGGTACAGCAGGCGACGTACAACGATGCCGAAGGGGAATACCGGGTGGCACTGTTGGATACCAAGCCAGGTGAATCTTCGATGTTCAGTGCCACGAACTTACCGATGGCACGACTAACAGATGAAGAGGTCGCGGCTGGAAATAAAAGCTATCTCAAGGTCGAAGGTGGTCAACCATCGCTACACCTGACCGAGGACTACAAAATCGAGTATGTCCATAATGTGACGGAAACTCAGACGAATCCGGCGACGGGGCAACCTCAAACTGTCGTGGTGCGGCAACAGTCGAGTTTCTGGACTCCGTTTGCGGGAGCCTTAGCGGGTCAGGCGATCGGGAGCATGTTGTTTAGACCTCACTATTACATGCCGCCCGTTTACCAACCCGGCATTATGACAGGCTACGGCAGCTACGGTACAACCTATAACCAGGCGGTATCGAGTTATCAGCAACGGTATAGCCGCCCACCCGCTGAGGTCAGAAACCGTCAAGCGTTCCGCACGACTGGACAACTCCGCTCACCGTCCTCTAGCCGATCGCGCCTGAATACTTCGCGGACTTCCACTCGCGATCGTTCCACAGGTTCTGGCTTTGGCACGAACACCCTGCGTCGCAACAATAATCCCAGCTATACTCAGCGATCGCGCGGGAGTTTTGGTAGTAGTGGTAGCCGGATGCGATCGAATCGTAGTTTCGGTAGCCGCCGTCGCTAACCTAAAACTGAATAACCACTAGTTGATGGAAGGGGCGATCGTACTTGTGCGATCGCTCCTTTTATGGTTTTTAACCCAATCAAGTGAGTATGGGATTTGGGACGTGATGCCGCATCGTTCTATCGGCTCCGGATAGGAGGTTAGGCAGAAGATCTCAGTCGATCAATGGGATGCTAACTTGATGATCCATGAAGCTAGAATTAAATTCAATCAACGTCCTGGTAGTTTCTTTGAACATGACCCCGTTTTCTTTGAACGTCCTCATGTTTTCAATGAATGTCCCAACGTTTTCTTTGAACAAGGCAATATTTTCAAGCAATGCCCCTCTGTTCTCAATTAAATTCGTCGAAAATGAGATCGTCATCCGTGTCCTCGTTTCAAGGATGGGATTAGCCACCAAATAATTCCAATGAATAGTCCAATAACAGCGGTGCCAATGTGGGACCATTGACTACCAACAACTTCATTCAAGACCAGATGGGTGGTAGAAATTAATGTGATTGAAAGGGCGGCTGTTCCAGCCACAATAATGCGGGTTGAGCGGCGCTTAAATTTAACCCGATGTTTCAACGGACGGGCAAGACGGTGCTGGGCAGCAGGCGCACTAAAGCAAATCAGGCTAATGATGGAAGTGATGAAGGCAAGGATGTAAACCCATTTTTCGACCGCAGCAATTTTAGCGAATCCTTCACTGAAGGGTAAAAGAACGAGAAATCCTGCCAGGATCTGGCTTCCCTGTTGCAAGACGCGCAACTCCTGAAGCATCTCATTCAAGCTTTGTTCATCGTGATCACTGCTGTTCAGATCTTCCTGAGCAGAGTATGGAATCCCCTGGTTTGCCATCACTGTCTGTCCTTTCACTTACGCTTTGTGAAGGAGGTTTGCGCCTCACTTGTACCACTTAAGTTAAGAATAGGTTATGAATTACATCGATCGCTTAACTGAATGAATTGAGAGACCAAAAATCATTCTTTGGATATAGTCTTCTCTGCCCTGTAGTTCGGGTTAAACCGCCTGAATTACCGCAATCAATTCCCTGATTGAACGATAGCAATGTCTGACGATCGGTGGTATCCCCAAAGTTAAGGGAGGGGAACAGCTTATTGGCATTAAACTACCGATATTTAGGAAGCTTTCCCTTCCCTAGAAATGAAGAATATGATGGTTACTCAAACTTTTAGCCTACTAAGAGAGCAACCGGAAAATGTTCGAGGATGTCTCCAATTAAAAGAGTGTTACTGCCCTGAATTGGTTGTGAGGTAATGAGATTTTTCCAGTTAGTAGGCATTGCCTGGCTAAATTCAATCTGAGTATCTTGCCAGATGTTTTTGCCTAGAGGGAATTCTCCCGGCTGAATAATTGATGTGAGAAAGCGGGGAATCAGCGCGATCGCGACCTGATCTTGATAAGTTCGTGCAAAGGCCACGATGTGATTAGCGAGTTTTCCAGAAATCTGGAGAGGTTGATAGTTCCCTTGCTGGAACAGTTCAAGATAATGCTTTCTAGCCTGGAGAACTTGAGTCGTAAGAAATAGCTTAATCCTGCCATCTTCTTTGGTTGTCAAAAGTTCCTGAATCAGACCCAATGGATCTTGAGCTACTTTCGCTTTAATTTCTGCTAAATACTGAATTCGCTGTTCATAATCCACAGGCCGACGATTATCTGGATCGACTAAACTTAAATCCCAAAGCTCACAGCCTTGATAGAGGTCAGGCACACCAGGCATCGTATTTT
>DATNPU010000384.1:0-3355 GCA_036703105.1 Microcoleaceae cyanobacterium
CTGCCTGAATGTCACTCTTACCGTGAGGAAAGCGAATAAATTTGCCTTCTCGCCGGATCGCTTGCACTAAAACGCCAAACTGACGGCGAATATGTAATTCCTCCAACGTTTTACCAACCACTTCACTATCTTCAGGAACCAATAACCATTGACAGGAAGCGTTATCTGTCGGAATGGTCGCGCTCCCTTTGGCCAACTCATCAAAAGCGGCTAGTTCATCAGGTTCTCCGACTACTAATAGGCGATCTCCTTCTTGCAACACCATTTTGCTGTCTGGGTAATCCATTTCTTCGCCCGTCGATCGTTGGATCGCCATTAGGCTAACTCCCGTCAGCCGCCGCAGATGGGTTTCTTCTAGCGTCATGCCAATCAAAGGCGAACTGACTGGCAAGGCATACCAGCGATTGCCCATATCCTGAGTCGCCGCCTTCAGTTCGCGGGATATCTGATAGGAAGGTCGCTCCGATCGCAACTCTTGATACCGAGAGTTCCGAATTTGTTGCACTTCTCGCTGAATTACCGGCAACGGTAAGCCAATTCCAGTCAGCAAGTGAGACGCCAGTTCTAGACTGGCCTCAAAATCCGGTTGCACCACCTCCCGAGCGCCCAACTGATATAGCAGTTCAATATCTTTATCCTGGTTGGCTCGCACCACCACATCCAGATCTGGAGTTAGCTCTAACGCTCGTTTCACACACAGACGGCTACTCATGGGATCCGGTAACGTAATCGCCATGCCCTGTGCTGTACCGACTCCGGCCTTTTCCAATACATGCAAACTGGCCGCATTGCCGTAGATGTAGGGCAGACCCGCTTCTCGCAATTCTTGGATCCGCCGTTCCGATTGATCAATCACCACCACTGGATAGCTGTGATCCTTTAATAGCTGGACGATGTGATGCCCAACTCGTCCGTAGCCACAAACCACAACATGTCCTTGAGTGGGCAGTTCGTCTGACACCTCGATCGGGAAGTCGGCTCCTTCTAAATAGGACTTCAGCCAGGGAATCGATTCTGCCCAGTCTAACAACGGTGACACTAACCGCAAGACAAAGGGAGTCAACACCAACGTTACGGCAGTTGTCCCCAGAATTAGCAGATAGACCCGACGGGAAACTAATCCAAGCGATTGGCCTTCACTGGCTAACACAAAGGAAAACTCACCAATTTGCGCTAGTCCTAATCCGGTAATCAAAGCTGTACGGAGCGGATAGCGGAATAAGCGAACTAAGGGTGTGACAATCAGAAACTTGCCGACAAATACCAACGCCACCAAGCCCAGGATCAATTCCAGGTTGTTCCAGAGGAACACAGGATCGATCAGCATGCCGATCGCCGCAAAAAATAGTGAGGCAAAAATATCCCGCAGGGGCTCTACATAAGTCAGGGTTTGGTCAGCATATTCGACTTCAGAGATCATTAGTCCGGCGACAAATGCTCCCATTTCGATCGATAGCCCCATGTGTTCGGTCAACAAAGCAATGCCTAAACACAGGGCAACCACCCCTAACAAAAACAGTTCCCGGCTTTCCGTCCGCGCCAGTAGCCGGAGTAAGGAGGGAATCACCCAAATTCCCGCCGCGATCGCGCCCAAGGCAAACAAGCCAGTCTGCAACAGTGCCCAACCAACCGCTAGCCCAATCTCCTCTACCGGTTTATCTAGGGCGGGGAGCACGGCCAGCATTAAGCCCAATGCCAGGTCTTGCACCACCAGAATTCCTAGCATCACCTGCCCATGTGGCGTTCCGGTTTCATTACGTTCCATCAACCCCTTCAGCACCACTGCCGTAGAGGATAGAGACAGAATGGCTCCCAGAAACACCCCTTGAGCGGGGGAAGTTACCCAGCCCATTCCCAAAGCAGCTAGGGCTGTGATTAAAATGGTGAGCGCAATTTGCAGAGCGCCCCCACCCAAACTAATTGTTTTGACTTTATTTAGTTCTGAAAATGAAAATTCAACCCCTAAGGCAAATAATAAGAAAGCAACTCCGAACTGAGCTAATGTCTCTACTTGCACCAGTTCTTTAATCAGCCCCAATCCAGTTGGGCCTACGATTATGCCAGCGAGCAAGTAGCCCAACAGAATCGGTTGTCGCAATAATGCCGCGAATAAACCACCTGCTGCCGCCGCTGCTAGCACCAAGACCAAATCAACAATTAGCCTAAAGTCTTCTTGCACAGATTTTTACGGATATTAAGAAAAGTATTACAGGTTATAAACTTCAGAATACAAAGTTTTTTAGATCACAGGAAACCATCAGCAAGATTTGTTTCTGACGGATCGAGCAGAGGTTACAGAGTAAAGAATGAAGAGTATAAAAAGAGATGCCCCACCTGTAGCCTCTACTCGACCCTACGGCTTTATCTCGACGCCCACAGCATTTATTCTTTGAGTGACCGATGACCAGTATTTTTCCTGTGAGCCAACCTCTGACTAAACGGCATTCCTTACCCCGATCGCTGTTTGCCATATTTGGGCCATCTTTTCCAACCTGGGCCGCAACGCTGGCTAGCTTAGCGGGTACCACAATCACGTTAGCCGCAGCTCTGCCCGCTCAGGCCTTGCAGGTACAGGTAACGCCAACTAATCCACAGTTAGGCGACACGTTAACCGTCGTAGCGGCATACGACAATCCAGCCATTAGTGCTACCCCAACCGTCACTCTCGGTGGGCAAACTTACCAAACCTTCTTAATTGGAGCGAACCGCTTCCGGGCACTGCTGCCGACTACTCCCCTCGATCGGCCAGGCAAATTGCCAATTCAGGTGTCCGGAGAAGGCCAAACCCAAACTGTAACCGTGGCCTTACAGAAACGCAGTTTTCCTACCCAGTCGATTTGGCTACCTCCGGGCAAAGATGAAGATATTTCAGACTATGAATTTAATCTGGTAGATGCCTTTAAAAAGTTAGTAACACCACAAAAATTCTGGAATGGAGCTTTTCTCCGGCCTAATCAGGGAGAAATTACCACTATTTACGGTGTGCAGCGATATTACAACGGCAAATTTGCTCAAGACTACTACCATCGTGGGGTAGACTATGCGGGGGGATATGGTTCTCCTGTGATTGCTCCCGCCGCCGGACGAGTCGCTCTAGTGGGTCGAGAAGCCCAAGGGTTCAAGATTAACGGCAATGTCGTTGGGATCGATCACGGGCAAGGAGTCGTCAGTATCTTTCTGCATTTGAGCCGTATTAATGTCAAAGAAGGAGACATGGTCAATGCTGGACAGGTGATTGGAGCAGTAGGAGCAACCGGAGCGGCGGCCGGCCCTCATTTACATTGGGGGTTATATGTCCAGGGGCAATCCGTTGATCCAGTTCCCTGGCGCACTAAGAGCTTTGAGTAACATTTTT
>DATNPU010000389.1:0-4794 GCA_036703105.1 Microcoleaceae cyanobacterium
ATCTTAAGGCCCTAGACGCCTAACTATGAGATGAATCTTAAGCTAAATGTCCGTTCCATCACCTAGCCACAATGCTGTACTAGACCCAAAGTGAGAATCTTCGCCTATCTTCAAGTATAGAAGCGTGTCAGTTGCACGAGCATGTGCAATCGACCACGGATCATAAAACACTTATGGAAAGCAATTCCCAACTCAACCTTGCGAAAATTTTCGCAAACCTTTCCAGTAGAATTGCCTCTGGCTTATCATTCCCATGCAGATGCTGAATGTTCAGAAACATTCCAACCCGTAATTTGCCTTCGGACAAATATGTCCTCGTTCCCGTAACCCTGGTGTACGAACACATTCCAAACAACCCTCGATCTCGCTCCGTCGGCAGTCCTTCTATATTTAAGAGAGCATTGACAGGGAAGCGATCGCATTCCTAGTTGTAATATATCTCTCGGCATGAAAGTTATCTAAGCCGTAAACCTAAAACTTTCCATATGATGAGGTTTCAGAAAAATAAATTCGCGCCATTAATTTGAAAACACTTGAGAGCATAAATTTCTGCTTGAAAATGGCCTACCGTTGTCAGCTAAGATTTATCGCTCTGTTAAGCTTAAAAGCCTCATGCAGTAGAAGTTTGAGTGATCAAAAATTCGCACCACGAATTTGAAAGCGTTTAGAGGCTTAAGTTGCAGTAGCTAAAGAATTTATTTCTATAGGATAAAAAAATCGCGCCACGAATTTGATAGTGAGATCTAGTAAGTTCTGAAGGGCTCTGAGGTGGCAAAAATGATGAAATCCTCACTCTGATAAGATTTTACGCTTTACGGTGCCGCGCCATGAATTTGAAAGCCGCGCCATTTTCCGTGAAAACGTACAATTAGAGTTGCTTCTGAGAACGCTAGTAATTGCGTGTGTTTATGCTATCACAGCAAAGCTAAGTCTAGTGTTTACAACGTTACCCGGCCAAGTGACAGCGGTTTGGTTTCCCTCTGGTTTTGCCTTCGCTTTTGTTATTTGGTTTGGGCGGTGGGCATTACCCGGCATCGCACTTGGCTCGATCGTGTTCATGGTGTGGAACAGCCTAACCATGACACTACCGTGGTCCGCTGCCAGTGACATCATTTCGATTATTGCTTGTTCATTAGCGAGCAGCTTAGAACCTGTGATTGGTGTGGTCATTATCTATTGGCTCACCCATGCCCCACCGTCCTTAGATCGAACGAAGGCCGCCATTAGTTGCATTGTGGCGGCTGTTCTCGCGTCGATGTTCTCTGCTTTGATTGGTATTACAGTGTCGTCTTTGGTAGGCATTGTACCTTGGTCAAACTACGGGATTTCTTTGCTTATGTGGTGATCGTCAGTCATGGCAGCAATCATTGTATTTACGCCAACCTTGCTATTCTGGCCAAAAACAGCTGCATCAATGCGTCCTCACCTTCGCAAAGATGTGATTGGAATTTTGGGTATGACGCTGGGTCTCTGCTGGTTAGTTTTTGGGCAAGGCTATCCAGTTGAATATGTGTTGCTGCTCGTGCTGATTTGGTCTAGAGTTCGTTTGGGTAATTTTGCGACCAGTGCTTTAGTCAGCCTGATTGCCATCATTGCGATCGTCAGTACAGCCCATAACTGGAGCGTCTTTGTCGGGAATTCTACAACTTATTCTTTGGTAATCTTACAATCTTTCATTACGGCTTGCTCCGTTTCAACCCTGGTTTTAGGTGGTGCTCTAAATGCCCAAAAAGCCGTTGAATTGAATTTGGAAAAGACATTGTTAGGTCTGGAGCAGCAAGTCAGCGATTGCACAGCTCAACTGCAGGAAAGCCAGGCTATTTTGGATGGTTTCTTTTCTGTGGCTCCAGTGGGACTCGGCATTGTCGATCGTGATTTGCGATATGTCCGGGTAAACACCCTAATGGCAGCGATGCATAACCTGTCTGCCGAATCTCATATTGGTCAATCAATCCGTGAGATCCGACCTGACTTAGCTTCTGACCTCGAACCAATCTATCGCCACGTTTTAAGCACTGGACAACCGATTTTGAATCGCGAGGAGAACAATAAACTTCAACGCCAAGACAACTCACTACAAACCTGGTTAGCAACTTATTTTCCAATCTTGAACTCAGCTCAAACGCCAACTCAAGTAGGGGTTGTGTTAATGGAAATTAGTGAAATTAAGCAGTTGGAGCAGCAACTTCGCCAGCAAGCTTATATGGATGGTTTAACTCAGGTGGCAAATCGGTTATATTTCAACGAAGTTTTTGAACTTGAGTGGCGCCGGTGTGAGCGATCGCAACAGCCATTGTCAATGGTATTAACTGATTTGGATGAGTTTAAAGCCTACAACGATACCTACGGACACCCGATGGGCGATCAATGCCTCAAGCAGTTTGCCAACGTCTTAACCCAGGCGATTAACCGTCCTGGCGATTTAGTGGCTCGCTATGGGGGAGAAGAATTTGTCGTGATTTTGCCAGAGACCGATCCCATCGGGGCTTTACGTGTTGCTGAACGGATTCGTCACCGCCTACACCAACTGCAAATTCCTCATTGCCGCTCGTCTGTTGCCCCTTATGTCACCGTTAGTCTTGGCATTGCAACCTGCATTCCATCACTACAGCAGCAGTTGGATAATCTATTGCAAGCCGCTGATATGGCGTTATATGAATCGAAACGGCAAGGCCGCGATCGCATTACGCAGATTAACCTTGATTCAATTACAGATTTATGACCGTTATAACCAATTGCCGACCAGGATTAAGGCGGCCCAGTAGCCAGGGTGACTATTAGGGTGTTGACTTAACCACTCTTTCTGAGCAACTTGTAAGGCTTTTGCCCGACTATTCTCGTGCTGTAGCTCCTGATAGAACTGCGTAATCAGTTTGGCTGTGGAGCGATCGTCGACCTGCCAGAGAGAGGCAATTGCACTCTGTACTCCAGCCTGTAGAGCCAATCCAGCAATGCCTAAAGCTTCGCGATCGCTGCCGATCGCGGTTTCACACGCGGTGAGCACCAACAAATCCACTCGACTGCTTGACGGCATACTACGCATGATTTGATACAACTGATTGATCGTCAGCTTCTCGTTATACAAGTGTCGGGCGGCTGACTGGCTGGGATGCTGGCGGTTGGGTTGCTTGCCACCAGTCACTAAGTAGGTTTCACGGGCATCAATCCCAAACTTACCATGCGTAGCCAAATGCACAATCGGATAAGTGCCTTGGGCTAATTCTTGCTGTAATCGCGTTGTGGTAAAGGCCTCATCCACAAAGCCCCGACTCCCAGGAAAAATGGTTTGGATGCTATCAATTTCAGATTTCACCGAGGTGAGAGCTTCAAATATGGTGGTGTCATTCACGATCGCGGGTTCGGTCAGCCCAAACCCCAACACCCGTAACGCCGCATGATGTAATTCGGTCGGATCAACTAGGGTGAGGCTCAGGGTACTAGCAATCGCATAGTGTTCAACTAAAAATTGCTTACCATCATGCAACGCCGCCATTGGGATACTGCGGAATAAACCATCGTGAATGAACACAAGGGTATCAATGCTAGCCGCTTGCAGCGATTGCTGAAAGGGCCGAATCAGCCAGTCGTAAACTTGTTGAGCAGACTTTAAATAGGTATCTGCCAGATCGGAGCGCTTTTCTAGTTGTAACCGGAGCTGGTTGAGCGTCGTCGTGACCTCTGTGGCACTGGCAGGTAGCCAATACACTTGCGACTGTAGGCTACTGGTACGATCGGCTTGAGTTTGCGGAAGAGACAGAATCACGGCTACGCGATCGTCGAGGATCACTGAACTGAGAACGGCCGTCTGAGCATTAATTAACGTAATTGGCTTAGGAAAGATGGTAAACGAACATTCATCACCTAAATAGTTTTGCAGTTCTGCCAGACGTAAACTGTCAATGGTTTTTAGAGCAGCGTCGATCGGGGTGGGAGCGTTGGCAATCTGGGCCTCTGAGAATCGCGTTTGGGTATCTCCCTCCGGCTGATGGTGAGCGATGGGCAGCTGGTCTTGAGAAAGATACAATGCCGTCAGTTGCCGATAGATCGGCTCTACCGTGTCTCGGAAGTCAAACTGAAAATCGCGGCTGGCGATCGCAATATCGGCCCGCAAGGTACTCAAGGTATGGACAGCGGTTTCATAGGCGGCGATCGCGGCTGGTAGATGTCCGGTTGCCTGTAAAATCCGGCCTGCTTGCCACTCCCAGAGGTAACGATGTTCTGCGGTGATGGCGGCAAGTTGTGCCTGCTCAGTCAGACTTAATGCCTGGGTATATTGCTGTTGGCATTCGGCCAAGTGTCCTAATCGTCCTAAAGCAAAGGCGGCAGACTGAGAATCCTGAATGCGTTGAGCAATAGCGATCGCCTGGTGCAATAGTGGCTCGACGGCTGTGGCATGACTGGATAGCTGGCTACACCGAGTTAGGGCATCACTGGCAGTAAGCGCGGAGGGAGTGCTAATGAGTTGCCATAAGGTCGCCAGATGAATCGCTACAAACGCTTTTTCTTGCGAGTCGGGTAGGCGATCGAACAATTCTTCAGCCTGTTGTAACCGGGCCTTCGCTGTTTCAGGATTAGTATTGCGGTAAGGAAATAGCGTCACTAAATTCAATAAAGCTCGCAGCTCATTGACCCTGTCTTGTTGTTGATGAGCTAAGGTCAAGCTTTGTTCTAAATCAGCGATCGCTTGATCGAGAGATTGGTTGAGGGACTGCGTGATCGTTTGAATGGCCAGAACATCCCCCGTGACTTGGGCAAACTGGAGTTGACGCTGATAGCGCTTGGCTAAACTGCTAT
>DATNPU010000391.1:0-3248 GCA_036703105.1 Microcoleaceae cyanobacterium
TTGAGTTCGGCGGGACAACGAGACCTTATCCAGGCGAATAACTTCCATCTAGAGCAAGTCCATAAACTGCGATCGCCACCACTGAAAGCAAGACCAGCCCAGCCCCAAAATAACCAGACTGCTGAGAAATGCCCCAAAAATCAGATGGTAGTCAAGAGAGCGTCCAGAGAGCACAATTTGGCGAATGCTCTCAATAATAGGTGAAAGAGGATTTAAGCTGAGCAGTGGTTTGAGGCGCGGATCTACGATCGCAGATGGATAAAATACGGGACTACTGATCCAAAGCACAAACACCACTAATTCGTAGAAGTAAGGTAGATCACGGAAGAAGACATATAAAGCACTGACCAGGAACCCCACTCCTAAACTGACCAGAGCGAGCGATAGGAGGGGAATCGGTAACAGCAGTAAATGAGTCAGATTGTGAGAGCGAAAGATGGCAACCAGTAGCAACAATGGTAGGGAACCTAAAGCAAACTGGAAGACATTCGCTGCAATCACGGAAATGGGAAAGATGCTAATCGGCAACTGAACTTTGTTCAACAACGAACCGCTACCAACCACACTCGTAAGAGCTTGAGCCGTTGACGCAGAGAAAAAGTTGATGACAACCAGGCCAGTAAACGCTGCCAGCAGATAGTTGAGTACCGAATTGTCGTAATACGCAGCAAATGTAGCTCCAAAAATGGCTGTATACAGGCCCGTCATAAATAAAGGGTTGAGAAGTGACCAGTACACTCCCAGAAACGAGCCGCGATACCGCACCTTCAGATTGCGTTGTACCAAAACATACAGCAAATCCCAATAGCGCTGTGCTTCGGATAAAGAAGGAGTTCCCTCGACTGAAATAGCCATGCCGGAATAGATGCTAATGGGTCTGGTTACAATTGCTGATCTAAAATCTCTGGTATCGGTACCGATGTCAACTACCCACTCAAATGAGGTCGCGTTGATCGCCAGGATTCAGCAGATCATTCGTGAAGAGCAGACTATGGATGCTATCACTAATTGGAGCTAGTGATCGATTAATCACATCGCCCAACTATGCAGACTCTTAACTCAAGCCAGTTTGTTCCAACGTCTGGTGGATCGCCTGTCGTTGCTCGGTATCATAGCTCCAACGGTCCAAAAACGCTTGATAGTCTCCGGTTCCGGTTTGAATGCTGTGCAGCAGAGCCTGAGCTTGGGTTTGCAGCTCTGGTAATTGGAGGAGTTGAATTAACTGAGCCGATCTTGACCTGACTCGATCGGAGCCTTGGGCCAGTTCCTCATGCTGGTTGCGCCGATGGGTAATCGCCATCGCGGTAGACATAGCCAAGTTTTTGATCAGCAATGGTGATACAACTTGGGGTGCAGTTTTTAAAGCAGCAATTACAGCGGGAGCTGGCTGATCAGCAAACGGGCGATCGTCGCTTAAATAGGTAACAAAAAAGCCACGTGCCCCATTTTCTGTACTGACCAAGGCTCGGAGAACTAGCTCAATTTCAGAGGTGGATAGTTCCTCCTGTTCCATCTGTTCTAGTAAGGCTTGCGTGACGGCGATCGCCTGCTCAAAACTGATCGCTTCAGGGATATTGAATACAGACTCAACTGTCATCTTCGGGAATCTCTGGGTATGATTTACGAGTATGGCAATAATCTCCTCCAAAAAACAGCCTGCCGATTCTAACGAACAAGAACCGTCGGCAGCGTTATCAACGGCTAATACCCCTGAACCAACTGCTGAGGTCACAGGGGCGCGATCGGTTGCCCAAAAATCGCCTGCTGCCACAGAGCCCCTCCTGCAACCCGAAGCCAAACCGGAGGAAAACGGCCAACCAGAAGAGAGCTTACGGCCCCGCCGCTTGGCAGAATATATTGGCCAGAAAGATTTGAAGGAAGTCTTGGATATCGCGATCCGAGCTGCTAAAGCCAGAAATGAATCGTTAGATCATCTGTTGCTATATGGGCCGCCAGGTTTAGGCAAAACTACGTTATCGCTGATCCTGGCCGCCGAAATGGGGGTGGGCTGCAAAATTACTACGGCTCCAGCCCTGGAACGGCCTCGGGATATCGCTGGGTTGTTAGTCAATCTCCAACCGGGAGATGTGCTATTTATTGACGAAATTCACCGTCTGCCTAAGGTTACGGAAGAAATTCTTTATCCGGCGATGGAAGATTTTCGGCTCGATGTGATGATTGGCAAAGGCTCTAGTGCCCGCACTCGATCGGTGCCTTTACAACGTTTTACCTTAGTCGGTGCCACCACCCGTGTAGGAGCATTGACCTCACCGCTACGCGATCGCTTTGGCTTGATTCAACGCCTACGCTTCTATGAGCAGGAAGAACTCACCCAGATTGTGTTGCGGACAGCAATGCTGCTGAGTACACCGATTAGCCCGGATGGGGCCAGTGAAATTGCTCGGCGGGCCAGGGGAACACCCCGGATTGCCAATCGGTTGTTGAAGCGAGTGCGGGATTATGTAGAGGTCAAAGCCACTGGGGTAATCACTCAAACGATCGCGGCTGAAGCCTTAGAGCGGTTTAATGTCGATCCCTGTGGGTTAGATTGGACCGATCGCCGCTTACTCAGTGTGATGATCGAAAACTTTAATGGTGGGCCAGTAGGCTTAGAGACAATGGCCGCCGCCACAGGTGAAGATGCCCAGACGATCGAGGAAGTGTACGAACCCTACCTGCTCCAAATTGGTTATCTAAACCGAACTCACCGCGGACGAATTGCCACAGCTGCGGCCTGGAAACATCTAGGCTACCAACCGCCTGACAGCCAGTTATCCCTGTTGTAATCCTCCCTATCTCCTCAATTTCCTTCACCCTGAACTCATTTTTCCCTATAGGTGCTTATGGTATCTCGAATCCTGAACTCCTTATTGGCTTTGCTATTGGTTGTGCTGTTGTGGTCAGTACCCCCCGCCGCGATCGCAGCAGAATCTCCTCCGACTGAAACAGTCCCTGAGGTGAGTCAGCCATCGGTTCTGGATTTGTTTCAGGAATTGAACGAGCTATCTAGTCAAGCGCTCAAAGCAACTAACGAAGGGGATTTCCCAACGGCTGAAACCTATTGGACAAAGTTAATCGAGCGGTTTCCCGACAATCCCGCAGCCTGGAGTAATCGAGGGAATGCTAAAGTTAGCCAAAACAAGTTAGAAAGTGCCTTGGCAGATTATCAGAAAGCGATCGAGTTGGCGCCCCAAGCTCCTGATCCCTATCTCAACCGTGGCACAGCTTTGGAAGGCTTAGGACGATGG
>DATNPU010000395.1:0-27513 GCA_036703105.1 Microcoleaceae cyanobacterium
CTGCTCGTTGTAAACAAACGAGGTGGGTCGCCGGACGTGATCCACCACCGGCAGTGCCTTTGGGAGTCCCCTGTCCGGCAGGTGAACCAAATTGAGCCTGAGCGATCGGGGCTAGTAATCCACTGGCGATTGCCGCTAGTAGCAGTCCAGTTCCTACAGATAGTTGATGGGGGTAAGTAATCCGTTTCATCTCAGTTTCCTCAAGTGAGCCATTAAACATCACAAACTGTTAAGTTGCTTGATGTTTGCCTCTTGTCATTTGCACACGATCGCGAATCAGCAAAATCGTTTTTTCTTTTTGGGAGGTAACGACTGTATTAACCTAATTCAGCCCAGATTTCAGTGATCTCACAACCAATTCCCCACTAAGATGAAGGGTGCCCAGTAAAATGGGTGTTTAAACTCCTGAGACTGAATCAGAGTCAGTTGAGCCGCCTGCACTGCTTGAGCTTTACTCATATTCGGCTGGGTTAACGATTTGTAAAAGGCAGCAATAAAGGCGGCAGTAGAGGCATCATTCACTGTCCATAAGGTGGCTAACGTACTGAGTGCCCCTGAGCGCACGGCGACACCAGCCATACCGAGGGTGGCTCGATTATCACCTTCGGCAGTCTGGCAAGCACTGAGAACCAATAATTCAATCGGCTCTACATCCGTCAGCGATCGTTGATTCAGTAAACTCTGAAGATCATTAATCGTTAACTGGCCATCCCAGGTCTGAATATAGGTATCTTCAGCTTTAGAACTAAACTGTCCGTGGGTCGCGAGATGCACCACATTGAATGGAGCTGTTTGCACCTGAGCCTTTAAAGCGGTTACTGTAAACGACTGATCCAATAAAACCTGGGCTGGAATCTGGCGGCTAATCTCCTCGACCTCCTGTCGCACTCCTGGTAAGGGTGTTGCTTTGCTAGTTCCTGCACTCAACCCACCGACTAAGGCATGAATTTGTTCGCGCTGTAGCCGTCGAGGACTGAGTAATCGCAAGCTTGGCGCTAACGCAATCTGGTACTGCTGAATTAAGTACTGGTTGCCGTCATATAAGGCCGCCATCGGCAAACTGCGGAATGCTCCATCTAACACAAAGACGAGGGTGGTCAGTTGCTGCTGCTTCAGTTCAGCCGCGATCGGTTGGATTAACCATTGATAAATCTGCTGGGCTGCTGCTAGCCGTTCTTTTGTAAACGAGGTTTGGCGGAGTGAGGTTTGCATTCGCTCAATGCCAGCTTCGATGTCTGCCTGGGGTAAGGCGGTAGCATAGTGCCGGAGGGGTTGCCCCGGTAAGGACAGAATTACTTCCAGGCGATCGGCCAAAATGACGGGATAAATGACGGCGGCAGTTGGGTCTACTTCATCGATCGGACGAGCAGTAGCATCTAAACATGCCTCTCGGAAAAAGTTATTTAACTCGGCTAGTTGTAGGGATTCGATCACTTGACGGGCTTGCTTCAGTTCCGCTTGGGTGGCGGATGGTTGCAACAACAAATCCACCAGTTCTCGATATACCGGCTCGACTCGATCGCGGAAGGAGAATTGCACATCCTGCCCGATCGCGACTAAATCATTGCGGAGGAATTGCAGGGTTTTGACGGCTTCCGTGTAAGCCTGAGTGGCGGTTGTCAAATCGGCCTGCGATCGCAAAATCCGTCCCATTTGCCACTGCCACTGATAGAGAATCTCGGGCACATTGATCATGCGGGCGATTTCCAGAGCTTCCTGAGTCAGCCGTTGTGCTTCTGGCCATTGGTGAGTTTGCTCATACAGATGTCCGAGTCGCCCGATCGCGTAGGACTGGCCCCGACGATCGCCTAACTGTTGGGCTTGCTGAGCTGCCGTCATCAGCAGTTGGGCGGCTGACAATGTTTGCTGGTTGGTAAGAGCGGTTGCCTGTCCAATTAATTCAGCTAATTCAATCCGTCCATAGATTGCCAATTGACCAGGGGGCAGAGCTTCCAGTTGCGTGGTAATTTGGGGTACTAAAGCAGCGGCTTCGGAACGGCGATCGAGTTGTTGCAGCAATCGCAGTTGGCGAAGCTGGGCAGAAACTTGTAGAGGCGCGGCGATCGTGGCGGCCTGTTGAAAGTAATTTAAAGCAGGTTGAAGTTGTTGCTGAGCCAATAAGGTATTACCAAGATGCAAATAGGCCGCCTGAATGTCTGGCAGGGAGTTAACCTGTTGTGCAATCCGCAAACTCTCAATTAACACTTGATGGGAGGTCTCATACTCCCCCATCAGTCGCAAAATATTGCCTAATGTCAGCAACGTGTTGGCTTTAAGTGAGGAGTCAGCTTGTTGCCGCTGAGTCGCTGTTACCTGAGTTAAGAGGGTACGGGCCCGACGATAGTATCCTAATGCTTGTAATGCCTTTGCCTGGTTGAGCTGAGCCCCGATCGTGCCCTCCTGATCACCACTTTGCCGATAAAACTGCTCTGCGGCCTGCCAATGCTCCAATGCTGCCTGGGGATTACCCCGCTCGAGTAATTGCTGCCCTTGTTGGTTCAAATCTTGGGCCGAATTAAGATTGACGATCGCTGGGAGTTGAGCGATCGCTGGGAGCAAGGGCAACCCCAGGACAAACAGCAGCCCCAACAAACTACAGAGCAGGAATTGACCGCATCGGGTTTTCCAACATTTAGTCATCCAGGTTTTCCAGCGTTTAATCATCCAATTCGGCATATTACTATTCTTCTCCCGCTGGAACAGGTTGGCACGTTTGTACGGCGATCGCAGGCGCTGTAGACGTTGTATCTGTAATCAAAGAAATCGAACCATCCAAATTCCGGCGCCAACCCGTGGCCTCAACGATCGTTGTCAAATCCGGCACAACCCCTTCCCCGTTCCCATCTCCCCTATCTGTCCGATCGTTCTCACTACCACCATCGCCCTGCCAAACAATAGTTTGATTCAGCACCTCCGTGGGATCAGGCGCTACCCCACTCCGTCCCGTAATTACAAAGCTATTCCGGCGTTCTTGAGCCGAGCAGGTTTGCGTGATTTGATGACTGGAATCGGTCACGTCCGTGGGTAATTGAACTAATCCCCGACTCGGATCGACATTGGGCGTATTCAATGTGACGATCCCGTTAATGCCGAATTGCGAACTGGCGGTAATGTCACTCCAGGGGGTCAGATGGGGTTGAAATCGTAACCCAAAGATGCCCTGAGTTGTAATATCAATCCGTCCGCCATTGCCGGTAAAGGCATTCGCGGTAATATCACTGTTTTCTGACAAAACGCCGACAACAAAGCCAGCGTTGATCCGAATATTACCGCCATTGCCCCCCGCTTGCGCCGTTCCGGCACTGGCAGAAATCAAACTGTTGTGGCGCAAGAGGAGTAAATCCCGCACTTGTATCTGAATATTGCCGCCCTGAGTACTGGCGGTTTCAGCAAAAATCGTCGCCCGATCGTGCAAGATGACTCGATTAGCCGTTAGTTGAATATCGCCGCCTGTTCCCAGTCCCCGGCTCCCGACATTGATTCTGGCTCCATCTTGCATCAACAATTCGCCTGTGTTAACTACGATGTTGCCGCCATTCCCTGTCGCTTGCTGCCCACCAATCCACCCGGTGTTGGCAAACAAACCACTTGGGCTACCGGAAATCAGTAGACGATCTCGCGCATTCACGGTAATACTGCCCGCATCCCCTCGGCTTTCCGTCGTGGCAGATAAGCCTCCCTGACTGGTCAGTTCAACAACCCTGGCAATCACATCAATGTTGCCACTGCGACCGTCACTGAAGGTTGATGCACTCACCATCCCACTATTGAAGATGCGTAGGGTGTCCGTTGTTAAGTCAATATTTCCCCCATTCCCAACGCCGATGCCCCGTTCGGTTGGAGTGCTGCTACCTGAGATAATCCCACTACCGGTGTCCGCGATCGTAAGGTCATCTGTGGTTTGAATGTGAATATCGCCAGCATTGCCTGTTCCCCGGGTGAGCGTTTGCACCCGCCCTCGATTCGTCAAGGTTAATGATCGCGCAGACAAAGTCAGATCGCCGCCATTGCCGGTGGCATCCCTGGTCACTCCAGTGGCGATCGTTCCGTTAGCTACGTTAACATTCCCTGTTGCCTGGACGGTAACACTACCCGCATCGCCCTGTCCAGCTGTTTCGGTCGAAATGCGAGCTTGATTGGTTACAGATAGGTTGTTGGTGAACAAAGCAATATTGCCACCGTTGCCACTGGTTCCAGCCTCAGTATTGGCTAAAATGGCGCTGCCTCGGTCACTCAATGTCACTTGCGCAATCGGTTGAGTTGCCGTCCCTAACGTAATTGATCCGGCTTGCCCCGTCCCACTTGCACTTGTGCGAATCTGCCCGCCGTCTGTGATAGTGAGACGATCGCTCAACAGATTAATTTGGCCTGCATTGCCTGCTGTAGTCGTTTCGGCGCTAATAGTGGAGCGATTTCCTACCGATACAGTTGTGGTATTTAAACTGATGTGGCCACCGTCACCATTACCATTGGCTTCTGCCCCGATCGTGGCAAAGTTCTGCAATGACAAATTGCCCGCATGAATTTGAATGTTGCCCCCATTGCCCACACTCTGAGTGGTGGTGCGGCTGAAAATGCCACTTTCACGCGTGGCGGAACCGGCGATCACGACATCTCCGGGTGTACCTTGATTGTTAATGTTCAGTCGAATGTTACCGCCCTGCCCATTCGCGCCAAATTCCAGACTGCTGGAAAGATAGCTACCGTTAAGTAGTTCTAATCCACCGGCTTGAATATCGATCGTGCCACCCTGCCGATTGATTCCACGAGTGCTATTGAATCCGATGCTAACGTTGCTGGCAATGCCAGTGCCAGGGCTATCTGCTTCAGCGGTGCGAACGCGAAATCCTTCCAGGCTAACTAATCCGGTGGCCCGAATGGTAATATCGCCTGCCCGTGTGCCCACGCCTTCACCAAAATGATTGGCTAAGATCTCTGAGCCATCTCGCATGGTGAGGGAACCTGTGTTCAGGGTAATATTGCCCCCGTTGCCGGTGGAGTACAGATCGGCAAAGGAAAAGATCGCACTGGGTCGATCGCCGGTGCCCACTCCAGAGAGTTGAGTGCGGTCTGCAACGTTAATGGTGATATTGCCCCCGTTGCCACTGGCATCGGAACGGCTACTGCTGCGAATCTGAGCGCCATCTGCCAAAAATAACGATCGGGCGGTGATCGACGTATTGCCCGCATTGCCGGAAGCAAAGGTATCATTCTGCCAAGCGGAGTCACCTAACAAATGAATATCGCCGCCTGCCTGCACAACGATGTTGCCCCCCTGACCGCTGCCATAGGTACTCACATCGGTCACGCCGCTAGCCGTTAAATCAGTGCGAGCTGTGATTCTGACATCACCAGCCAGCCCATTTTCACTGCTGGTATCGATATTGTTAAAGGTGACTGTGCTACCCGAATTGAGCGTTAGATCGCCACTATCGTTATCGCCAAAGTAACTGTAGGTGAGGAGATCTTGAGCCACGATCGCCTGACCTGCCGTAATGCTAAGATCTCCCCCGGCTCCAAAGGTTGACCAGGTACTAATCGCATCAGCTATAACACTACCGCCTGCGGTGACAGCGATATCACCGCCACCCCCCAAGGTCACATCATCATCGCTATAAGCCAGGAGATTGCCGACAGTAATGTTGCCATTGGGGGCGGTTAAACGCAGGGTGCCAGCATTGCCACTATCGGTGCCGACATTCAGGAATTGTCCGTTGGTGGTGATGTCAGCCGCACTGGTTAAGGTAATCTCTCCTTGTAATGTGCCAATACTTTGGGTGTTGATGCTTCCCCCTTGGTCTGCGGTTAACCTGACGACGCCATTGGGAACCGTGGTGACAGCACCTTGTAACGTAATGCCTGGATTCGGGACAATGCCAACTCCCGTGGTGCTACCGGCAACTACTCCATCATTATTGGTGTAGCGTAAGGTCGATTGCCCCGATCGCACAATTAATCCGGCCTGATTATTGAGGATGGTGTCATCGCCACTAAATGGAGCAGTGGTATCGGGAGTGGTAATATCGACCGTGCCTTGAATGCGCACATTGCCCCCTGCTTCGATTAGCAAGGATGGCCCGGTGTAGTTGAGGGCTAAATCGACATCGCCGGTTGTGGTAATGATTGGATCGAACAAACTGGTGAGAGTTGCTACTTCGCCTGAGCGCGATCGCACTTGAAAATTGCCCTGGCTAAGAAACCGAGCATCAGCTGAAATCACCCCATCACTGATCAAACTCAGATTCCCCCCGCTTTGGAATGGGGTTGGATTGGGATGGTTCAATGCCAGAATATCGATGCCACGATCGCCTTGAATCGTCAGATCTCGGCCCGCTTGGGCTAGAAATGGTTGAGTTGGTGAATCCCGCGCTTGTACCGTATCGGTTGCCAGCAGAGTGAGATCACGCCCTGCCTGAAGGCTGCCCTGTAGTTCTAAGCGATCGGCGGCTAACGTTAAATCCTGTCCAGCCGTTAATTGCCCCTGGTTGGTGATCCTGGCTGGTGGGGCAGTCGTACCTCGCTGTAGGCCGATCGGCACTGCGATCGTCAGCAATGGTTGAGTCACTAGATCCGTTGTGCCAAACTCACTACCATCTGAGAATTTAATCGTATTGGCTGTTGTAGCGGTAAAAGAACCACGAATATCTAAGCTAGCCCCTGCACCAAAGAGAATACCATTGCGATTGAGTAAAAACAGGTTAGCATTGCCATCTACGCCTAATTTACCATCAATTTTGGATGGGTTTGTTCCAGTAATGCGGGTGAAAATGTTGGTAACACCGGGATCATTAAAATAAACCGATCGACCACTGCCGACATTGAATTCTAAGAAACTATGAAAGAGATTGGCACCAGCCCGAATGCCGCCTTGAATGGTGTCTCGATCGCCCGTCTGATGAACGGTAGACGATCGGGAGCCAAAGGTGGTGTCAGGAACTAATTGTGCTTGAACAGGAGAACCAAGTCCAGTGAGCCAAATTGCACCACTGGCCCATACCAGGCTCCATTGAAACCAACGGGATGAAGACAAGTTGCGATCCATGATAGGCAAATAGCAATCCGTGAACTGCTAAGGTTAAGCAATTGGGGCAAGAGCAGAATGACCTGATGACTACTGGCAGAGCAACGATCGAGCGGCTCAAACCGTTGATTTAGCCTGCAAAATAGTATCAGGAAACCCACTATTTCATTTAATAGAAGGATTTAATTTTAGACGATCTGTTCCTACCCAATTTCTGCATCTGCAAAGACTTCTTTTAAGATGCCCAACCCTGTAGAGACGTTAGACAACTGTTCCTCAGTCAACTGATTTAATAAGGTGGCAATGCGATCGCGGGTGTTTGCTTGGCTCTGTTGCAGGTGGGCTGACCCTACTTCCGTTAATTTCAGGGCAACATGACGACGTTCCTGGGGACGCTCGGCGCGATCGATAAATCCCCGTTGAACTAAGCGATCGGTCATGGCTGAAGCGGTGGCCCGGGTTACTCCTAAATGCTCGGCAACATCAGACAATGACGCGCCCGGATGCACATTGAGAAAGGCCAGTACCCGAAATTGGGGGACAGAAAGCAATGAAGCGCTTTGACTACGCATTTCTGTACGGATAAATTGCATCACTGGCAAGATCGTGTCCATTAATTCGGTAGCACAATCTTTTGAGGTTATAGTCTGAGCAAGTTGATCCGAACTCATGCGATCGCACGTCTCCTACAGATGAGCATCGGGGCACCCAGTGAATCACTGTGGGTCAGAAGGTCTGTCCGCTGAGTGAAAGGAACGACTGTCGCCCGAAAATCAAGATCACTCCAGGATAGTGCCAGACCTGGATCTGCCAACATCCCAATCGCGTCATATATCGGATTGTAATGGCAGATGACAAACTCCTGAGAAAATCTGAACTACGGGTAACGCCTGGAAAACAGGGGGGAACCGAGCCAGAAGTTTGCAGCCTTCGTTGTGAAGGAGGGTTGAGGGGGATCTCACCCTTGATTGACAACCGCTTTCTTAAGCTTCGTTGGTAGGGGATTCGCTAATAATCCGAGAATGATTTGGATGAGAGAGAATCACGATACCGCCGATCGCGCCACCATAGGACAACTGGCGGCTGATAACTGAAGCGATCGGGCAACGATTGAATGGAATGGCTCCACTACTGAATTGAGCCGCTTTACAATTGAATTTGCTCTATGAACAATACTTTTAACATAGAGTAACCTCGTAGGTGCAACGCTACCAATTGAGTGGGCAGGCGTGACAATCGAATGGTTTGGTTCAACAATAGCATTGATCCGCTTCACAATTGAATTGGTTCTATGATTGGCTATTTTGCTATCTAGTTAAATCGATGGTGAGAAGGAGCCAACGCGAGTCCCAAGCTGTGGCCTGATTGTTCTGAGCTAATCTTCATCCCCGATCGCGAAGCTGATCAATTCTCTTCGCAAAAAATCTACCAGGCGAGACAGGCATTTGCTAGAGCAATTCCGGCATAGTAAGGGGCAGGATTCGATCATGCAGAGGAACGATTAGTGGGAAAAGCACTGCTTGTTGTCAATTCCCGAGCGCGACAGGCGCAACAAAAGTTAGCTGACGTGATCACGCAACTTGATGCCTGTGGCTTGCAGTGGGTGAAAGTCTCACCATCACGAGCATCGGAGATTCCAGAATTAATTCGGCGGTATCAGTCGCAGGTCGATCGCGTCGTCATCGCGGGTGGTGATGGTACCCTGAATGCGGCGATCCCTGGATTGCTCGATACCCAGTTACCATTGGGGATTCTGCCGTTAGGCACCGCGAATGATTTAGCCCGCACGTTAGGGATTCCGACGACGTTAGCCGATGCCTGTAAAATTCTGACTGCCGGACACTTAGAACAGATTGATCTCGGCCAGGTTAACGATCGCTATTTCTTTAATGTTGCGAGCATTGGCCTCAGTGTGCAGGTGACTCGCAACCTGAATCGGGAAACCAAACAACGCTGGGGGGTGATGGCCTACCCGATCGCGGCCTTACAAGCGCTCCGGCGATCGCGCCCCTTTTGGGCGTCCCTGTCTCTGGATGGCAGTGCACCGAAACAAGTGCAAACGATTCAAATCGCGGTTGGGAATGGGCGGTATTACGGCGGGGGAATGACGGTAACGGCTGAGGCTACCATTAAGAGCAATCACTTTGATATGTATAGTCTCAATCTGCAACATTGGTGGCAGCTTTTGGCAATTCTACCAACGATGCGATCGGGCGATCATACCTCCTGGTCGTTTGTGGATGCCTTTCAAGCGCAGACAATCACTGTGAAAACGGCTCGTCCCATGCCGATCAATACCGATGGCGAAATTACGACATACACACCCGCGACCTTTCAGGTGTTACCACAAGCAATATCCGTCTTCTGTGGTCAGCCGATTGACCCGATCGCTGACCGTTCGGCTCAGGTTGTTGTTACCCAAGAGTAATCAATTGATATGGATCTGCAATTAACCCATAAAGTCGCCTTGGTTACTGGCTCGACGGCTGGAATTGGACTGGCGATCGCCACCACCCTGGCACAAGAAGGGGTAACGGTGATTATTAATGGCCGCACTCAGGAACGCGTTAATGCGGCGATCGATCAAATCAAGCAAACAACCCCTACGGCTCAACTGCAAGGTTTGGTTGCCGACTTAGGCACAGGGGAGGGGGCAAATACCTTATTCCAGCAAGTTCCAACTGTGGATATTTTGGTGAATAACTTGGGCATCTATGGGGCGAGAGCCTTTGCGGATATCGCAGATGATGAATGGCTGAAATTTCTGGACGTCAATGTCATGAGTGGGGTACGGTTGTCTCGCTATTACCTCCCCCTGATGTTGCAAAATAACTGGGGACGCATCATCTTTATTTCCAGTGAATCCGGCATTAATATTCCAGCGGAAATGATTCATTATGGGGTGACCAAAACTGCTCAATTGGCGTTAGCCCGAGGATTAGCCGAAACCACGATCGGCACGAATGTCACGGTGAATTCGGTCTTACCTGGCCCGACGCGATCGGAAGGAGTAGAAGACTTCATTCAAGGCTTAGCGAAAGAACAGAATATGAGTCCCACTCAGGTAGAGCAAGAGTTTTTTCAGAAAACGCGTCCCTCTTCCCTATTGCAGCGCTTTGCCACGACTGAGGAAGTTGCCGCTTTAGTTGCCTTTGTGGCTAGTCCGCGATCGTCGGCGACCAATGGGGCAGCATTGCGGGTGGATGGCGGCGTCGTGCGATCGATTATCTAACGACGTTAAGCTGCCGCTAATACTGAGTTCCCGGTTAACTTGCCATCTTCCAGCGTCACAATCCGATCGGCAATATCCAAAATCCGGTTGTCGTGCGTGACTAATAGAATCGTGCAGCCCTGTTCTTTGGCTAAGGTCTGCATTAACGTCACCACATCCCGACCCGATTTACTATCTAATGCGGCGGTGGGTTCGTCAGCTAACACAATCTTGGGACGGCTAACCAAGGCCCGAGCGATCGCTACCCGTTGTTTCTGTCCTCCCGACAAATCATCGGGATAATAGTGCAGTCGATTGCCTAACCCAACATGCTCTAACATCGCTGCTGCTTGAGTCTGCATCTCTGCTACAGATAACTGGTTATGTACCTCCAAGCCCATTTTGACGTTTTGCAAGGCAGTTAAACTGTTATGCAAATTATGCGCCTGGAAAATATAGCCATTGTGACGGCGAGCTAAGGTCAATTCACCGGCACTCGCACCACATAACTCTTGTCCTAAAACTTGTAAGTGGCCCGATTGTGCCGATCTCAGACCCCCCACTAACGTCAGCAAGGTGGTTTTCCCGGAACCGGAAGGCCCCGTCATGATCACGATTTCTCCGGCATTGATCTCTAAATTGACATCAAATAAGACTTGCTTGCGTAATTGGCCCTGACCAAAGAAATGATTGAGATTGTGAATCGAAATAACAGCAGACATAGACGTTCCTCAAAACATATCAGCCGGGTCAGCAGATTGCAGTTTGCGAGTAGCGATCGCGCCGGAAATCATACACATAATCACGGTGAGAATCAGCACAGCAATGGCTCGCACCGTAGTCATGTAGATGGGCAGAGCGGTGGCTTTTGCCGCTAACCGATATAAACCGATCGGCAACACAAAGCCGGGAATGAATCCTAGGAAGGCCAGAATCAGCGCTTCCTCAAACACGATCGCCAGTAAATACTGATTGCGATAGCCCATCGCTTTGAACGTGGCGTATTCCTTCAAGTGGCTATTCACATCGGTTGACAACACTTGATAGACAATCACGACTCCGACCACGAAAGCCATGCCTGTGCCCATGCCGAAAATAAAGCCGATCGGGCTTTCACTCTTCCAGAAACTTTCTTCAAACTGAATGTATTCCTGATGCGTCAACACTCGGACATCATCCGGTAGATACGCATCCAGCTCCGTGGCCACTTGCTTGGCATCATAGCCCAGCTGAACATGAATCAATCCCAGACTGGCACTCGCCGCATCGCGTTTGGGAAAGAAATGTAAGAAGGTTTGGTCGCTGGCAATCAAAATGCCATCCGATCCGAAAGATGCGCCTAAGGCAAAAGCCCCTGAAATAGTTACCGTTCGCCGTTCTACTTCGGTTTTGACCACCTGACCCTGATCAATTTTGGCCAGTGCCGCCTGGTAATTGCCGCGCGACTTGCGATCGAACAACACCTGATCCGGTAACTTCAATTCATTCAGTTGTTGATTGACTTCCGGTAGGTTCAACGCTGGACGATCGGGATTAAACGCAATCACCTGAATCGAGGTTTCTTTCTGCGTATCCGGATGCTTCCAGGTAATCACATTAGAATAAAACGGTTCTGCGGATTCTACTCCAGCAATATCTTGCGCCTGATACAACCGGCGGCGGGAAAAGGTGGATAAATTCTGAGTATTGCGAGCTTGCGGACTGACGAGAATAATATCCGCATCTAAGGCCCGACTCATTTTGGTGTTGCTGTCATACAAGGCATTTTGAAAGCCCAATTGCATAAACATCAACACATCGGCAAAGGCAATTCCCGACAAGGCGACTAATAGACGACTCCGTTCTCGACTCAGTTGTAACCAGCCCAAGGGCGTCCGACGTTGGATTGTTTGCAGCCAGCCCATCATTGTGCAATCTCCGTGGTCACTTGCAAGTTAGTAAATTTCGCGGCCCGTTGACTCGATGCTTTGTCTAAGGCAATGTGAACTTCAATCACTCGACCATCAATATTCGTACTGGGATCCGTGTTCACCACAGTTTGCCGCTTCACCCGTGAATCAATCCGCTCCACCGTCCCGACTAATTCACCGGGAATCGAATCACTGGTGACGATCGCTCGTTGACCTGGCTTCACCCGATTAATGTCACTTTGATAGACTTCCGCGATCGCATACATCCGTTTAGTATTGCCAATCTCGACAATGCCATCTGTGCCTACGACTTCACCGGCGTGGGTATGAATATCTAACACCTCACCCGCCATTGGCGCTCGCACATAGGCTTGCTCCAAATTCGCTTTTGCCTGTTTCATCGCCGCGATGGCGCGATCGACTTCCGCTTGATTCGCCTGGATATCGACGGGACGCACTTCAGCAATTCGATCCAGATTGGCTTGGGCTTGGCTTAACTGGGCTGGACTGGTGGTTTGAATTCGCGCTAACACCGCCTTCGCTTCTTCCACACTTTTGCGAGTGGTATCCAGCGTTAATCGGCGGCGATCGAGATCCGATGCGGAAATCGCCCCTTCTTGATACAGCGATTGGTAGCGGCTAAACTCTACTTCTGCATTTTGCAGTTCTGAGCTTAATCGGGCTACCGTTGCCGCCTGCGCCTGCATATCTCCCTGCCGTTGCGCTTGCAATCGCTCAATCTCGGCTTGTTGGGCCTGAATTTCTCCCTGTTTCGCCCCGGCCTGGGTAATCGCCAGTTTCGCTTGCGCTACCTTCACATCTTCCTGGGCTTGCTCATAGGCCGCTTGTAACCGATCGCGGCTATCCAGAATCGCAATTACCTGCCCCGCCTGAACGCGATCGCCCGTTTGCACCCGCAACTCATCCACCCGATTCCCACTACTCGATGTCGGAGCCGACAGTTGAATCACTTCACCCTGCGGTTCCAACCGTCCCATGGCCGTAACCGTTTTGATGTGCAGTGCTGTCATTGCTATCCCCGAATTCTCGCTGGATGCGGTGGATTGCGATCGCCAGACTCCATACCCTGCTCCGGCGGCCACAACAAAACAAGCGGTAGCGGCTAATCCCATCCAGCGCCGGGATTTACTTTGAGAGAGACTATCGAGTGAACTTTGCAGCATGGCTCAATTCCTATTGGCGTTTGACTAAACTAAACTGTTTCGTTTCTCTTAGAACTAAACTAAACTGTTTCGTTTCGTCATGTCAAGGGTATGATGAAAGGACAGTCAGTTCAGTCAAGGAAGGCCGATCGTGAAGAGTGGGGAACGCGAGTTATCACCGGAAAAGACAGCCACCATCCTGAATGGAGCGATGCAGGAGTTTCTAGAGCATGGTTATGCGGGGGCACGGATTGATAAAATCGTCGCGGCGGCGGGAGTGTCTAAAGCTACGGTGTATCGCCATTTCCCGGACAAAGAGGCCTTATTTACCGCCCTAATCCAACGGATGGCGAATAAGAAAGAGGTGTTTCGGTTGCAAAATCCGCCCTCAATAGATGAAGAACCCAGAAGTTTTCTCAAGCGGTATGCGATCGGGATGTTGGATAATGTGGCGAGTGATCCGCAAATTCTCACCTTTCTACGGATCATTATTGGCGAGTCTGGGCGCTTCCCGGAATTGGCGCGTGCCTTTGTCCGCAACATTGAAAAACCGACGATCGATTTGCTGACGCAATTCTTGATTGCCCATCCCCACATTGCAGTACCTGACCCCGAAGTGGCAGCGCGTGCCTTCATTGGGACGATGATTCATTTCGTGATTCTGCGGGATGTGTTGCAGAGTGGTGACATTGTGCCGATGGAGCGAGAGCGCTTGCTGGATAGTCTCCTTGTGCTGCTCCTCGGCCAACCGCAGCATGAGCAACAAAGCATGACGGTTAGCTAACCAAACAAACTCTACAATAGAAAGTAGGAGGCTCTGCACATTAGGCATCGCTACGTCCCTCATGCAGTAGTTCAGACATGATGAGTTTCCCCGCACCTCGGTTGACTCAAATTCTTCCCCCGCGATCGCAACCGCAATCTTCCAGTCAGGCCAGCGAAGCGCCAGTCATTGCGATCGCCGCCCAAGGAATTAATATGGTGTTCAACCCACAGATTGAGCAAGTTCCAGTGCTGAGGGGTATTAACCTGACTGTGCCTCAGGGGACGATTCAAATGGTGCTGGGGCCATCGGGAGTTGGCAAAACGACCTTACTACTGATCCTGGCTGGATTATTAACTCCGACTGCTGGACAAGTGACTCTATTAGGGCAAGAGATTACTCAGATGTCGCGATCTCAGCTGACCCAATTTCGGCGGCAACACTTGGGATTCTTGTCGGAAGAAGGCAACCTGTTGCGGGCGTTAACAGCTATTGAAAATGTTGAAGTGATTTTGAATCTGAAAGGGATTCAGGGTCAAATGGCTCAAACGCAGGCCCTTCAGCTTTTAGCCACCGTGGGATTAGCAAAATTAGCCGATCGCTTTCCCTATGAATTATCGGGTGGACAACAACAACGAGTGGCGATCGCTCGGGCTTTGGCGGGACATCCTAACTTAATTATTGCCGATGAACCGACATCCGCTCTGGATGCTGAGAATGGCCGCATTGTACTCGACCTATTACGCACGTTAGCGAAACATGACAACAGCACGATCGTCATTGCTACTCACGATCCCCGGATTGAGTCCTTCGCCGATCAAATTGCTTATTTGAATGATGGTGTATTGGTGCCTACTAGCCAGTAAATTCTCATGAGAATTCCTAAACAGGATTCTTACTATTTCCGCGTTGCTGAATGATGCGGCCAGGACTAACAAACGACACGCCTTGATTTCCACTGGTATTAATCATAACTGACTCAATCACCGGTGTAGAAACAGCATGTTGCGCGATCCATTCCACTACAAAGGCAGCTCCAGTACCACCACTACTATCGTCCTGATGAACGACAAACTCGGTTGATGCTAATGTGCCTAATTCCACGGGCTGTTCTAAATATTTTCGGATCAGTTGACCTTGATTATTGTAATAATTAGCAGAGGTAATAATGATCGGTTGTTTGAGATCTGTGTTGCGAATACTTAATGTAGCAGTTAAATCCATCGTTCGACTTTGATCCCACATAAAGATTTGGGAATAAATTGGTACATAAACTGTTTGTCCAGTGATAATTTTTACGGTTGAATTTAGAGTGACAGGTTTCAGAGGAGTCACTACTTTCGTCGGTGGTTGACTGGCAGTACAAGCCGTGAGCCAGGCTGTTAGAACTATATAAACAGTAATCAGAAATCGTTTCATTAGTTAATAGAATGAAGAGATTGAGATTGCTAGGAGTGGTTATGATTGTGCTTGCTCAGATGGCTCTAACGATCGATGACGGCGGCTACCAAATAAATGGGCATAAACGTAGGACAAAACACAACCAAACAGAAAGATTTGGAAAGTGAGAAAGATCCACAGCATCAAAATCATGACGCTACCAATCACCCCATAGGAAAGAAACCGGCCCCCGATCGAAATCACACTGTTACTGACAAGTTGTTGTAAGCCTACGAGTAATGCTGTAATCAGCAGAGCACTGAACCAAACATCCTGCCAACCAACCCGAACACTAGGTAAAATTTTGTACAAAATGCTGGCCACTAGAGCCAGAATCAAAAATGAAGAGCTAGTCTCAAGCCCTTTGCTTAATTGCAGTTCATTAATCTGAGTTAATGCGAAGGTTTCTTTAAAGTTGGCAATCAGTTCTAAAATCATTTTAATCGCAATATTAGCCACTAGGGATACTAACAGCAATAGAGCACTACCAAAAACTAACAAGAACGCTAACAGCTTATTCAAAATAAATGAAAACACGATTTTCCGCACAGATCCGGCTTCCGATCGTTGATCGGGCGATCGCCAAATTTGATTGACTGAATTCTGGAGGACGCCAAACACAGCGCTAGCCGTAAATAGCAATATACTAAAGCCAATAATCCCTGCTCCAACACTATTGTCGTTCAAAGAAATGATGGTAGTTTTAATCAGCTCATGGACTTCGGGCGGTAAATATTGTTGGACGACTTCGCGAATTGTTCGAGAGGCTTCACTGTTGGGTTCAATCAGCCAACCAATCACACTGAGAATGATTAGTAGCATGGGAAACAGGGAGAACAGGGCATAATATGACAAAGCAGCGGCCATACCGGGGCAGTTATCCTGAGTCCATTTCAATCCAGTTTTGATCAGGAGTTGAGCCGGTTTGGAGGGCAGGATCGTAGACCGGATATAGTCAAGCATAAGAACTGATTCCTGAGAACAATCAGAGTTAAGCAACAAACCTGACGTTATTATGTCACTCTCATTCAGCCCTGAAAGGCGTAGGTTGGTAAACCAGTAACATTCGTTTGCAAACTGAATACGTCGCCGGAATAGAAGCTAGCTTCAATTTCTGTCTCACTTAATCCGATCGATGCCGTTGTAATGTAGAGTGTCGTTAAATTATTGTGACCAAATGTACAGCAGGTGGGACGTTGAACGGGCATCTGTACCCGCATCATCTCCTGCCCAGCCGGATCAAACCGAATTAGACACCAACCATCCCACATCGCTGACCAGATACAACCTTCCTGATCGATCGTTAAACCATCCGGTTCAAATGGTTCATGCTGGAAATCGAGCAGCACTCGGCGATCGCTTAACTGACCGCTAGTGAGATCAAAATTGTAAGCATAGATCCGATGACGGTAGGAATCAGTTAGGTAAAATGTTTGGTTATCGGGACTCCATCCCAACCCATTGGAAATCGTTAATCCGGTTTCTATGACGTTGACATTACCAGCGGCATCGTAACAATACAGGCAAGCCATATCCGGTTCGGCGCTGATTGAACCAACCCAAAACCGTCCAGCCGCATCACACTTGCCATCGTTAAAGCGAATATTCGGATGAGAATGCTCGATTGTGACGATCGGCGTGGCACGGCCACTCTGGGTATCTAAGAAGGCCAATTGGTTCCGTAGGGCCATAATCAGCCGATTTGTGCCAGCCGGAGCAATGCACCCCACAACATCACCGACGTCAAAGAACTGATGCTGGTCTGTCGTAGGCTCCAACCGATGAACCCGATGGTTATAAATATCCACCCAATATAGGCAATGATCATCAGGATGCCAACAAGGGCCTTCCCCCAGTCGGGCTCTAACATTAGCAATATTTCGTAGAGAGGACTGCATTGTCTTCATCGCAAATCAGCTTACCGTGTCAGCCTACTGCAATTATGCTGATTCGCTCTATTCTTTCGACAAAGTGAATGAGTGTTACAAAATGATCGGTCAGAGCGGCTGCTTTTCTCTGCTCTTTGTCAAAATGGTAGTTTCATGCCTGTTTAAATGGCGACCCAACTCACTATCAAGGGGCTACATGACCACTGATTCGATCGCAGATTCAAGTACGAATAGGACGGACGCGATCGCCCCAGATTTGCCGCTTATTCAGGTAGAAAATCTGCAAAAGCAATATGGCAATCTGTTAGCGGTCAAAGGTATTCACTTTCAGGTGTATCCCGGTGAGGTCTTCGGGCTGATTGGGCCAGATGGAGCGGGAAAAACCACTACCTTCCACATTTTGGGTGGAATCATGGAAGCCTCGGGTGGGCAAGTGGATGTGTTGGGCAAAAAACCACGCCATGCTCGGCTCGATATTGGTTACTTAACCCAGCAATTTTCGCTCTATCTCGATCTCAGCATTGATGAAAATTTGCGCTATGTGGCTGGACTGCGTCGAGTGTCCGAGGCCGATTTTCAGCTCCGGCGGGATAAATACTTGCAGCTAATGAATTTAGATCAAATCGGCGATCGCTTGGCCGGTCAACTGTCCGGTGGCATGAAACAAAAACTGGCATTGTGTTGTGCGTTAATTCCGCAACCCCAAATTTTGCTGTTAGATGAGCCGACGACAGGTGTTGATCCCGTATCACGGCGCGAATTCTGGGATGTGTTGGCCACGTTAGCCAGTGAAGGGATGACGATCGTCGTTGCCACACCCTATTTAGATGAAGCCGAGCGCTGTCATCGGATTGCCTTAATGTATGAAGGCCAAATTCACGAAGTGGGTACTCTGGCTCAATTACGATCACACCTGGGATTACAACGATTAGAAGTGCGTACTCAAGATATTCCGGCGACAGAATCAGCGTTACTTCCACTTGTTCAAAGCCATCATTCAGACATCGCGGATGTGCAAACGTTTGGCGATCGCTTAGATGTTTTAGTGACTAATCCCCAAACCGCAGAATCTGAGGTCCGAACTGCGATCGCACAACACTCTATTTCCTTAACGAGTCTGCAAGTTACGGCTGTGACGTTAGAAAATGTGTTCGTCACGCGATTACGCCAACAGGGTTCTGATCCACCGTTTATTCCGCTACCCCGGATCAAACCTCGATCGTTGAATTCTGTGCCCACTTCTACAGTGGCGATCGGAGCCGAAAATCTCCATAAAGTGTTCGGTAATTTTCGGGCTGTGAAAGGGGTAAATTTAGCGATTCACTATGGTGAAATTTATGGGTTACTGGGAGCAAATGGTGCGGGAAAAACCACCACCATTAAAATGCTTTGTGGGCTGCTTCCGGCTTCTAGTGGTCAAATTTCCTTAGCTGGACAAAGCCGTGACCTGCGGGATCAGAAATTGCGGCAACGCATTGGCTATATGAGTCAGAAATTTACGCTGTATGACGATTTGACGGTAGTAGAAAACCTGGAATTTTACTGTGGTGTATATGATGTGCCCTTCCGCGATCGTCGCCAAAAAATTGATTGGGTGCTGGAAACCTGCGGCTTGGTCGGCCAAGAACAGATGTTAACGGGACGGTTACCGGGAGGCTGGAAGCAGCGGGTCGCGTTTGGAGCCTCAGTCATGCATGAACCCGAGATTTTGTTTTTGGATGAACCGACATCGGGCGTTGATCCCTTGGCTCGACGGCAATTTTGGCGCTTAATTAATGATCTGGCGCGGCAGGGAACGGCTGTCTTGGTCACAACTCACTATTTAGAAGAGGCCGAACAATGCAATCGGATGGGATTTATGGTAGCGGGAGCAGTGGTAATTCAAGGCTCACCTAGCGAGATTAAGGCGGCTCAACCGGGGCAACTGATCGAATTACGGGTCGATCGCAACCAATATGCCTCCGATGTGCTTAAAACTCATTTGGAGCGCTGGCGGGTGGCGATTTTTGGCGATCGCTTACATCTGGTTTTAGATCAGCCAGAAATCGATATTCCCCAAGTTGAAGCCATCCTGCTAACCGCTGGCATTCACCTGCAATCTCTCCGTCCAGTCCCGTTCTCTCTCGAAGATGCGTTTATTAGTGTGGTACAGCGCACTGAAAGCGGTACGACGCATTTGGCGGTGTAAACGATGAAACGAATTTTCTCTCAAGCGGTTAAAGAGTTGGCCCAATTCCGTCGCGATCGACTGACGTTGGCGTTGGCGTTTATTTTGCCGATGATGACGCTGCTGATTTTTGGGTTTGCCATTCGTTTAGAAGCTAAAGATATTCCATTATTAGTGCAGGATTTTGATCAAAGTGTGTTGAGTCGGCAGTATCACGATCGCTTATTTGCCACTAATCTGTTTACTCCCGTGACCTGGCAGGGTAATCCGGAGGCGGCCTTAGACCGTAGCATTGCCAGGGCGGTTGTCGTGATTCCTCCAGACTTTAGTCAACGCATTCAAGCCAACAAACCTAGCGATATTCAGGTGATTGTCGATGGCACTGATGCTAATAATGCCCGGGTGATCCGTAATAGTATTAAAGCGACCACACAGTTCTTTCTCCAGTCAGAAAATCTAGCCGAAAATTCGACATCAATTTCTACCGCGACTCGGTTATGGTTTAATCCCGGACGGCAGGAATCACTCTACATTGTGCCAGGTGTGTATGGAGTGGTACTGTGGATTTTTCCATCGTTACTATCCGCGATCGCTATGGTTCGGGAAAAGGAGAAAGGCACAATCTTGCAAGTCTATGCCTCCGATCTCAGCGCTAGCGAATTAATCTTAGGCAAATCCCTGGCCTATTTAGCCGTCGGTATGGGAATGGCGATCGGGGTAATGGGTTTAGGGAGCCTAATTTTTCATTTAGGATTTGTGGGTGATCCCACCCCACTCGTAGTAGGTACACTCCTGTATGTTTGGTCAAGTGTGATGTTTGGTCTGATGTTAGGTGCTCGCACTAGTAACCAAAACTCGGCGGTACAAGGAGTCGCGATCGTGGGGTTTCTGACTGCTTTATTATTAAGTGGTTTTATTTATCCACTAAGCAATATTCCGTTTCCGCTGTCACTGGTCTCAAATGTCGTGCCAGCTCGATATTTTATTGAAATTAGTCGTGATGCATTTGTGAGGGGCATTGGGTGGTCAGGAGTCTGGTCGAGTTTAGTTGTAATCTTTGTGTTAGGAATGCTGCTATTTAATGTGGCGCGAAAAGCGTTGAGCCGAATGCAGTTAGGAGATTAAACCATGCTGCGGCAATTATTTTCAGGGCGATTTTGGGCCTTAGTTCTGAAGGAAATTCGGCAAATCTTGCGGAACAAGCAACTACTTGTCTTACTGATTGTTCCCCCGACACTGCAATTACTAATTTATGGGTTTGCCCTGAATCCAGATGTTCACCATCTCAGGTTGGGGGTAGTAGATTATGCCCAAACAGCCACCAGTCGATCGCTGATAGCTGCCTTTACCGAAAATCAGATTTTTGATCCGACAAC
Source organism: Microcoleaceae cyanobacterium (assembly GCA_036703105.1). Taxonomy (GTDB): domain Bacteria; phylum Cyanobacteriota; class Cyanobacteriia; order Leptolyngbyales; family Leptolyngbyaceae; genus Pantanalinema. The sequence goes on from DATNPU010000395.1 coordinate 20,941, forward strand.
GATTACCTTCGATGAAAAGACGCTGACCCAACAGGTAGAAACTGGCGATTTAACGGTTGGTTTAGTCATCCCGCCCGATTTTAGCCGCACGATCGCGAATGGTGAGTCTACTACTGTCCAGGTGTTTATTGATGGGGTGGATGCCAATACGGCTGGCATTGCGAACGGCTATATCAATCAAATTGTGCAACAGTTTAGCCGACAACAGTTATCACAACAAATCACTCCACTGGTATCAACGCAAGTAATTTTCTTCTACAATCCTGGGTTAACTAGCAGTTGGTTCTTTGTTCCTGGGGTTATGGGGTTAGTAGTAACGCTGATTGGCTCGATCGTCTCTTCCATTACGGTGGTGAAAGAGAAAGACACGGGAACGTTAGAACAACTTCTGATGACGCCTGCTGCTGCTTGGGAGGTGTTATTAGCCAAGGTTGTGCCATTGTTTATTTTACTGATGGGGGATGTACTCCTGGCCTTAACGATCGGGCGGACTATCTTTGGGGTGCCATTTCGAGGCAGTTTTCTATTATTTATGGTGTTGTCAGGATTATATGTGTTTGTAGGGATTGGCGTTGGGATTTTGTTAGCCACCTTGTGTCAATCCCAACAACAAGTTGTGCTAACCACCTTTTTTATTAACCTACCGATGGTACAGTTATCTGGCGCGATCGCCCCGATCGAAACGATGCCAAAGTTCTTTCAGTATTTGTCGATCGTCAATCCTCTCCGTCACTACATTGCAATCATCCGAGGCATTCTGCTGAAAGGTGTGGGTCTAGAAGCTTTATGGGTTAATGTTCTGGCTCTAGCCTGTTTTGCGGTGGTGTTGTTAACCATCAGTATTAAACGGTTTCGTAATCAGTTGAGCTGAGCCTGCTCTCTAAGCCTCAGATTGTTTGCTAATATAGCGGATTGAGTAACAAGTCCACTGGGCCGCAAGTGATTCGGATAGTGTGCAGGGAACAGCATGAAAAAATGGGGTAAGATACTGCTGGCTGGCACGGTCACTTTGGCAATGCTCGCAGGGGCAGGATTTTGGTATGTCTTCATCGCTGATGCTCCCCAACTAGATGCACCGCAGGCCGAGCGCAATACGGGATTAAGTTTTCAAGTCAAAACCTTTAACAGTTCCGCGATGAGCGGCCAACGGCGTTATGGGGTGGTATTACCTTATCACTACACAACCCAGCCCCAACAGCGCTATCCGGTGATTATTCTGCTGCATGGTGGGCATGGTAGCGAACACGATTTTCAAAATAAAGCGAGATTAACCTCTGTTTTACATGATTTGTATCAGAGTGGCCGATTACCGCCCGCGATCGTAATTACCCCAGATGGCAACGATCATCGAGGCAGTAGCCCATTTTGGGACTCAGATTATTACGACGGCCCCAATGGTAAGATTGATACGCTGATTGGCAAAGAGTTAGTTCAGGTGATTAAGTCCCGCTATCGTACCCTGAATCAACCTCAGTTTTGGGCGATCGGTGGAATTTCCTCCGGTGGCTGGGGAGCATTTAATATTGGACTACGCCATCTCAATCAGTTTCAGATTTTATTTAGCCACACAGGCTACTTCACGGATGACAGTGGTGCAGCCAATAGTCCTCAATCCTTCATTCAGCAAATTCCCATCGCACAACGACAGCGGTTAAAAATTTATCTAGATGCTGGAGAAAATGATCATCAGTATCTTGATGCGACACAAACATTTCACCAAACGCTTAATCAATTAAACATTACTAATGAATTTCATGTTTTCCCAGGTGGGCATGGCATTGTTGGTCAGGATGCTGGTTGGAATTACTGGCATAAACATTTAGCCAACTCATTAACCTTTGTAGGCCAACAGTTTAAACTGGCACTTAAGCCGTCTCAGCATCGATATTCTCAACAGCGTCAGGAACCTCAGCATGACCGGGCAACCATTACCAGATCCTCTCCAAAGGGGCATCGACCAGCACAGACGCCGCACTCGCCTTAATCTATTTCTGGCTGCTTTGCTGACCGGAATTATGGGAGTGGTTAATTTACTGTCCGCCGTTACTCCCAGTTTGCCAGCCCGCCGCGACTTGTTAGAGTTGTTTCTCCCCTTTTATATTCGAGCTGGAGGACGCGTTTTTGCCGCGATCGCGGGCTTTGCACTGTTGCTACTAGCTGTGAATTTGCTCCGGCGCAAACGGGTGGCTTGGTGGCTCACGGTCGGGCTATTGATTATTTCAATTCTTAGCCATTTAATCAAAGGCTTGGATTATGAAGAATGCATTCTAGCGAGTGTGCTGCTAGGGCAGTTGTTTCTCATGCGGCAAGTATTTACGGCTCAATCCGATCGTCCCTCGATCGCTCAAGGCATTCGGGTGCTGATTGGAGCCGTGTTTTTCACCTTAGCGTATGGTACGGCTGGCTTTTACATTTTAGATGGACATTTCAAGGTTGATGGTAAACTAACCAATTTCAGCTTTAGGCAATCGGTGTGGCAAACCTTATCCATGTTCTTTGTCGAGGATGATGCTGGATTAGAACCACAGGGACGATTTGCCGATTTTTTCGCCGATTCAATTTACATTGTCGGAGCTGCAACTCTAGCATTTGCTCTGTTTATGTTGCTGCGGCCGGTATTGCTACGTAGCGATTCTACAACTCGGGCGGAGCGCCAGCGGTCTCGGCAAATTATCCAGCAGTACGGACAAACCTCTCTGGCACGACTAGCCCTATTGAACGATAAAATCTATTACTTTAGCCCAACCGGGCAAAGTGTGATCGCCTATGTTGCTAAGGGTCGGGCGGCGATCGCATTAGGTGATCCAATTGGCCCAGCCGCGGATCGACAAGAAACGATCGTAACATTTAGTGAGTTTTGCGATCGCAATGATTGGTTTCCCGTGTTCTATGAGGTTTTACCTGATAATCTACCTCTATATGACGCATTGGGATTTCAGCGTGTACAGATTGGTGAGGATGCGATCGTTGATTTGAACACCTTTAGTTTAAAGGGTAAAGCGAACCAAAATTTGCGGACGGCCTGCAATCGCTTGACGAAAACGGGGCATACGGTTCAAGTTTATAAACCACCAATTAGTGATGAGTTAATTCAACAAATTAAACCCGTGAGCGACGAATGGTTACGGGCTAAACAGGGTTCGGAAAAGCAATTTTCAATTGGTTGGTTCGATCGCGACTATCTACGCGAATGCTTTATTGGGGTTGTCTATGACGCTGGTGGTCGGATCGTGGCCTTTGCCAATCTACTCTCTGATTACAATCAACCCGAAGTCACGGTAGATCTGATGCGTCATCGTCAGCAGATTGAAAAAGGTACGATGGACTTTTTATTTGTTTCTTTATTGCAGTATTTCCAGAAATTCAATTATGAGCGGTTTAGTTTTAGCTTATCGCCTTTAGCGGGTGTTGGAAGAACGCCAGAAGCTCAACGGATTGAAAAGGGATTAAATTACTTTTTTGAGCACTTCAACCAGTTTTATAACTTTAAAGGGGTACATCAGTTCAAAGAGAAATTTCAGCCGCGTTGGGAACCCCGCTATTTGATCTATCCCAAACTCAGGCATTTACCCGATATTGCTGTCGGTTTAGTCCGAGCCGATTCCGGCGATCGCCTGCTGGATTATCTCAAACCGGATACTTGACCAGAGGCGATCGCGGGTTAATGACTCAATGACCTGCTTAGAAGGTAAACGTGGTACGCACTACAGGCACAAAGACAGTTGGGTTTTCGTCGAAACCTTCGGGATTGAAGATGACAAACAACCCTGGTGTCACACTAATATTGTCGTTTAGGCGCAAGTTAAAGTAGCCTTCTAACTGGTATGGGGTCGCTGTCTCCGGATCAAACGCTCGTCCACCGGTGCTGATTCGATGCAGCGGGCTACCAAAGATCAGACCCGCAGAACTCCCATTTTTCAGCACATCTTTGACATGCACACCGACTAACCAACTCAGGAAGTCAGTAGAGGCGTTGACATCGGCTAAATCACTCATAATGTAGGTGGCGGAACCTGCCAAGGTGATTTTAGGCGAAACACGAAATGCAACGGTCGCCCCAAAGGTGTTCATCTGAATGCCCTGATCCGCGATCGCAAACAGTGGATTGCCATGTTTGGCGATTTGCGAGGCACTTGGATTAAACAGAATGGCTCCAATGTCGGCTGAAGACAATCCTGTCCCTAAAATATTGATTTGATGATAGCTATGGGCATAATTCAAACCAACATCAATACTTTTGGTTGGAGCTAACGTTAGTTGGGCGGCAGCAACATAACTACCATTAAAGATGCCTGCTCCTAATGGGGTCCCAGGAAACCCCTGGTTCTCTGGCAACGCTGCATTCACGCTACCGTATAGCGCTCGTAAATCAACTCCTGGGGCAATATTAAAGATTACCCCGGCGGCTGAGGCTAAACCCGTTTGCGAGGTGCCTCCCGAAACGCGATGAGCCGCTGGCAAACTGGCAAACCGTGATATAGCTCCCTGCCCTTCATCTGCCCAAGGCAAAATGGCGGGAAATGCATCTGACACTTCGGCATTCGTCCCCGCAAAAGCCGTCAGTTTATCTGCAACCGGGAAAATATATAGCAGCTTGTAGAGTTGGACTGAGTTATTGCCCTGGCTAGACAGGTTTTGCGGATTCACTGTGGGAAATTGCGGTTCAAAGGCAAGCCGAGCATTGCTAGAACTGCCGAATAACACATCGCCATAGCCTAAGGTGCTAGCTAAACTGGCCCCAGAGCCTAATCCACTTACGTCAGAGCTGGCACCAAAGTTGTAGGCTTGTAAGCCCGTAATCAGCAAATCTTTGCCAGAAAAGCTAGTCAGTAAGTTGAGCCTAACCCGATTGTTGAACGCAACTTGAGCATCGTCACCCCGTCCTGGTCTTACAGGGGTTCCACCTAGCACATTCGTGTTGGTGTTATTGACGAAATCAGAATTACCCCCTGGGTAAGCGCCATAGGCACTGGCAACACTAAAGATCGCTTGTCCGCTGAGGCGAGTTGTAGTAGAAAATTGCTGTTTCTCTAAGGTTGCTGTGCGCACTTCGAGGGAGTCAACTCGGCCTCGTAACGTGGCTAGTTCTGCCGCAAACTCTTCTTGTAACCGTTGCAGCACCAATAAATCTTCTTTCTTAACCAGGTCAGCCGTTGCTGCGGCAATGAGTTCCTGGATCTTGTCCATACAGGCGTTAAGACCTGCTGCAAATTCATAGCGAGTCATCGCTCGGTTACCACGATAGGTACGATCGGGATAACCGACGATACAACCATACCGTTCTACCAGGGATTGTAAAGCTTGAAAAGCCCAGTCCGTTGGTCTGACATCAGAGAGCTGAGATACCGAAGTGACTTGTGCCATTGGATTCTCAGGTTTTTCTGTAGTCTGAGCTAACTCAGCAACGGGGGCGACCACCGTAGAGGAGTCGATCGCTCCATTGGCAGTTTGCGCGATCGCACTGGGGGCTACGATCGCGGCACTGAGGCCAACAGAGGCAAATCCAATCGCTTTCAGCACTGGCAGACGAAGTGTAGACACGAGATTCCTCACACAAAATTAAATATCAAGTGATTGATTAGAGTCCTAAGTCACAACAAAGTTAGTGGCAAGCTGGAGTTTGCTAGCACTATCCATGTGATTGACTTATCCCTAACTAAAACATGTATAGGGTGCATGACACAGTCATAAAACGACTGGAAAGCATTCGTCTAAACAAGTTAAAGCTTGTCATAGATCTATGCATCAATCGTGTTTATCTAATTGAACTGGATGCACTACAATTCGCCACATGCTACTACATACTGCGAATCTTCTGTGTATGAATTTTAACTGCCCGTGATGCAGTAATGCTAGCAACGGATACTTTTAATTTTTTATAGATCTGATAGATAGGTGGTTATTAATAGCGGCTCGAAGGCCTTACCTGTAAGGAGGCCATACCATATTATCAAGTGATTTTCTGAGCCAATTTTGAGCTAATTGTAATCTGGTACTGGTTCAAATAAGCTCAGGTTATTAGAGAAACAGGAGATAGTTATAAACTTTAAATCTAGAATGAGCAGCACTAGATACAGTAGGTGTAAACCTCACTAATGTCGTGTCCAACTAAACCACTTACAGTTCAAACTATAGTTATTTTATCTGAATAAACCAAAAATTTGGCCTTTGTCCTGTGAAGTAGAACGATCGCCACAAAGAAACATTGCTGACGACCCTGAAGCATAAATTGCAATGTCACAATACTAGGATGACAGGTGGATCAGGTAGGGGCGATCGTGGGTGAGTTAACTAGTGAATATGGCCAACTTTTATTGGAGATTAAGCAGCGGATTCGCTCAGCCCAATACACTGCCCTCAAAGCTGTTAATCAGGAACTGATCGCCCTATATTGGGATATTGGCAAGCTGATTGTCAGTCAGCAGCAAGGGGATACCTGGGGTAAATCGATCGTCAAGAATCTGGCACGGGATTTGCAAGTAGAGTTTGCTGGCATGGGTGGGTTCTCAGCCGCTAACCTCTGGCGAATCAAGTTATTTTACGAAACTTACGTCAGTAATGAGAAACTCGCAC
>DATNPU010000399.1:0-3602 GCA_036703105.1 Microcoleaceae cyanobacterium
CTAGAAGGCGAAATCACCTTACTGAAGCCATTGGTGCGATCGGGCGATTTAATTATTGAGGTAGGAGCCAAGCTTGGGGCGCAAACAGTCGCTTTTGCTAAAGCCGTTAGCAGCAAGGGCAAAGTATTAGCGATCGAGCCCCAACGCCTGTTATTCCAAATGCTGTGTGGCAACCTAGCGATCAATCAATGCATCAATGTTTACCCGTATCCAGTCGCTGTGGGAGCCAGTTCTGGCTTTACTCAAATTCCAGTACCACCAACGTTTCGAGCAGAAACAGAGTTACCAGTGAGTGAACCGGTTCAGGTGACCACGCTGGATAGTTTTGCAGTGCCGCAGTGCCGCTTACTGAAAATCAATGGGCTGGAAACCGCGCTGTCAATATTACAGGGAGCGACGGCTACAGTTCAGCGTCATCAACCGATCGTCTATATCCGCGATCTACAGCCGCAATCAGCTAGTTCTGCCTGGAACATCCCCAGTGATTTGCAACCATACCTGGAGCAATTGGGATACAACCTATATAGGCATCCTGTGCCCTGGTATCAACCCGATAATTTTCGGCTGTCTCCCTTACCGGAATCGAATCCGATCGCGAGCAATCTCCTGGGATTACCTCGTCGGCTGGAAATCACAGTACAGGGAGTAGAACGAATTACCCCATTGCCAAGGCTTTAAGCACCCGCTGATGCGCTCGATGATATCGCTGTAACCGCTCCAGATCCCGATCGCTCAAGGTAGACATTCGGGTTAATGTCATATTGTCTTCCAGGTCATACCGTTTGACATGGCTCGCTAAAGAGTTAGTCAACACTCGATCGATAAATTCGTCATAACTCTCTTCAGACCGACGCGTCAGGCAATCTAACGCCGAGATCACCTCTGCCGGAAAGCCTTCAGTCGCTAATTGGTCAAGTGTCCAGTCCGAATCTTCCACCACATCATGTAAGACTGCGACGATCTGCTCTACCTCAGTCTGCCCCCGCATCATCATCCGTAAGGGATGCAGGATATACGGAGCATTGGCCTTGTCGCATTGATTTTGATGGGCGACTGCCGCGATCGCGATCGCTTTACCCAACAGAGAAGTTAACGCCTGGTTCATGACTGAGGTACCGTGAGTTAAGCCGAGAGCGGTTGTCTTACTACCCTACCCCCCGATCGTAACGGCTGACCGAAGTAACTCCTAGGCCGCAGAGTGAGAGTAGAGTGATGGGCCGTAGATTGAGCCTGTAGATGCTGACGTACTTTTGTCAGAAGTATCGGTAACTCTTGCTGAACGCCAGCCCAATAGACACGTGGGAATTGTTCGTAGTCAAAGTTACAAGCGCGAAATATTTGTTCAATCCGGTGATAGCGATGCAGTGACCAATCCCGCAGAATTTGCCAGGAAGGATGGAGATCGTTCGCGTTAAGAATCTGATCCGCCTGATGTCGCAACCGGGGCAAGTAATCATCCAACCAAAAGTGCATCATCCGGTGATAGGCGGGATTTTGGCTGGCCGTGAACTGGAGAATTTCTTCCTGCCCTACTCCATACTGTTGCAGTAACTCTTGCGGTAAATAACAAATCCCCTGGACGGCATCCTCATGTAAATCGCGCAGATTGTTATAAAACTGGTCGATCGCCCCGAAGTAGCAAACGGCTTGGCGATAGTGCCGAGGCAGGTACGGAAACAATTGAAAAAATGATCCCGCTAAAGTTTTCAACATCATTTCATAGTGATCTAGGGAGTAAATCACCAAATTTGGCACATGATATCGTGCGATCGCCGACAAATAACGTTGCCAAGCGCGGATCATTAGATAATCAGTCCAACCATCTCGCTGCCAGCAGCGAGCGTGTAAGTTAAGCCAAATTTCCGTATAAATACTCTCTGTGGGCAACTGCCCTGTCTCAACTACCTCTTTCCATTCCATGAAGAATGTGTAAAATTGATGACTACTGGGATCGAGTAAATCCTGTTCTGCTAATCGATCAACCAACCGAATCCAGCGAATCCGTTGCACCCATTCATTCCGGACTTCGGGTTCTAACTCAGTTACCCAGGCAGCATTATCTTCATCCTTGAGGGTATCGTCTGCAATGGCTTCATATAACGAGGAGCCAAATCGGTTAACCATAGTAGATGCGACATTGTCAATGCGTAAATACGCTTTTGTTTGACCTTGCAGTATCTTTATAATTCCCAGGTTTTGCTAAGATTAACGTTGTGTCGTGGATCACATTGAGAACAACCAGCACCCGATGGGAAGCTGAACTGATGCAGCAGGTGTTGACATCTCACGAGATTGCCAGCCGAATTGTTGACTTAGGCGTTTCCTCCTACATGGGTTCTGGCTGTCCAGCTGCACTGCAAGTGCTCCCAGACGATCGCTGGACAGCATTGTTATTACTCAGCCCCGTTGGCGACGAGCCAATCGAGGATGAAGCAACCCATCCCCCAGAGTTGCTAGAGTGAGTTGGTATAATCTATCCGCAACTAAATGTTGAAGTTGGATGTCCCCATAGACAGCGGTGACAATATTCGCTGAATTGCCTGTCAGAGGAATATTCACTGTTCACTAGATTTACATATTCAGTTAACAAGCCACCACGTCCATGTCTCTATTTGATTGGTTTGCAAATCGACAAAAATCGGGTCCGATTAGCCAGGATCATCAGGAACGCGAGATTGCTGATGGGCTGTGGTCAAAGTGTGAGGTGTGCAGCGTACTGACCTACACTAAGGACTTACAGGCAAACCAAATGGTTTGTCCAGATTGCGGGCATCACAAGCGAGTCTATAGCGATGAACGGATTCGCCAGTTAATTGATCCCAATACCTGGATGCCAATGGACACAGGGCTACAGGCCACGGATCCGCTGAAGTTCCGCGATCGCAAGTCCTATAGCGATCGCCTACGGGACATGCAGGAAAAAACCAAACTCAAGGATGCTGTCCAAACCGGAGTGGGGCAACTCGACAGTCTACCTGTGGCATTAGGCGTGATGGATTTCCGCTTTATGGGCGGCAGCATGGGATCCGTCGTGGGTGAAAAGCTAACCCGCCTGATTGAACGCGGGACTCGCGAACGGTTACCCGTCGTAATTGTCTGTGCTTCGGGTGGTGCCAGAATGCAGGAAGGTATGTTAAGCCTGATGCAAATGGCCAAAATTTCTGGAGCACTAGAACGACATCGGGATCACCACCTGCTATACATTCCTGTGTTAACCCATCCCACTACGGGTGGAGTCACAGCCAGTTTTGCTATGTTGGGCGACATCATTCTGGCCGAACCGAAAGCGACGATCGGGTTTGCTGGACGCCGAGTAGTAGAACAAACCCTGAGGGAAAAATTACCCGACGATTTCCAAACAGCGGAATACCTGTTACAACACGGATTTGTGGATGCGATCGTACCGCGTACCCAATTGAAATCTACTCTGGCTCGCTTGATCCGGCTACATCAGCCGATCGCTCCCGCCTCCCCCTTACCACCCGTGCATTTACCAGAGGTAGAAGTGCGATCGTTCAGCGTTTCGGCCCCCGATTAACCCTAAATAAAAAGACCTGGCAGCCCCCCGCCAGGTCTACAGTTGCACTTGAGCAAACTGATGA
>DATNPU010000403.1:0-8325 GCA_036703105.1 Microcoleaceae cyanobacterium
ACATCCATCATTCAACTTGGTGCGAGCCGTAACGCCTCTCGGCTCTAATGCCAAATTCATTAACGCTGCGATCGCCTGTGGATCGCCTTGTTTGGCAGATTCTACTAAGTTGAACTGAGTCATAACTACCTGCTAGGCACACACGAAAACGTCATGATTTTTAAGTGACCAGGAACGAAGCGGCAGAGCTTAACTAATAAAATACTCGCAAATTGCTTAGTCAGATAAATTACCTGTATAGAAACAAGTGCTCAACCAGGTAGGTAGAAAACAGTCACTGATTCACGAATTTTGCTGATTCAATCTTCGATCGTCGATCCCGCGATCGCCCACTACCAAAGGACTGGTTTATTCACAACTCTTTTCGTTGCCATTTCGCTTTACAATCTTGGCAATCCCGTTTGCCTGTTGCCGTTTTCACCCATAGCATCCCTGAGTCCCTATGAGTATTGGATATCTTGCCCTGGTTCTCCACGCCCATTTGCCGTTTGTGCGGCATCCCGAGAGCGATTATGTTCTGGAGGAAGAGTGGTTATTTGAAGCCATTACGGAAACCTATATCCCGCTCCTACAAATGTTTGAGGGGCTGAGACGGGACGGGGTTGACTTTAAGATGACCATGAGTTTAACTCCACCCCTGGTGTCGATGCTGCTGGATCCATTACTGCAAGAGCGGTATGACAAGCATCTGGCTCAGCTCGAAGAATTGGCGGAAAAGGAGATTGAGCGGAATGCCTATAGCGGGCACATGCGCTATCTGGCAGAACACTATGCCCAAGAGTTTCATGCGATTCGCAAATCCTGGGAAGGGTACGATCGCAATCTGGTCAAAGCCTTTAAGAAATTCGCTGACAGCAACAACCTGGAGATTATCACTTGCGGAGCCACCCACGGCTACCTGCCATTAATGAAAATGTATCCGCAAGCGGTTTGGGCACAAATTAAAGTGGCCTACGACCACTACACGGACACCTTTGGTCGCCCCCCCAATGGCATCTGGCTACCCGAGTGTGCCTACTACAATGGTCTAGAACGGATGCTAGCCGATGTAGGACTACGCTACTTCCTCACCGATGGCCATGGGATTCTTTACGGTCGTCCCCGTCCTCGCTTTGGCACTTATACCCCCATCTTCACCTCGACTGGAGTCGCAGCCTTTGGCCGAGATCACGAATCCTCGCAGCAAGTCTGGTCATCGGAAGTGGGCTACCCTGGGGCAGCAGAATACCGCGAGTTCTACCGGGATCTGGGATGGGACGCGGAGTACGAATACATTAAGCCGTATGTGATGCCGAACGGACAGCGCAAGAATGTCGGCATCAAGTACCACAAAATTACAGGACGTGGCCTGGGCTTAGGCGACAAACAACTCTATGACCCCCATTGGGCGCGGGAAAAAGCGGCGGAACATGCGGGCAACTTCGTCTTCAACCGGGAGCGGCAAGTTGAGCATCTTTACAACATCATGCAGCGCAAGCCGATTATTTTGTCGCCCTATGATGCTGAACTGTTTGGCCATTGGTGGTACGAGGGTCCCTGGTTCCTGGACTATCTGTTCCGCAAAACCTGGTTTGACCAAAGTGTGTTTGAAATGATCCACTTAGCGGATTACCTGAAAGCCCATCCCACCCAACAAGTTTGCAATCCGGCTCAGTCCAGTTGGGGCTACAAAGGCTTCCATGAGTATTGGTTGAATGAAACCAATGCCTGGATTTATCCCCATCTGCACAAAGCCGCAGAACGGATGATTGAAATTTCTCGACAGGAAGCGGCCGATGAGTTGGAAAAACGAGCCTTGAATCAAGCAGCAAGAGAATTACTACTGGCTCAATCCTCCGACTGGGCCTTCATTATGCGCAGTGGCACGATGGTTCCCTATGCCGTTCGCCGCACTCGATCGCACTTAATGCGGTTCCAAAAGCTCTATGACGAAGTCAAACAGGGCAAGATTGACTCTGGTTGGTTAGAAAAAGTGGAAGCGATCGATAACATTTTCCCGAACCTAAATTACAAAGTCTACCGTCCACTACTGTGACGCGAAGCCAAGGAGAGCACCTAAACTGGGGCTAGGGCGAATTGCTCATGCACCCTACTTAATGAAACTCATGGCTGCGCGTTTATTCCTGTTGCTAGTAATCGCTGGGGGACTGGTTGGCTTTGCCATCCAAAACTGGTCACCGACGATCGCCCTGACATTCCTGGGCATCAAAACGATGGCCTTGCCCTTAGCGTTATGGGTGTTATGGGCGATCGCGGTTGGCATCATCACAACGCTGGTGATTAATGCCTTATTTGCGGCCTCCAACTACCTGGCGATTCAGGCCTTTCGCACCCAGTTACGCCAGAATGCCCGCACCAGCAGCGACCCACCCTATGGCTCAGAGCGGAGTTCGGCTGACTCTACGCCTTCCACTAGCCGCCGCTCGACCACAGCCAGTGCCAATCCCGATACATCTTGGCGGAGTTGGCGGCAAGAGGCAACTGAGCGCGATCGCCCCCAGCCAGAACCAGCTCGCGATCGCTCCTCGGCTCGGGATAAGCTAGATGAACTGATGGAGGAACTGGACGATTGGGAAACACCCGCCAGTGATGATTGGGAAACCAGCCCCCGCGACAGTCGGTCCGAGCGCAGCGATCGCGAAGCAACCAGAAATAGCCGACGCGATTACGAAGCCCCCCAAACACCTCAAAGTACTTCTCAATCTGGATCGGTATACTCCTACGGTTACCGGGAGCCGAAAAGCTCTGGTGCAGGACGAACTGAGGATGTCCAGCAACCCGATCGCGTGGTTGATGCTGAGTACCGAGTGATTATTCCGCCCTATTATCCGACGCAAGCAGAACAACCTCCGGATGTACCGCCTACAGCATCATCAACTGAAGAAAATGCTGACGATTGGTTTGAGGACAACAAAACTGACTAAGGATGACGAACTAAATCATTCCGCACATTGTACGGGCAGATTTAGCCGATGGCCTGCCATCGTCCGAAGGGTTCTGGGCAAAAACTACCCTACCGAAGGTCTGATCTGGTTTAATTTTTGTTCCTCAGCCGTTTCATAGCAGTATTGCGATAAGTTAGGACAATTAAACATCGAGAACCTAGCAATCGCTAGTTTTCATCCTCAGCACTCAGCACCTGGCTATAGAACTCGGTTACTGTTCCATAACCAAATTTTCGATTTTGCATAAAACTATCCGGAGCGAGTGACCTTTTGGGTAGAAGGAAGGTCATGATGCAATTCATGCAAAACCTCGCTGGATTTGCCGATATCGAGAGAAATTACAGTGCTGCCAGCGATCGACGTTTGGAGGATCGCAGTGCGGATCAACAGCATCATCGTTGTTTTGCCCTGTTATCTCTAGCTTCAATATGACTTGCCCCCTGCTATCAAAGGACTACGGATAACCTACCCATGCTAAGTAACCCCTCATCCCTCAATCTGTCTAGCCTGTTAAGCGATCCTCTGTCCCGCTCCACTCCAGTCCCACTTGATCCACTCAATGACTCAGTTACCGCTGATTTATCTCTAGACAACTCGCTTCAGTCTTGGAATTCCTCTAGTCAGCCCACCACCCAACTGATCACCGATCCCGGTAACACACTTCCCTCCGGCTACTACCTTGGCAGCATTGCCACTACCCCGATCGTGCTAACCGACTCCGTTAGTGGCAGTGATACCAACGACTACTACCGCTTTACCCTCAGCGACGCGAGAAACTTCAACCTGGCTATATCAGGACTCAGTGCCAACGTTAACGTGCAGATCTTCAATCCGGCTGGCACTCAGCTGAATAGCTCCATCCGCACTAGTACCGCCGATGAAGCCATTAATCAGACATTGACTGCCGGAGACTATTACCTGCGGATCTATTCTGCGAATGGCGATACCAGCAATTACACCTTGATTGTGTCCGCCACCGATGCGCCCCCGACAACCTCCCCAAGTAACCTGCTCTCGATCGAAACCAACTTTGGTACGTTAGGGAACTCAACCGTTAATCATGTTGGCTCCATTAGCAGTACGAATACCGCCGATGTGTATCGCTTGCGATTAGCGACCAGTGGCAGCCTCAACTTAACCTTGGATAACCTTCAGGCCGATGCCGATGTTCGGTTAATTCAAGACCTTAACACCAATGGCATTATTGATATTGGCGAAGAAATTGCGCGATCGCAGCAGGCTGGCACACGATCGGAATCCATCCAGTTTACTGATCTTGATGCTGGCAATTATTTCGTTCAGGTATATCAATACCAGGGCACAACCTCCTACACCTTGAACCTATCCACGATCGCCACGGGGGTGATCATTCCTGATCAGGCTGGTAACACCTTGGCCGATGCCCGCGACATTGGGGTACTGAGTGGGCCGCAAACCTTTGATGATTTCGTCGGCACAGCAGATACCAACGATTACTATCGCTTTACCCTGGATAGTCCTGCATTATTTGATTTAGATTTGACTGGCTTAAGCAGTGATGCCGATGTGCATTTACTCAGTAGCAACGGTACATTAATTGCCAGTTCGATCGCCGCAGGCATTAACCCAGAATCCCTTAGCCGGACTTTGACTGCAGGGACATACTACATTCGCATCTTTCCCTACAACGGCGATACGAATTACACCCTGCAAGTTAGTGCAGCCCCGGTCAATTTACCAGAAGGCTACGATCCGAACTATGGCTATGGTTTAGTCAATGCGGCGGCCGCCGTTGCCCAAGCCCTCGGACAATCAACGCCGTTCGCTGATGTGGCTAACTTAGGTGGGAATTCCTGGGATCTCGACCAGATTAACGCTCCTGAAGTTTGGGCCCAGGGTTATACCGGCCAGGGCGTTGTAGTCGCTGTTGTGGATAGTGGCGTCGATAGCACTCATCCTGATCTGGATGCCAATATTTGGGTAAATACTCGCGAAATTGCGGGTAATGGCCTAGACGACGATGGCAACGGGTATATTGACGATATTAATGGTTGGGATTTTGTCGATAATGATAATATAGTCAATGATCTCGATAGTCATGGCACTCATGTTGCCGGTACGATCGCAGCAGAAAATAACGGGACTGGGATGACTGGAGTTGCCTACAATGCCCGGATTATGCCAGTCCGAGTGTTAGACGCAGACGGCAATGGCAATTATTCTAACGTGGCAGCGGGAATTCGCTATGCGGCCGATAGCGGTGCCGATATCATCAACTTGAGTTTAGGAGGTGGCAGCACCAACAACCAGGTTCTGGCCGCGATCGACTATGCGGTGCAACGGGGAGCTTTAATCGTCATTGCGGCAGGGAATGAAGGAGATAGCCAGCCAAGTTTCCCGGCCAATATTACCAGTCCCGGTGTTGTGGCGGTAGGAGCAGTCAACCGGGACGACCAACTGGCCAGCTTCTCTAACCTGGCCGGGAGTTCGCCGTTGAACTATGTGGTTGGCCCTGGAGTGAGCATTTACTCCACCACGCCCAACAATCACTATGACAGCTTCAACGGCACATCTATGGCCACCCCTCATATTGCTGGCGTTGCGGCTCTCCTCCTGAGTGCAAACCCCAATCTGACCCCAGCCCAACTGGTTAGTTTACTGACCAGTACCGCCAACGCCAACGGAATTACGACAGCCTAAGTTGTCTTAGCGGCATCAGCAATTCCGGGCCTGGATGCAGTTCCATTGCTCCAGGCCCATGTTGATCGACCCAGACCACGATCGCGGCGCTTGATTATCGTCTCCCCAACCAACTATTGAGCCGCACCTTACAAGCTACATATACCGGAATTTGGTAATGCTCCATTAATAACCAGGCCACAAAGGAGAAATGCGAGAAAAATGCCAGCATCATCCAGATGGTAGGGAACCAGTACCAAGCACTCCCCTGCATTGGCGGAAAGGTGTGGGACGATAGCCAGATCAACATCGGCGGCAGAACCACTAGCGCTGTACCCACCAACCAAATCACGATCGTCAAATCAACATCAATCTGGTGAGCCGACTGCCAATTGCGCCCACTCCAACGCCAAGTCATCGGATGCGAACTGTCTTCCACCTGGATCACTTGACTAGACAAATTCGCTGTAAAAATATGTCGGCAGAAATTACAAGCAAATGCATCCATCAACGTAATGGCGGAAATCTGCCCATGCCGACAAATCGGACAAAGATAAGTGTCTTGATAATTGAGATTGCGCTTGTCCGTTGGGCTAGTTGCAAGCTGATGACCGTCTACAGAATGTTTTGGTTCGATCGGTTCCACCATAACAGACACATCAGAATGAGGAGTAAGCGAACAGCCTTCACTATACCTTCTGGAACCCTGAATCATCATCTGCGATCGGCCATAGCGAACGCTCACCGCAGCCATGCCAACGCTTTAGTTCACCATTTTTAACGAGACGCGATCGTACTACTCCCGATCGACTTGACAATCTCCTTGCCACCCTGTTGCAAAACAACCATCGGTTCAGTGCTAGTTGGGCCAACAATTTTCTTCACTAAGACCTTGCCATTCTCTAAATAATCCCCCGGACTAACATAGCGGCTTGTGTGAGCGCTAGGTTCCTTCACAATCACACTCCATTTATTACCCACTTGTAGTACGCCCGACACCTCGATCGCTTCAGCTAAGGCGGTAGGGGAAGGCGGCGCGATCGGCACCTCAACCGGGGGTAAGGGAGTCACACCTGAATTGGGTAAAGCCGCAATGGCTGGTGGCGCAGGATAGGCTGGCAAGGGCGGGAGCGGCGACATGGTAATGGGCGGTAACGCTCCAGAACTGGGTAAACGACCGGCTCCCGAGGCAGGTGATAGTGAAAGAGGGGCTGGCACCTTGGGTTTCGCCGAAACCCGATATTGCACAACTCGGCTAGGTACTGGAGCAAAGGGATCCGTCCGACCTGCTAGCACAGCCGGTACACGGACTTTGGCATTCGTCGGTTGCAACAATCCGGGTACAACAGGTAACCCAGGCTTGGCATTCTGGGCAACTAACGGCTTCGCAAAGTTTTGCGCACTATCCGTAGCTGGCACACCACTAGTGCCAACCGGATTTTGAGCCTGCTGATTATCAGCATTACCAGAGCAACTGACGAGGAGGGCTGCTGTGCCCAAGTTGACAAGCCACAATAGCCGTTTCATTGTCACACTCCCTATCTTGTGCTTCAGACTAGCCCCAGGATAGCCGCGATTCTCGAGGATGACGCACTTTTTTATTGCAGATGACTGGTCGCACCTAGCGTCATGATGTAGTTAGACAGGAAGCTTGACCTAATTTCGTTGATAATCCTGCACATTACCCCCGAATTCTGATTTAAATTACGTCTTACGGCAGATTTGCCAGATTAACAGGCAAAATTACTCCTAAGATAAGTCTGATCCTTCTTCTGGCTATTCATGAGTCGGACTTTTTCTTCCACTGCCCCGCAGACGACAGCAACTGCCCCAGAAACACGGGTACAGTCGCCGGTTGACCGAATTTATACGTTTTGGAAATTTTCCCGTCCTCACACGATCATCGGTACAACACTGAGTGTGCTTGGACTCAGTGTGATGACCGCGGCTATTCATAAGCAGGGTGCAGGATTGGATGTCGCCGCGCTGCCCCCCCTGCCAACGATCGCACTGGCACTGGCAGCGTGCCTGTGTGGCAATTTGTATATTGTTGGCTTAAATCAACTTGAAGATGTGGCGATCGACCGGATCAATAAGCCACATTTACCCCTGGCCTCGGGCGAATATTCTCGGCCACAAGCCATCACGATCGTCAGTATCGCCGGAATCTTAGCGCTGCTCCTGGCTGGACTTGGCGGCGGTTATCTCCTGGCAACAGTCGGCATCAGTCTACTCATTGGCACAGCATATTCCTTACCGCCCATCCGCTTGAAACGGTTTCCGTTCTGGGCCTCATTTTGCATCCTGGCGGTTCGGGGAGCGATCGTGAATTTGGGCCTCTTTCTCTACTTCCATCAAGGGCCACCTATTCCCGCCCCCGTGTGGACGTTGACCGGGTTTATCCTAATATTTACCTTTGCGATCGCCATTTTTAAGGATGTGCCGGATCTGGAGGGAGATCGCCAGTACCATATCACCACTTTTACCCTGAAATTAGGTCAGGCGGCTGTCTTCAATTTGGCGCGTTGGGTCTTAACGGCCTGTTACCTGGGCCTAATCTGTGCTGCCCTGCTGGGAGTCTCCGGTAGCCAGCCATTAGTCATGATCATCACCCATCTCGTAATTTTGACGGGCTTCTGGTGGCGCAGTTTACAAGTCAACCTTCAGGACAAACGCTCAATTAGCCGCTTCTATCAGTTCATCTGGAAGCTATTTTTTTTAG
>DATNPU010000405.1:0-10097 GCA_036703105.1 Microcoleaceae cyanobacterium
CTACTGGTCCCAGTGGTTTAGCTGTTATTGGATTACGTTGGACACCTTAGAGGGTGATGGAGCACAATCCTATCTTTGCCGAAGATGCTATCACCTATCAGTTTATCCTTATCCTCTTTTAGAGACCTTAACAATATAGAACACTAAAATGGAGTAGAACCATATCACAAACCTTACTCCTAGTGACTTTCTAGCCAAGCTTCCAATTCAGCAAGGGAAGAGAAATTGAGCAAAGCGATCGCCCAGGCTTCCAGTTGAGTCAGGTTTAATTGGGAAATGCGATCGTGTAACTGATCCGGGAGTTGCCCAACTCGTTGCTGGAGTAGAAGGAGAATCAGCGATCGTTGCCGCCTCTGACTCAAGGATTGCCCCTGCACTTCAAGGAGCAATCCCTAAGTCAGCGATCGCTAAAGCTTCACGCCTTCAATCACACTCACAATCTGGGTTGTTGGCACAATGCGATTTAGCTTAAATCCAGCCGCCGCAAACAGCGATTCATATTCACCCACGGTGCGTTCCTTGCCCCCCGGACACATCACCAGCATATTCAAATCCAAGAATTTGCTCATCGAGGGTTCATTTCCGTCCGGAACAATCTGTTCCACAATTAGCAACTTGCCGTGATCGGGCATGGCTTGATGACATTGGCGCAGAATCGCGATCGCTCGCTGATCGTCCCAGTCATGCACAATATGCTTCAGGATGTAGGCATCGGCTCCAGATGGCACAGGTTCAAAGAAACTTCCTGCTACAGTTTCGCAGCGATCGTCAACACCACTCGCTGCAAGAAACGATTCTGCTCCTTCAATCACCGCCGGTTGGTCAAACAGAATCCCGATCATGTGGGGATTTGCTTTCAGGATTGTTGTCAGAAGATGACCCTGACCTCCGGCAATATCTGCCAAACAGCGAATCGCCGAAAAATCGTAAGCTTCCGCCACAGCAGCGCCTTCCACCTCCGAAAAACCAGTCATGGCTTTGTCGAATACAGCCGCAGGTTGGGGATTTTGGGCATAGTACTGAAAGATATTGGTACCAAATAAATGCTCAAACGCACTGCCCCCTGTCTGGATACTGTGCAGGATGTCGCCCCAACTCCCGTAATGTTCTGCATCACCTAGCATGATGGCAATATCCCGAATCGAGCCAGGCACATCACTTTGCAGCAACATCGCCATTGGCGTCAAACCAAACCAACCCGGTTCTGTTTCAGCAAAGATGCCCACACTGGCCAGTGCCCGCAATAAGCGATACAACGATCGCTCATCGGAGCCAGTCAACATCGCCAACTCAGTACAGGGTTGCGCCCCTTCTCGTAAGTAATCGGCAATCCCCAACTTAGCCGCCGCATAAATACTTTGGGCAACCCAGTAGCCAGTCACCATTTGCATCATTACCATCTGAAGCGGCATTTCGGTAACGGCCGAGGGGGCGGGAGCGGACGGTTGAGCGAGAGTGACAGGTTGCATTGCGGTCATTCGATCATTCCTTACAACGTCTGTTCTAAGGTAAGGCGTGAATCCTGACATCCCCATCGCCCGATCGCCTCATCCAATCAGAGGAGGTGATCCGCGATCGAACTCTGCAAGATTGATCTCACATAAAAAGTTTTCAAACACCAGAAAAGTGTTCAGGTAGCAATCTGCTACTAACCAATTCGCTTCACAGGAGTTCATGGCAATGATCCATCACATTTCGATCGCGGTTCAAGAACCACTGCATGTGGCCCGTGTTTTAGCCGAAATCTGGCAGGGTAGTGCATTTGAATTTGTGCCCTGTCCTGGCAGTTACATTGTCGTACCGTTTGACCAATATGGCTCGGCGATCGAGGTTTACCCGTTAGGGACAGCGATCATTCCTGGTGATAATCAGCAGCAAGGCCAAAGCTTTGTGCAGGCTACCAGCCACGAGGATTTTGGAGCAGTTCATGCGGCCATTTCAGTCCCAACCTCACAGACAGACATTGAGCAAATTGGAGCCCGTGAAGGTTGGCGCACTTTACTGTGCGATCGCGGCCCATTCCAGGTGATTGAGTTCTGGGTAGAAAATCGCCTAATGCTGGAATTCTTACCAGCAGAAATTGCGGCTGAATACCTCAAGTTCACCCACGATCGTCAAGTGGTCGAGCAGGTATTTGGTGCTCCAGTATTTGCCACCCGTTCGTATGCTTTCAGTAAGTAATCTGGTTGGAAATGGGTAATCCAATAACCGATCAAAATCAACAGGACAGAGGTGGCTGCGATCGGAATCGCCAGTGGCAAATATAACCAGTGGCGACGATCGTCAGCAAAGAGTTTCTGGACTCGTTCAAAGAACACTTGGACTTTGCCCTGAAATCCACCTTCTCGAAAGGATTCCAGGCGATCGGACTGCGCTCTTGAAGTTGAAGTCCGTTTTTTCAACAAGCGTTTCTGCCAATAATAATCATGTCCAATTAACAGAAACCGCCAGAAAAAGTGTGATCCCTGTTCGGGGGGAGCATGGGTAGCTCTTGCCAATGGTTGTCGCCAAATCGTGTATCCTTGTTGCCGCAAATCATGGGCATGAATCACACAATTTCCCCGATATAACGGCAGATTATCCGCGATCGGATGCTGTAATAAAAACTGTCTCCGAAACGCCACATTATTGAGAAAATATTGCGGAGTTGGGGCGAGATTGGTTTGTCCTGAATACTGGGGGAAGATGTAGGTTAATGCCATTGCTGTGCCATAGGCTCCCCGACCCCGTGTCCGAGTTTCACCTGCCACTACATTAATAGTTGAATCTTGAATAAAGGGCAGCAACATTTGCGTTAACCAACTGGATTCATAAATGCAATCAGAATCGAAGTAGATGATAATTTCTCCCGTTGCCCACGTTGCACCTAACATTTTGGCCGTATAGTAGCCAGTTGCTGGAGGAGCAGTTCTGACAGTAATCCAGGGATATTGGTAGCATAACTCTGCTAATAATTTGACAGGAGTATCACCACTATCAATTAACAACACTTCATTGGCTTGCTGGGGAGAGATTTCTTGATTGGCTAAAGATTCCAACGATCGTAAGAGATCATTTAAATCAGCGTTTTCCAAATTTTCTGTTTCTAACACTAAAGAAAAACTGGGAAACGATCGGTTTAAATTTATCTTGGCGTCAGTCATAAGTTTGTACTATTGACGGTCGTTGCTCGAATTACTAGGCTGAAGAAGAAAATTATTTTTTGGTTGCAACCCCTTATGCTACCTGAAAACCACTGCTATGCCTATTTAGTAATTCAGGATTTATTGGGTGCCCGAACCATCTACTTACAAGAGCAACAATATTGGTTGGGTGGGAGTGCCGACTGTGATATTCAACTCATTTCAGCTACCGCTCATGAATGCCAAACCTTATTGATTAAAACCGAAACAGGTTATCGTCTGGCGGATGTTGACCTAGAACGAGGCCATAGCCAGGTCATCCAACAGTGTGCTTATGATTTGCAAAATGGCGATCGCATTCAGTTTGCTCCCACTGCCTATGCCATTTTTTACTTATCTACTGAGCCACCTGAAGAAAATGCGATCGGGGCAAAACGACCGATCGCTCCCACTACGTTTCCACCCGTAGAAGCGAAGATCGATTGCCAGCATTAATCAGGCATCTCCTCTACTGAGCTACCCCATTCGGCCTCAGCTTCCGCCGCCCGGGGTGTAGTTTTTGGTGTGACCGAATAGGGAGATGGTGATGGGACTAATTCCAATTGATTCGATTTTGGTGGTGACTTCGTGCCCCGACGACGACGCGAGACATTTTCTTCACTGGTGTCTTCTGCCACGACCTCATAGAGCAAGGCCAGTTTAGTCGGATCTTTCCCCTTGCGTAACACTCGCCCCAGCCGTTGAATATATTCGCGAGTCGAGCCTGTTCCTGATAAGACGATCGCCACACTTGCTTCTGGCACATCTACCCCTTCATTCAACACCCGCGACGCCACGAGTGCCCGGTATTCTCCTTGTTTAAATCGTTGCAACACATCATGTCGTTCTTTCACTCCAGTTTGGTGCGTAATCGCTGGAATCAGAAATTCCTGGGAAATGCGATAAACAGTAGCATTGTCATCGGTAAAGATCAACGATCGCTCTGGATAATGGTTGGCCAATAAATCGGCTAATACCCGTAACTTACCTTCCGTGCCGAAGGCGATCGCTTTGGCTTCGCGATGGGCTAACATGGCGCGTCGTCCGGCTTTCGAGCGGGCACTGGCTTGGACAAAGCGTTGCCAACCCTGAGCACTACTCAAATAAATATTGGCTTCTTGCAAAAAGGCATTGCGGGTCTGAATCAAGCGATCGTAGCGTTCCCGTTCTTTCTGCGACAGATGTACCTTAATCTGCACGACTTTGTGGTTGGCCAGGGCTGTTCCCGACAGTTCCTCAGCCGTCCGGCGATAAATCTCCGCACCAATTAAGGTATTTAAATCCTCATGTTTGCCGTCTGTGCGTTCTGGAGTGGCGCTTAATCCCAGACGGTAAGGCGCGATCGCATATTCCGCAATCACTCGGTTAAAGTCACTTGGTAAATGATGGCATTCATCAAAAATTAGTAATGCATATTGATTTCCCAACGTTTCTGCATTAATTGCCGCACTGTCATAGGTAGACACTAAAATCGGGGTGCGATCGCGGGAACCACCGCCCAACAAGCCAATCTCGACATCAGGAAAGGCGGCTTTCAGGTGCGCGTACCACTGGTGCATTAAATCCAACGTCGGCACCATGATTAAGGTACTACGCTGAGTCGATTGCATCGCCAGTTGGGCCAAATAGGTTTTGCCTGCCGCTGTTGGTAAGACGACTACGCCCATCCGTCCCGATCGCTTCCAGGCATCCAAGGCTTCCTGTTGATGGGGATAGGGTTCCATCTCCAGACTTGGGACTAACTCAATTTCCTGAAACTGCCGTGCGTTATCAATCAGTTCGGTATTCGCCGCTCGCAGCGATAACACCACATCCCGATAATGCAGCGCCGGAATGCGAAATTTCTCGACCCGATCGTCCCAAGTCGCATAATCCATCCATTCCTTGCCCCGAGGCGGCGGATGAATCAGTAACGTACCGCGATCGTAAGAAAGTGTTGGAATTCGAGCCATATCAACCTCACCTCAACCTATCGTAGCGGGTGAATGGATTGGTTAATGGAGAATCCTGCTGAGGGTATGCTGCGGAGGTCATCTCGTGGCGTAATCTAAAAGGTGGATTGCGATCGAGCCAGGAAAACGGTTGTTCAGAGTTCCTTGATTGCTGTGGACTGGCTCATGTTTGTAGTCTAAACGTTCGTGAACCGTAGGGTGAGAGGTTATGCTTTCTTCGACTCAGGCAACCATTGGCGTGGCGATCGTCGGCACAGGATTTGGGCAAAAAGTCCATATTCCGGCATTGCAAGCTCACCACCGCACGGAAATTGTTGCCGTCTATCACCGGGATTTGGCCAAGGCACAGGCGATCGCCCAGACCTATCAAATCCCCCATGCCAGCCAGAGTTTAGAAGAGATCCTGGCCTTACCCAATGTGCAGGGAGTCAGCATTTCTACACCGCCGTTTCTGCATTACCCGATGGCAAAACAAGTGCTGAATGCAGGTAAACATTTGATTTTAGAAAAGCCCACGACGCTCACAGTAACCGAAGCCAGGGAATTACAGGATCTAGCAACGGCAAAGGGATTAATCACCACCATGAACTTTGAGTTTCGGTGTATTCCGGCCTGGTTACGGTTGGCGGAGTTGTTAGCAGAGGGATATGTTGGCAAACCGCGATTGATTAAAGTCGATTGGTTGGTTTCCAGCCGGGCAGATGCCTCCCGTCCCTGGAATTGGTATGCCCGTAAGGATCAGGGGGGTGGAGCGTTAGGCGCGATCGGTTCCCATGCCTTTGATTACATTGCCTGGTTATTTGGTGAGGTGAAGCAGATTTGCGCTCGACTCAATGTCTCGGTTCCCGAACGTCCCGATCCAAATAGTGGTGGACAATTGCAGCCTGTAGATGCGGATGATATTTGCTTGATCATGCTGGAGTTAGAGGATGGTAGGCCTTGCCAGCTAAACCTGAGCGCCGCAACCTACCAGGGACGTGGACATTGGGTCGAAGTCTATGGCGATCGCGGCACATTAGTCCTGGGGAGCAGCAATCAGAAAGACTATGTGCATGGATTTCAGCTTTGGGGCAGTCAGCAGGGAGCCGAACTAACGGAACTAGACATTCCGGCTAGGCTAGAATTCCCTCGAACTTGGGAAGATGGCCGGATTGCCGCTTTCCTGCGGATTGTCGATCGCTGGGTGCAGGGCATTGATCAGGGCAAAGCGATCGTGCCGTCATTGCAGGAAGGAGTATGCTCGCAGTTGTTGATGGATTTAGCGCATCAGTCCAATCAGAGCAAAACCTGGATTGATGTGCCAAAAATCTTGATTAATTAGAGGAAACTGCTAAGAACCTTCTATTTTTATTGCTTTTTGCAGCTTTACTCCAAAAGATCTGTATGACGAATTAGACTTCGATCGGAGCAACTTTGCTGATCATCTTCGCAAGGTGTTACCGGTTTACAAGATATGAGGTTCTGTCTATGCAATCGCGTTTGACTCGCTCAGCTATCGCTATTGCTGTGGGTTGGCTTGCCTTTGGCAGTGTTACCCCTGCACTCTCCTCATCTACCGAAACGAATGTTTTAATAGCTCAACGGGGCGGACAATGCCGTCGGGTCGTCAGTATTCAGGGTGGCCCCGAATTTCCTCGTGCCGTGGCAGGAGCCGACTACAATCAGTTGCCAGTCTTCAATGATCCCAATGATCTATACAGTTCGAGCGTTACTCCAGTCAAAGTCGTCCGGATTGGAGATTCCGTCACACTCTGGGATGTTTACGAGGAACGGGTAGTCGCTGAAGGCACAAACACTGCCGCTACCATCATGGTGGCGATTAATGACAGTGGAACTAAACGCTGGATTCCTGTCACTGATGCGCGGCGAGCCGATGGAGCGCCAGTAGGCTCGTCGAATCTAGCTTATTGTGCGGTTCCGGCTCTCTGGTAAGCTAAGTCTCAAATCACGATTTGCCCACCCTGGCTATCACAGATTACTGTTGGGGTGGGTATGCTGTTTTTGGCTTTGACTATCCTAAATAGGCTTGCTTCACTCGGTCGTCCTCTAATAAATCACTGGCCTTTCCAGTTAAGGTAATCTGTCCAGCTTCTAGCACATACCCCCGATCTGCATGTTGCAAGGCCAAATTAGCATTTTGTTCAACTAATAAAATCGTGACTCCGGTAGTTCGTAGATTTTGAATAATGCTAAAGATCTCCCGCACGATCGCCGGAGCTAATCCTAAACTGGGTTCATCTAATAACAATAATTTTGGGCCACTCATCAGTGCCCGGGCGATCGCTAACATTTGCTGTTCCCCACCGCTTAACGTACCCGCTAATTGATGTCGTCGTTCGGCTAACCGAGGAAATGTGGCAAATTGTTGTTCAATATCTGCCTTAATTTGTCCAGGATGTGATCGGGTATAGGCCCCTAACTCCAAGTTATCTAATACCGTTTGTCGAGCTAACACCCGCCGGCCTTCAGGACTATGGGCAATCCCTATTTTTACGGTCTCATGGGCTTGGCAACGGGTAATATTGCGTCCGTTATAAATGATGCGTCCTGACCGTGGATTGACAATCCGCGAAATGGCTCGTAGCGTAGTTGATTTTCCAGCCCCATTAGCACCAATCAGGGTGACGACTTCCCCTGCATGAATCACTAAATTAACTTCTTGTAGAGCTTGAATGCCCCCATAGTTAACATTTAGATCAATAATTTCTAACAGTGGAGATACAGCAGTAGTCATAGGCAATGAACAATCATCAGTGAATAGGAAATGGTAAACAATGCATCGGAAATCGGAAATAGTGATAATTGTCCATTGATATGTTTAATAATTAATTATTCTCCACCTAAATAAGCTTCAATTACTGCTGGATCGTTACGGACTTTAGCAGGATCACCTAAGGCAATTAATTGACCAAAATCCAACACCGCAATGCGATCGCAGAGGCCCATAACTAATGGAACATGGTGTTCAATCAAGAGAATTGTCAGGTTAAATCGCTCACGGATTTGTCGAATAAATTCGCTTAATTGGTGCTTCTCGTTCGGATTCATTCCGGCGGCGGGTTCATCTAATAACAATACCTGAGGAGCTAATGCCAAAGCCCGAGCGATTTCTAACCGCCGTTGATCCCCATAGGCAAAATTTTGGGCCTGTTCCTGCGCGCGATCGCTGAGTCCAACTAGCTCTAACAATTCCAACGCTTTTTGTTGGGTAACTTTTTCCTCATGACTAGCGGGTGGCAAGCCTAATACACCATTGAACAAGCCACTACGAGTATGAATATGCTGGGCGATCGTCACATTTTCTAAGGCCGTGAGATTGCCAAATAAGCGAATATTTTGAAATGTCCGAGCAATCCCCCTAGCCGCAATTTGATAGGGACGTTGCCGAGAAATGTCTTCACTCCGGTGCAACATTTGCCCACTAGACGGTTGAATGAGTCCCGTGACTAAGTTGAATAAAGTCGTTTTTCCAGCTCCATTCGGGCCAATTAAGCCAAAAATTTCCCCGGGATTCACGGTAAAAGAGACATTATTGACCGCAATTAATCCACCAAAGCGACGCGTTAATTCTTTCGCCTCTAGCATCGGGCGATCGCTACTTTTGGCATTCTCTATAGGGTGATTTGGCTGACTCATCCGCTCACGATATCTGTCTCAGCACACTATAGTAGTCCTAAATCATGCGTGAAATGAAGCGGCTTTGTCAGAGGTTGTCTTCAGAACCGCTTTTTACAATTCCAATAGGATCGCTAGATCAAACTCACTGATACCTGACGGCTGTACCACTGGTAGCCACCATCAACATATTGCCGCCCTCACCAATGCTGATATTTTCATAATCAATATCAATGCCGATGACTGCATTAGCGCCCATCGCTTGAGCCGCCTCAATCATCTCGCGCATGGCGATCTCTTTCGCCTCACGTAACGATTTTTCATACATTCCCGATCGCCCACCGACAATATCCCGAATACTGGCGAAGAAATCCCGGAAGATATTAGCGCCTAAAATGGCCTCACCGCTGACTATCCCGTAGTAGGTGACGATGGTTTTGCCCTCTAAAGAATCGGTGGTCGTGACAATCATAACGCGCTGTCCTGAAGGTAAAGGATCGGGAGTGAATCAGGTAGCAGGGATGACCGAGAGCATTTAAAAAATTGTCCGGATGCGATCGGTACGCCCTCGAAAGGTAAGGGTACTTAAAGCTTTTAAGCCCGTCAATCTGTACCAGGCAGTACCTCTGGTCAAGATTCATCTCTTTAACTACATACCATGCCATTCCCCTTGGTTCCGTAAAACTACTAAGACAGTCGGAGTGTGGAGAGGGGAGAGGGAAATTATGGTGTCAATTTTACGGGGATGAGTCAGCTATTGACCGCCACTGCACTGAATCCGGGAGACGGTTGTACCGATTCTGATTGCTCTACACACTCAAACATCCTATGAAAGCAAGATATTTCCTGTTGTTTGCGGCATCTCTGTTGTTGGTCGGCCCATCGCCTTCGTTCAGTGCTCCCGTGCAAGTGGCGATCGAGTCCAGGCAACTGGCCAACAATGGCAATCAGGTTTATCAGCAGGTAAATCCAGCCGTAGTCACGGTATTTGCGGGGCGAGAAATTGGTTCGGGTAGCATTGTTAGTGCCGACGGTCTAGTGATCACCAACAATCATGTAATTCGTGGCTCGCAAAATGGCTATGTCTTCGTCCGTACGGCGGCTGGAACACGCTACCCCGGACAGGTGATCGCGACTGATGTGCGGAAAGATTTAGCCCTGATTCAGTTAAATACGCAGGATCAACTACCTGTTGTCCAATTAGCCAGTAGCAGCGTCCAGGCGGGTGATTCAGTCTATGCGATCGGCAGTCCTTATGGTCGTCCGGGGGTAATGACCTCGGGCAACTTCAGCCGGGTGCGCGAAAACGGCGATCTGCAATCTCAAGTGATTCTGCGTCCCGGCAATTCTGGTGGGCCATTGCTCAACA
>DATNPU010000409.1:0-11857 GCA_036703105.1 Microcoleaceae cyanobacterium
TTGCAACTACGAATTCCGATCGCTTTCGTGTCGTGCATTTTAATCGTCGATCGCAGCAATTTGATGGGATTGAAGAAATCATTCGGATGCCACAAGTGGTGGCAGATTTCAATCAGGTTTGTAATTCTACCAGCCACGGAATTGCCCAATCGCCGCTCAACCGTCAAGGCTGGTACATTTATGGAGCGAAAGATCATCGGGGGACATTTGTGGTGCAAGCGATCGCCCCGCGCGGTTTATTCCAGCTAGCACCCGATCGAATCATTGTCGGTGAGAAACCCGCTTTTCAGTATCTCAAGCAACAAGCCTGGTCAGAAACCGAAGTGCCTAAAGGGGAGATTAAATCTGTACTCTTATGTGCAGGAAATCATGCTGCACCAAGATCAGCCAATTCAGTTGATCATTGGCAAGAGGGCGATCGAGCTTTAGTGGTGCATCTGTATGGCGGAATTGGCGGAAAGAAGGCAGAACTGGCGACCAAAGGCCCCGTTTACTTCGGACATTTTGCCTACGGTTTAGCTCAGGTGATCCGAGAACCTCTAACCGAGGAGTTGCGGTTCGACATTCAGTACTATCAAATTTATACCCACAACTTAGAAGGCGTGATTGCAGGAGTGCTGCATTGGTCAAGGTTTCTGGGCGATCGTCAGTTTGGCTGGGTGGGAGTGCGACCGACCTGTGATCTACTGATTAAACTAGATACGATTACCGAACCCTATGATTTTGGTAACTTTCAACGATCGCCGTTAGATAGCCTGATTCATGAATTGACGACAATGACGGCTCGCTATCGGACGGGCGATGGTACAGGCGGCACGTATGTTGGTTTAGCGAATAATTGCACTCAAGACTCCAATCAAGCGTTGTATGCCAGCTTAAAGCGGTTTAGACAGCAGATTGAAGCGAACCTGGATGTGCTGGATTGGATTCGCTCAGATCCGATACGGCGCGATCGATTTCGGCGCTTAGCGAAATTGTCTAAAGCTTTGAGACGAGAACTGATGCCGTTGGGAACCGCGCGGGCAGACTGGCAATCGAATGCCGAAATGTTAGGGCTGAGTTTGGAAGATGAACCGATCGAGAATATTTTGCGGGGTCTAGTGAGCTGGCGAACGATTTTTCCCCGCGTTGCCAGTGATGCGATCGCTCATGTCGTCCTCAAACAGGGTGGGGCAATTTGGGTGTTACGCACGAATCAAATTGGTGGCAATGATCCCGATATTGCTCCCGTTGCGCCCATGACATTTTAAGATCATCGAACCTCTGGGGGATGTATATCGTCTGTGTTTGGCGTATTTCTAAATAGAGGTAATTTTTGATTTAACCTATGGCAGATCTATTAGAAACTGTAGCCAAAAACCAACGCTTTACAACCTTCAGTTCAGCTGTAGAAACCGCTGAGTTAACGGAAATGTTGCAAAGTCCTGGGCCATTTACGATTTTGGCGCCATCCGATGAAGCCTTCTCGCGCTTGCCTGAGGGAACGATCGATGCGCTACTTCAAGATATTCCTAAACTACAACGCATTTTGCTTTATCATGTGCTGCCAGGCGATGTGCGATCGGATGATTTGGCACAAATTGATGAAGCTCCAACGGTAGAAGGTTCAGTGATTGCGGTAGAACAACAGGATCAACGAATTACCGTGAATCAAGCCAAAGTAATTGAACAAGATGTTCTCACCGATAATGGCGTGATTCATACCATCGATCGGGTATTAATGCCTGCACTATTGGCAGGAGAATAGGAGTCGTACCATTGCCCGAATTAGGATTAGTGTGTATTACAGCCTCAAATCAGGTGCGCTATAAAACGCTCACCCGCAAGCGTTTGCTCCAGCTAGAACCAACGGTGCAGCGTCAAACCTTACGGGAGTTATATGCGGAAAACTTGCGGCGATTTGAGTTAGCGATCGACTTTTGCCAGGCCGAACACATTCGCTTGTATCGCTTAACATCCGCACTGTTTCCCTTTGCCGATGATCCGTTGGGTGAAGAGGTGCTGATCGAGTTTGCGGAACCGCTGAAACAGTTGGGCGATCGCATTCAACAACTGAATATCCGAGTCGTTCTCCATCCCGATCAATTCGTTGTCCTCAATTCCGATCGTCCGGATGTGATTGCGAATAGCATCAAAATTCTTACGACTCATGCCCGCATTTTCGACTTACTCGGATTCCCCCAATCTCAGTGGGCGGCGATGAATATTCATGGGGGTAAAGGCGATCGGGCAGAACGCTTAATTAATGTGATTCGGGATTTACCCGCCACTATTCATGCGCGGCTAACCCTGGAAAACGACGAATATACGTACAGTTCGGCAGAAATTTTAGCGGTGTGTCAGGCGGCTCAGGTGGCAATGGTGTTTGATGCCCATCATCATGTGATCCATGAGCATCTAGAGAGCTACGAACATCCCAGTATTGCCCAGATGTTAGCGGCCGCTCGGACGACCTGGACAAATCCCGATTGGCAATTAGTCCATATTTCCAACGGTAGTGAATTTTTTACTGATCCTCGTCATAGTGATCTGATCACGGAAATGCCGAGTGCTTACTGGGATGTGCCCTGGATCGAAATAGAGGCTAAGTTGAAAGAACAAGCGATCGCGGATTTACGCCAAACCTGGCAACCTAATCGATTAACTCAACCTACGATTCCGCGCCTGGTTGCTAAGGCTTGAGCATTAGAATTTAGCGGTTTCTAGTTTCGTCAAATGGTTCACCTTGAAAGGGTTGAACACCTGATTCTGGATAATCATCTTTAGCCGGCGTAAAAATTCGCGCTCCCGATTCTACCAACGAGCGTAAAAATTCGCCAATTCGTTGCACAACAGACATCGGCTTTTACCTTATTAAACGCATAGAGCTGACCATGATTAGATCGCTCCACTCTTAGCTTAGTCACCTCACTCAGTTATCTAGTCTGTCTAAAGCATGATCTTTCATCGTCATTAACTCGGTTCATTCCAGCCATCCCCCGTCAATTGCCCCACCAGTTCCTGCACTCGTTGGTATTCGGCGGCATTACCTTGAGCCGTAAATAACTCCGCGGCTTGTTGTAAATCGGCTAACGCCCCGGTGCGATCGTACAATCCTTCTCGCGCCAGTCCTCGATACAAATAGGCTGGAGCAAACTCCGGTTCTGTTTGCAAAATGGTATCGAAATCCCCGATCGCGCCTTTGTGATCGCCTAATTCTGTCCGCATTTTACCTCGGTGTAAATAGGCATTCGCCGGACTGAAATTAGTTTGTAAGGCTCGTTGCAAATCCTGTTCGGCTTCATCACGATGACCTAAAATCAGCCATACGGCACTACGATTTAGATAAGCCGTTGCTGACATGGGATTCAGCTCTAAAACGCGGCTGAAGTCTGCCAAACTTCCGGTTGGATCGGCCATTTTTGCCCGTAGTATTCCTCGATGCAAGTACGCTGTAACGGAATGAGGATTGATATGCAGCGCTTGATTAAAGTCAGCGATCGCGCCAGCTTTGTTCCCTAATTCAGCCCGCACCACGCCCCGTAAAGCATAGGCAGACACCGAATGAGGATTAATTTGGAGGGCTTGATTAAAGTCTTCGATCGCCCCTTCTTGATTGCCTAATTCTGATCGGGCAATCCCTCGATGCAAAAAGTCTTCGATCGAATTCGGTTGAATGCGTAACGCTTGACTGAAATCATCTACGGCCGCTTGACGATTTCCCATCTCCAACAACGCTTTGCCTCGTTGCACATAACCTGCGATCGAATGAGAACTGATTTCCAGGACTCGATCAAAGTCGGCGATCGCGGTCTGGAAGTCGTGCATTTCCGTCCGCACCATGCCTCGATGTAAATAGGCGGCGACGGAGTGGGGACTGAGCTGTAAAATCTGATCAAAATCCGCGATCGCGCCTTGCCAGTTACCCAATTCGGCTCGTAAAATGCCTCGATGCAAATAGGCGGGCACGGAATGATCGTTCAGTTGCAATTCGTGATTAAAGTCGCTAATCGCTTCCTGTTGTTCGCCCAATTCGGCTAGGATCATGCCTCGATGCAGGTGCGCAGCGGCCATCTGGGGATTCATTCGTAACGCTTGATTGAAGTCCGCGATCGCTTTTTGCTCGTCACCCAAGCGCGAGAAAAACACCCCACGATTCAAATAGGCTCCGGCGGGATTGGGATTAATCTGTAACACCCATTTCAGGTCTTCTAAGGCACCTTGTTGATCGCCCAGTTCTAACCTGACTGCACTGCGATCGAGATAAGCGGTGGTCAAGTTGGCATCGAGGTGTAGCGCTTGATTAAAGTCAGTAATGGCCTGCTGATGCTCGCCTAATTCGGCTCGGGCGGCACCTCGATTTAAGTAAGCAATGGCCGAATGTTCATCGAGTTGCAAGACTTCATCAAAGTCTTCAATGGCACCTAATCGATCGCCGAGGGCAGATCGGGTTAATCCCCGTTGCAAATAGCCTGTGACTGAATGCGGACTTAACCGTAGTCCCCGATTAAAGTCTTCCAGGGCTTCGCGTTTATCGCCTAACTGCGATCGAATGGCGCCGCGTTGAATATAAGCGGCTCCAGGGTTCGGCATAATCTGCATCACCCGACTAAAATCTTCTGATGCCCCTGGTTTATCACCTAACTCTAACCGCACAGCACTGCGATACAGATAAGCAGTACCAGAATTGGGGTCGAGTTGAATCACTTGATCTAAATCTTGGAGTGCGGCTTGCCCATCCCCTAATTCCGCCTGAATCATGGCTCGGTTCAAGTACGCTAATGCATCGCTCGGATCAAGCTGAACCGCCCGATTTAAATCGGCCAAAGCTCCTTCTTTGTCCTCTAGTTGCGATCGGGCGATGCCCCGTTGCACATAAGCCGGTACAGTCCGAGGATTCAACCGTAACCCCTGAGTAAAGTCTTCTAACGCTCCTTGCGGATCGCCCAATTTCACCCGCACAATCCCCCGTTGCACATACGCAGACACCAAATTAGGATGCAGTTTCAACGCCTGGTCAAAGTCTGCCATCGCTCCGGCTTGGTCGTGCAACTCTGCTCGGACGCTGCCGCGATGCACATAGACCGGCGCGGCTTTTGGCTTCAGTTTGAGCGCTTGATCAAAATCGGCGATCGCTCCTGGTTTGTCTCCTAATTCCGATCGCACAATCCCCCGTTGAATATAAGCCAACACGAGATTCGGGCTATGTTGTAAGGCTTGATCAAAGTCTTCTAGTGCTGTTTGTTTTTCCCCCAGTTCAGCTCGCACAATCCCCCGTTGAATCAATGCCAGAACTGAGTGCGGACTAATCTGTAAGGCTTGATCAAAGTCGGCGATCGCGGCCTGCTTCTGACCTAACTCCGCGCGAATCATACCGCGATGAATATACGCTGTGACTGAATTCGGACTCAGTTGTAACGCCGTCTCAAAATCGGCCAGTGCGCCCTGCCGATCCTTCAATTCCGCCCGGACGATGCCGCGTTGCACATAGGTGGGGGCAGATTTGGGTCGCAGTTGCAAGGCTTGATTACAATCCTCAATTGCGCCATGTTTATCGCCAACTCCAGCACGGGCTGTTGCTCGTCCTAACAAGGCTTCTGCGGCTTTGGGATTCAGTTGCAGGACATGATCAAAATCGGCGATCGCGCCGGGCAATTCCCCCAATTCCAACCGCGCATTCCCACGATTTAAGTAGGCGCCAACAAAGCGGGGATACATCTGGATCGCTTCCGTCAAATCTTCAACGGCTCCCCGGTAATTGCCCTTTTGTAGCTTCATTAAACCCTGGTTAAAGAAGTCTTCAGCGTTCATAGCCGGATGGTTCCTCGACGATCGTCACGAACTATCAGCATCCCTCTATTGCTCGGAACAACTTGCCAGTAGTGACACAGACTGATGCAGGGATGTGATAGAAGGATCGTGCCCAAGCCACTGCCGACACTCTTACTTTTGTAAATAAAAGTAATATTTGCTGAGACAGGCTTCTAAGCCATGACGATCAAGCTGTCGGAAGGATTCAGTTTTAATAGAGACTATGAGCGGGCGTTCATCTCCAACGGATGAAACGATTGTTTCCACCAGTATTCAAGTGCGATCGCTACGCAATCGAATTGCTCAGGTGACATTCAGTGTTGTCCGCAGTCACATTTGAGTTGGATCGGTCTACAGTCAAATTGTCTTGGGCAACAGTCAGTACTGTCCGCAACCACCATCGAAATGGAGTTGTGGCAATCTCAACTAGAGGCCGTGCCGATCGATGTGTAGGCAGCCACACTCATACTGATCCGGCTCAACGGGTAATGAGATGACCGAACAGCAAATTGGTAGGGGCGATCAATCAATTTGTAGCATCTGGAATTCATTTTGTAACACTTGTAGTATATGATTGATTAGCGGCAATCATCTGCGGCCCCGCGTCTTGAATAGACACCAACTATGAACATCCATGAACTCCTAAAGCAGATTGAAGGCGCGGAAGCCCAATTGCGATCGACCCAGTTCCTTGCTCCTTGCGTCAAGGCTGGACGAGTTCGTACCCGCGTTGCTGGGATGGTCTACACCTTTATTCCCAATCCTGGCTCGTTCGAAGGCTGGGGGATTTTTCAACCTGTCGATGCGCAGACGGCCACATTGATTGAGTCCGCCGATTTGCCGCAGATTGCAACTTACTTGCAGCAGTTTGCCAGCCTGCGATTACGGTTGGCCTATCGTTTACAGCATCAAACCTGGCTGGCCTACCCTGTGAATGAAGCGGATATGCG
Source organism: Microcoleaceae cyanobacterium (assembly GCA_036703105.1). Lineage (GTDB taxonomy): Bacteria > Cyanobacteriota > Cyanobacteriia > Leptolyngbyales > Leptolyngbyaceae > Pantanalinema. Next base: position 6,741 of record DATNPU010000409.1, read on the forward strand.
GCAGCGGTTCAAAACACTAAAACCTGTGCCGGTGCATTTAGTCTCAGAGGGCGTTGCCTTTGAGCAGATTCTGGCCCGCTGGCATGGTAATTCTGGTTGGTTCGAGGAGATCGATCGCCGCGCTGACCCAACGATCGCCGATACGCTGCAATCTAGTCTCAAACAACTCATTCCAGTAGACGAATTGCAGTTTAAGGGCATGACCCCCGAGATGCGATCGGTTTACGAGTTAGTGGCTCAACGCACTGAAGGATTGGCTCAACCGCAACGGGATGAGCAGCGGCTGCGACAAGCCCTCCAACTGGGAGGCGGTGAATTGCGCCAGTTCCAGGATCGCGGGGAGTACTGGACTGTCGATTGGACAACCTCAGATGGGGTGCGTCATACCAGTGCGATCGCGAAAGCTGACCTTACGGTTGTCAGTTCTGGCATTTGCTTAAGTGGCCGCGATCGGGACTTTGATTTGCAATCGTTGGTCGGTGTGATGGAGGGAGGAGAGTACTGAGGGTATGACTATCTTTTTTCACGAACAGCTTTACCGGACGGATGCGGTGATGGCGAAACTCAAGGATTATCCTGTGACAATTTGTGGAGCAGGGGCTTTGGGAGCAAATTTGGTTGAGAACTTAGCACGGGCTGGGTTTGCCAAACTTAAAGTCATCGATCACGATCGGATTGAAGAACGTAACCTCTCTACGCAGCCCTACTACCGCTCGGATATCGGTGCATTCAAAGCGAAGATTTTGGCAAACAATCTGTATCGAGCGATCGGGACAAAGGTAGAAGCGGAAACTAAAGAGTTAACATCAACCAACGCGGCTCAACTACTGAAAGACAGTAAGCTAATCGTTGATACCTTTGACAACAGCACGGCTCGTCAGGCTGTGAAGGATTACGCCGATCGCACTGGAGTAGATTGTCTTCATACTGGGCTGGCGGCTGATTATGCCGAAGTGATCTGGAATCATGGTTATCGTGTGCCTTCGGATGTGAACGACGATATTTGCGATTATCCGTTAGCCCGTAATTTAGTGCTGTTAACGGTAGCGGTTGCCTGTGAGACGATCGTCACAGCGATCGCAACCGGGGAACAGCGTCACTTTACAATGACATTGAAGGATTTAAGTGTGCAACCATTGAATCTGTAGAACCTTGATGGTGGCTGGACGACTCTCCGTAGAACGTCACCGTCACTGTCAGCAGATGTCAGGTTAACTGGATTAACATAAGATTCTGCTCAATGGGTAATGTTGTTGGTTGAAGGGAATTTGATGGCAATAACACATCACTGGCTATTCGGATTGAAACTGTTCTCTGCCCTGGGTTGTGGTTTAGTGGCAGGAGTGTTCTTTGCCTTCTCCACATTTGTGATGAAAGCGCTGGCACAACGACCCACCGCAGAAGGCATTGCGGCCATGCAAGCCATTAATATCACCGTGATTAACCCCTGGTTTATGGGAGCATTTCTTGGAACCGGTGTAACTTGTTTACTCCTGTTGCTCACTGCGCTATCGCGATGGCATCAGCCCCATGCCATCTATTTACTACTCGGTAGCCTCCTCTATCTAATTGGTAGTTTTGGTGTCACCATAGCGCTGAATGTCCCGCTAAATGATGCCTTGGCGATCGCAAAGCCCAACAGTCCAGAAGGTGCAGAGCTTTGGGCTAAATACCTGACCAATTGGACATTCTGGAACCACGTTCGGACGATCGCTTCACTCCTAGCCGCCGCACTCTTTACCCTGGCAATCGCGGTTCCTGTAAGGTAGTCAGCCATTAGTCAGCCAGTGGCATCTTAATTGTTAATTTAAGTGATTCGGAATGACTGAATCAATGAGATACAAGCAAAATTGCTGATGATGGTTGTATCTTTTTTATCACCTTTTGTAATTCACTCGTTTATTCTCATTAGGAAAGTGGAAAAGATCTCAAACAATTTCTTGTTAGGAACAAATTAATGCAATATTACTGGTGGAACCGTTTAAGGAGATAGTTCATGGGTTTTTTAAGTAAGTTATTTGGTAAACAGGAAGAGGAGAAGGCCGCTGCCGCTCCTCCGGTTTCTGTGCCTACCGTCGCAGCAGAAAAATCAATTCCACCGGAAAAGGTTGGTTTAGATGGGAACTTTGACGAAAGTGGTTTAGCCAAGCGAGTCGCCAAAGCGTTAGATGATGCCAATATTTCCGATCATGTTGGTCTTTGGGTTGCCCAGACTGGCAGTGTAGTCGTGTTGAAGTACAACCCAGATGCACAAGAAGTCTTGGAGCAGGCTAAGCAAGTTGCACTCAGTGTAGAGGGTGCAAGCGATGTTCAGATCATGCCGAATACTTAGCCATCTGCTTAAATGGGTGACCCCAGCGATCGGCGGTAATTGAGCCAATCAGTCCTGCCAACTCAATGGTTAGGACTGATCTAGCCATCGTGTTGCAGTCGATCATTTCCGTCGCTCCATAATTCTTAGTCGAATTTGGTTGTCTTGAATGACATATATTTTGGGAGATATGGATGGCGATCGTCCCTCTAGCTTTGGTTGTTCAAGTACATAGCTTTTATCTTTGTTTTGCAGCAAGAATATGAGAGTTTTGTCTTTTAATTCCAGGGGTGGATCATCATCCCAAACGAACTTAACATACACTGGATTAACAATTTTACCTTGAGCAATCAGACTACCATTATTACGGCCTACAATACTGGCACCATGAACCAGTAGGCCAAACATGAGCAGCAAAACTAATAGACGAAACAAGGGTTTAGATCGAGCGAGATAAATGATCGAAACTCTTTGCCAGGAAAAAACAAGTGTAGACAGCAGAATCGAAAAGCCAATCAGAAAACAGCGGAGTCGAAATATAGAATCATCGTGATAGCCTAATATAATCGAGGCAAAACCCAGCGCCACTAACAGCAGATTACCCTGAAAGGCTTTCAGCTTACTAGTACCTGGTTCTTTCCCGAGCTGGAAGAACAGATAGAAGGTTGGAATGGTGATCAATATTGGTAGAAAAAATTGGCGTAGATAGAAATCTGGTGAAAATTCTAACCAATTGATGTCGATACCTAATTCTTTAAAGTAAGCACCGTTATACGTCCAGCCAATATAGTAAATTGAACTTAAGAATAGAGTGACGATCGTTGCAGGTTCAAGATATTTAGAGAGTTGTGTTAATAAAACATCGGACTTTAAAGCTGGAATCTCTTCATGTGGAGAACTGGACATCACTTTACCCTTTAATGACATGCTTACAGATCATTTCTAGCCAGAAAATGTTAGTCCGAAAGCTGAGCAATGGAGCGTTGGAGGTTGGCTCGTGCTTGAGCTTCAAAGCGGGTCTGGAAAGCCTCCGTGCTAAAGATAGAAGTACGGCCAAGAAAGTCGCGCAGAACCGCACACCGTTTGGAACGGAAGAGAGCATCAGGAACCCAGGCATATTCTGCGCGGATTTGGCGATCGTACTCTTCAAACCGTTCAGGTGATGCACCTAGAATGGCTAAATCAATGTCTATAAGTAGGCGCTCATCTGCGGTTCCGGGTAGCGTTGTATGTCTGGTCGCTAATACCAGTGCATCAATGCGATCGGCGGCAATTGGCGAGGCTCCACCGGCTAGAACAGCTTGCTTGGCCCAAATGGCGCTTTGGAGTTCATTGTCCTGGCGCTGCACCTCATACACAGCATCGTGAAACCACAGGGCCACTTCAACCTCACCAGGATGCTCGGCGATCGCCAAACCCAATTCTAGGAGTGCGATGCATTCATTGAGATGCTGAAGGGTGTGATAGTGACGATGGGGGTCGCTGTAGCAGGTGATGAGACGCTCAAACAAACCCACATCTGGCTGGGCATCTAAGGCGGCCCAAGCGCGCTGCCAGGAGTGTTGGAGAGGGATGATTGCGGGTAGGTTCAGGTTTGACATGACTAAAGGAAACCTTTGCGGTCAAATGTGCGATCGCCGGAGTCCGGTTCGATCAAGTGGGCAGTGTATCTCTGGGAATCGCTAATGTGAGCTGAAAGCAGGTACGCCCTGAGTGAGATTCTACTTGAATAGTCCCGTTGAGGTATTCCACCAATTTTTTGACTAATGCCAGTCCTAACCCGGTTCCGCCCTGTTTCCAGGGATCACCACTGGGGACACGATAAAAGCGATCGAAGATATGGGGTAAGGCCTGAGCGGGAATTTCCACGCCGAAATTGCTCACTCGAATTTCTAGTTGCTCCAGGGTTTGCTGAGCGGTCAGTACAATGCTATGTCCTGGTGGCGTGTACTTACAGGCATTGTTTAGCAGTTCTCCCATAATTCGTTCTAAACTCTTGAGGTCGTAATAGATTTCTGCCGCTTGAGTTGGCGGTAACTCAAGCACGAACTGTTGCTGTCTGGCTTGAGTTCGTTCTTGGAACGGTTGTACAAACATAACGAGCCATTGATAAAACTCAATTGGTTCTAAAGTGATTTTTTTCTGACCTGACTCTAAGCGCTGAAGATCGAGCAGATCATTAATCAAATTAATTTCTCGATCGCACTCGTGGCTAAGAATTTGTAAGTACTGATCTATCTTACGGTCTGGTTGTTGAGCAGAGAGCCTGGATAAACTGAGTTCTAATAGCCGAATGGACATTTTAATATTGGTCATTGGTGTCCGTAACTCATGGGATACGGTACTGAGAAACTCGTCTTTAATCTGATTAAGTTGTTCCAGTTCGGCAACGGCATGTTGCAGTTGTTCGGTACTTTCTTGTAAGGCTTTTTCGGTTTCTTTGCGTTGGGTAATATCGCTGAATGAGATGGCGATACCATCCTCTAATTTAACGGTCATGTTGCGGAACCACCCAGTGATTCCTTCCGCATTGTAAAAAAGCTCTATGTCATGGGGTTGGCCGGTTTCAACCACCTGAACATACTGCCGAAATAATTCACTATTTTCCTGATTTCCAGGTAATACCACTAACAACCGCTGTCCAACGAGTTCAGCAATCGGATGTTTCAGCACTTCGGCGGCTCTGGGATTGACATAAGTCCATTCAAAGTCAATAATCTGGCCGGTGTGATCTCGAATGCTCTTGAGGATGGTAAAGGCATCTAGAGACAGTTCTTGCACAATGCGAAACCGTTCTTCGCTATGG
>DATNPU010000416.1:0-4836 GCA_036703105.1 Microcoleaceae cyanobacterium
AAGTTGCCCCGCCGACTCGCGATGATTCCGATCTTTATAGCGCTAGCCGTTCTCCTGATTAGTAGTAATGGTTGGGTGAGTAATGGTCTGGTGCGATCGCTGGAGTATCAACATTTACCGAGTGGAGAACTACCGAAAGCCGATGCGATCGTGGTGTTGGGAGGAGGGACAAAACCCGCCTTCCCGCCGCGCCCCTGGATTGATTTAAGTGAAGAGGGCGATCGCGTGGTCTATGGTGCCAAGTTATATCGAGAGGGGAAAGCACCCCGGATCATTTTGGCCGGCGGACGGATTGATTGGTGGGGCGGTGGGCCACCGGAGTCGGCAGATATGGCTGAAATTGTCGAGGCGATGGGAGTACCTAAATCAGCGATTTTGCAAGACCCTGACTCCTTAACGACCTACGAGAATGCGGTGAATGTGAAAAAAATTATGGACTCGCAAGGCATTCGGCGGATTTTACTCGTCACCTCTGCCATGCACATGCCGCGATCGCTGCTGATCTTTCAAAAGCAAGGGATTGACGCTATTCCAGCTCCAGTGGATTTCTTGACGACCGATCGCGAACTGCAAGCGATGCAAAACTCGCTCCAATCCATTGCTTTAAATCTCGTTCCCGAGGCCGATCGGTTAAAGGAAACGACTCGGGCGCTGAAAGAATATCTAGGGATTGTGATCTATCGGTTACGGGGATGGTTGTAAGGTAAGCTAACAGCTAAAGTAACGCGTGGTTAGCAACTCCCATCTAAGTGATTTATGAGTGAGAGTTTACCGGATATTCAGGGCAAAACTGGGGCTATGTTTGAAGCTGGCGTCAGTGTACCCGTTAGTTTTGGCAATGATGCCGCCGCCATTCAGGCAGCTCGACAAGGAGTAGCCTTATGCGATCGCTCCCATTGGGGCCGGGTTCAAATCTCGAATAACGATCGCCTGAACTTTCTGCATAACCAAAGTACCAACGACTTTAAACTGCTAAAACCAGGGCAGGGCACTGATACGATCTTTGTCACGTCAACAGCACGAACGATCGATCTGGCAACGGCCTACGTATTGGATGACACGGTATTAGTCGTAGTGTCACCCAATCGCCGTGAGTATTTGCTGCAATGGCTCGATCGCTACATTTTCTTTGGTGATAAAGTCGCGTTGACTGATGTGACACCATCAACAGCAATGTTTAGCTTAATTGGGGCAGAAAGTGACTCTCTGTTGCAGCAATTGGGAGCAAATGCACTAGTTGGTCAGTCTTATGGTAATCATATTGAACTGATGCTCGTAGGACATGCGGTGCAGATTGCGGTTGGCAGTGGTTTAGCACTCCCTGGCTATACCTTGATCATGGATATCCAGTCTGCTGCTGCTGTTTGGCAAGCCTTAACTCAGGCAGGAGCTACTCCATTGGGCGATCGCACTTGGGAACAATTGCGGATTGAGCAAGGCCGACCCAGGCCCGATCGGGAATTGACCGAAGACTTTAATGCCGTGGAAGCCTGTTTGTGGCAAGCGATTTCACTGAATAAAGGCTGTTATATCGGGCAAGAGACGATCGCGCGATTAGACACCTACAAAGGCGTGAAACAACAGATTTGGGGCATTCGCTTACAGCAAGCAGCCGACCTGGGGACGCCAATCACGGTAGACAATGAGAAAGCTGGCATTTTAACCAGCCTGACCGAAACTAAGGAAGGCTGGTTTGGGTTAGGGTACGTGCGGACAAAGGTGGGTAGCAGTGCCGGACTGACTGTTCAAGTGGGTGAGAGTCAGGGCGAATTAGTGGACGTGCCATTTCTGCAACGAGAACGCCAATCGCCATAAACCGCAAAAGGGGTGGATCCATGATCTACCCCTAATGAAGGAAATCAAACGGTTACTAAACTAGTCGCAGATCGGGATACTCAACTAGCAGATCGTTCTTAGTCAGAACTTCATCTTCTGCTTGAGGTGTCCAGAGGACTTCTAGCGCTAAGAGCCGATCACTCGATACACCGCCTAACTGTTGCAGTGCCTGACGCAGATCGTCGGAGCTATTCACCTGCGGCAGGTCAAGCTTGCCTTGCGTTCCGACTAACAGAGTAACAACGATGTGTTCTCCCGGTTCCTGATTAGACTCGACCAGTGCCCCATCGGTTGCTCCAGCCGGGAGGCTGGCTGTCGTTGGAGCTTGTCGCAGTTGGTTGTTCACATTCGAGAGGGTTTCCCGACTGAATTTGCTGCGTTCTGCTAGTGCCAAACGGTTAAATTGGGCTTCAGCCGCCGCCAATTTAGTTTGCTGAACGGCAGTATTCCCGTGTGTCCAGTACTCTGGATGGCGTAACAGTGCCAGTGAGGTTTCCTGCAAGACTTCTGCTAACCCTTCCGTAGAACCGGTATCAGCAGAGGCCGCAATCTGATTCAGTTCAGTTTGCAACTCGCGGGCTGCTGACAATAGCCCCACTTGTACCTTGGCAACAGAAATGGTTGGGTTACTAACGGTGTCGTAGCCTAAGCTATCATCATCAGACGATCGGGCACGACGGAAGCTTTGGACCAGGAAGTTGGCCACTGCCAGGAAGATCAAGATGCCAAACAGTCCCCCAAATCCACCACCAATGCCAAATACCGGGAATAGGAATGGGAAGCCAATACCACCACCGGGATAGTAGCCACCGCCATAGCCGCCATAGCCACCACCCGGAGGGGCATAACTACGCGGGGCAGGAGCAACCCGAGTTGGAGCCCGGAAGGAACCCCCGCCAATCCGACCCCCACCAGCGGCTAGAGCATCGTTACCATGACCGAAGGCAAGTGCAATTACCAGCACTCCCAACACGACTGCTCTGAGTAGGGGTTTTATCCAAGCTGTCAGTTTTTTATTCATAAGCCGTCTTTATCCAGACCCTTTCAAACAATGATGTGGCAGTCATTAGGCTACACCTACCACTGTACCGTCTTCCTTCACGCCAGCACATCGACTCAAAGGCCAGTCTGAGGTGGGATCACCGTCCGATCGTGGTGAGTTTTCTCACTTCCCTTGACGATCGCTCAACTCTGCCTACAATAAGAGGTAGGAACGTAAAGATTTGTAACCTAAGAAGGACGACAAATGACTCAACCTCAACCTACTGTTACCCCCAAGTTAAGCGAACCTAAGTTTGGTTTCAATGAGTATGCTGAGCGTTTGAACGGTCGTGCTGCCATGATTGGCTTTGCTCTCGCCTTAGCGATCGAGTATGTGACGGGGCAAGGGCTATTGCAATGGCTGGGTTTGAACTAAACCCAACTGTGAATTGGAATTAACGAAATCGGAGTGGTGACGATCTCAGGCTGACCTGTTTGACCTCACGGCTCCGATTTCAATTTATGCCTGGAATAGCCTGTAACGTTGTGATTAAGAGATCAGCGGCATGACGATCGCGTAAATCACAAACAGAATCAGTAAGCCATACCAAATCCAAGTCCAAATGATTTCGGACTGGGTGGGTGGAAGCAGCACTTTTTTCATGGTCATCACGGGGACGGGCAGTAAAGACAACCAAACACTATTCTTGCCAACGGCTTCATATCCCTGTGCCTGATAGAATGGCATTCCAGTCAGCGAGGCGGATACCCAAAGGCAGCGAATTTGCCGTTCCAATGCTGCTTTTTCTAAAGTCGCTAATAACTGTCGGCCAATGCCTCGCCGCACAAAGGCCGGATCGACAAACAAAGCATTGAGTGAGGGTTGCGATAAAGATAGCGCCCCAAACCCAACGATCTGCCCTGCGATTTCGGCGACAAAGATTTGTTCCTGCCATTCCCGAATGTTGGCTTTGCTGTCAATTAACGCTTCTAACTGTTCGGGTGTATAGTCTTTGGCACAAAGCGCTTTAATTGAATCGACTTGTAACCGGACTAAACGTGGCATATCGTCCGATCTAGCCAGACGAATCGCGATCGCAGGAGGAGATGGGGACACGGGCAGATCCTTGGAGCAGGCTGGGTAATTGCTAGACAGCTACACTCTTTCTTGAGGAAATTTCGCGAGCTGACGATCGAGCTACAACCAGAGTGCCCAAAATTCGATCGGCAATAAAAAAGCTGAGAACCAAGAGTCAACTCAGTTCTCAGCCTTTGGGTTAAGTAATGGTGATTAGCCGATCAATTGCTTCACCTTATTCATAATTCCAACGGGGTCAATACCTTGGTGGGGATACTGTTCCCACAGACCGCCACAACCTTCTTCGTGGGTGCCGAGGTAAGCGTACTTGGGAGTCAAACCCCGCTCCAGCAACCAGGAGCCAAAGCGGCTACCCAAGCCAGTTTTACGGTTAAAGGCTTCCACCACTAAGACGAACGGAGAGTTGCCAATTTTGGCGATCGTTTCTTCGTCAACCACATTCAGGGTGGGCTTATTGATTAAACCAACGTCAATCCCCTCTTGCTTCAACCGTTCGATCGCATCTAATGCCCGATACAGTGAATCCCCGAAGGCGACAATATAGCCAGCTTTACCTTCCCGTACCACTTCATCTTTACCAGGCACAAAGGTATAGCCTTCACCATACAGATCTTTGCCATCGGTTCCCAAAATCATTGGGGTTTTGGAACGGGTCGAGAAGATAAACCGCAGACCGGGATCGAAGAATACCGCCTCTACACAGGCTTTCATTTGATTGGCATCGGCAGGGAAGTACAGCTTGGTGTCGTAGCCGTCATCTAACCCATTATCGGCGAAGAAGTTATTTAACCCAAAGTGGCAGGTGTTGTCGGCCATATCATCAATCCCCGAGTGGGAGAAGTGACACAGCAGATTTGAGTAGTTCAACCGCGCCATGGTGATTTCGGAAATACACATTTCCAAGAAGGCAGCAAAGGTGG
>DATNPU010000411.1:0-16541 GCA_036703105.1 Microcoleaceae cyanobacterium
TTCTTCAGCAGATTAAGCGATTAGAACGATTATCAGAACAAACAATTTCACCAACCTATACTGGAATTCGGCATATCACCTGGACAGATCACGATCGACAGTACACTGTAGCCACAATTCCAGGAACCAATTGGGTCGCAGTTGCTTCAATCAACCTTGCCCAAATTCAGGCAGATGGCTATAAGCTGACCTCTTTATTCGGCTTATTTTTTCTAGGGTTAGGCCTAATCACTACAGGCATAATCCTGCGCTTTTCACGTAAACTATCTGCACCGTTAAACAATTTGGCTGATGTAGCTTACCAAGTCACTGAAAATGCTGACTTTAGTATTCAGGTAGAGGTAGCAGATCAAAAGGATGAAGTCAGTGTGTTAGCGAATGCCTTTAATTCGTTACTGCGACGTGTGAAACAATTACTCAACGAACAAGCAGCTGCTAATCATCAATTAGAAATTTATAACCAAACCTTAGAACAAAAAGTTCAAGAGCGGACCCAAGAATTAGCCGTTTACAATCAAACCTTAGAACAAAAGGTGCAAGAACGGACCCAAGAACTACATGAAAAAACACTCGATTTAGAACAGACCTTACGCCAATTAAAACAGACTCAAGCTCAGATGATTCAGGCTGAGAAAATGTCGAGTTTGGGTCAATTAGTGGCTGGAGTTGCCCACGAAATTAATAATCCTGTCAACTTCATTTACGGTAATCTTAGCCATGTTCAAGGGTATGCCAAAGATTTGATGCACTTTATCCACCTCTATCAAACTTACTACCCTACTCCTATACCGGAAATCACCGCAGAAGCCGCCGCGATCGACTTAGATTTTTTGCAGGAAGATTTACCTAAGACCCTAGATTCAATGCGTTTAGGCACTGAACGAATTCGCCAAATTGTGCTTTCCCTTCGTAATTTTTCCCGGTTAGATGAAGCTGAATTTAAAGCGGTGAATCTGCATGAAGGAATTGATAGTACGCTGCTAATTTTACAACATCGATTAAAAGCTAGGTTGGAACGTCCAGAGATTATTATCATTAAAGATTATGGCAACCTACCTTTAGTCGAATGCTATCCTGGGCCATTAAATCAAGTGTTGATGAATCTATTAGTCAACGCAATTGATGCCTTAGAAGAGAAGAATGCCAATCAGAGTTATCAAGAGGTTCAACAACATCCTCATCAGATTACAATTCGGACATCAGTAATGGCTGAGCAATGGGCAGAAATTGAGCTTTCTGATAATGGTGTAGGTATGAACGAAGCGAACCGACAGCGATTATTTGAACCGTTTTTTACGACTAAACCGGTTGGTAAAGGAACAGGAATGGGGATGTCAATTAGCTACCAAATTATTACCGAAAAACATCATGGTAAGTTGGAATGTTACTCGGCCCCCGGTCAGGGCACTAAATTCCTGATTCAGATTCCGATCCAGCAATCCTTGCCTGCACCCCAGCCAAAACGGATTCAATCCAATCGTCAAGTCCAAGCTTGTTAGCCATTTATGGTAACTCAAGTTAGATACTTGATTGCTCCATAAATCAGGGAATTATTGCAGCACTTTGCAGTAATTCCGTATTAATTCGGATCTAGTTTTCACAAGATTTCCACAATTCTTGTTTAATATAGAAAATATATTCCTGGCAGGTTGGCAATTATTTGTTTCGACTAATCCAGCCAGGTCTAGAAATAATTCTATCTACGATCGAACTTCTTATATGACTTCAAACTGTTGATCGACAATTTTATTGTAGACAGTTGATGATTAAGTTCATGATGAGCTGATGTCTAGCACAATCCTATCGCTGTACTGGGAGTATCAGCTAGCTCTTTCCTCGTTAAGGTTGAATGCTAGTTATGAAGATCAGACAAAAAGTGATTTTGGGGTATTTAGGAATTACCACGATCATAGGAATAATGAGTGCGATCGCAATTGAGCAACAATCAAAAGTTGCCAACTATCTAGCTCAACAAGAAGCACAGGAAGTTGCAGAATTACTCAGCTACTTTACGAGCCATGAACTGGAAAGCTACCAACCCGCTTCAAAAAATCAGTGGCTAGTTCGGTTGCAAGAGCATGTGCAATCACTACATAGTCAGCGACATCGTGATATGGAGATTGTAGATCGCCAAAAAACGATTTTGGCAGATGTCCTTACAGAAGATATTGGCACCCAGTTAGAGCATGATCGTAATAACGAAGTAGGTCAAACCATTCAGGATGGCATCCCGAGAACCTATGTTGAAACAAGCGATGAATATCCTAACGGGATTCAACTAATTGCTGTGCCCTTTCAGACAACGGGGCATCAGACGATCGGGGCAGTGATTATGGAATATACGCCGTTATACCAAGCGGCGATGGCAACAGCTCAAAAAAGCATTTTTGCCACTGCGATTATTGGAATTGGTTGCAGTACTCTAGCTCTAGCAACAGGCTATTTAATTACTAGAAGCATCTCCAAGCCATTGCAAAAATTTCAGCGAGCGGTATTGAATTTGGCTGAGGACAAACTAGAAACCCGAGTTGATATTCAGTCTCAGGATGAATTTGGTGAATTAGCTGCATCGTTTAATCAGATGGCAAGTGATTTGCAGCGTTCTAGAACTGAGCTAATAAGCGCGAATGAACAATTACAGTCTGAAATTAACGATCGCCGCCAAGCCGAACTTTCTCTTCAGCAGGCTTTGCATAATTTACAGACGACTCAAACTCAAATGATTCAAGCTGAAAAAATGTCGAGTTTGGGTCAATTAGTCGCTGGTGTAGCCCATGAAATTAACAACCCTGTGAACTTCATCCACGGTAATTTGATCCATGTCCAAGAGTATGCAGAAGATCTGATGCGCTTCATCCAACTTTATCAGACTTGCTATCCTACTCCTGCACCGAAAATCACCGCAGAAGCTACCATCATTGATCTAGATTTCTTACAGGAAGATTTGCCAAAAACACTTGACTCAATGCGGTTGGGAACTGAACGCATTCGTCAAATTGTCCTCTCCCTGCGTAACTTCTCACGATTGGATGAAGCTGAATTCAAAGCGGTGAATTTACATGAGGGCATTGATAGCACACTACTAATTTTACAACATCGATTAAAAGCCCAGTCACATCGGCCTGAAATCGAAGTGATTAAGGATTATGGCAACCTACCATGCGTTGAGTGTTATCCTGGGCCATTGAATCAAGTCTTTATGAATCTATTAGTTAATGCGATCGATGCCTTGGAAGAAAAAAATGCAAATCGCAGCTATCAAGACATTCAACAGGATCCCAATCGCATCACCATTCAAACCGTTGTGACTGCTGAGCAATGGGTAGAATTAACGATCGCAGATAATGGTATGGGAATGGCAGAAACAACTCGGAAACGATTATTTGAACCATTCTTTACCACTAAACCTGTTGGCAAAGGGACAGGAATGGGGATGCCAATTAGCTATCAAATCGTTACTGAAAAACATGGTGGCAGATTAGAGTGTTTTTCTGAAGTTGGTAACGGGACTACATTTAGAATTCAAATTCCACTTCAGCAAGCCTTACCCCAGCCTCACCAACCTCCAACTCAGCCGAAACTGCAAGCACAATCCTGCTAAAAAAAGGACACCAAATTGGTGTCCCGGCTGAATGAAAAAGGTGGCTAAGTCAACTGACGCTGCTTTAGAATCGCGGTACTGGACGCTGGCTTAGGTCCATAGCTGATGATGACTGTGGAGAGTCAGCCAATGTGGAATTGACAACTGTTGCACCTGAATTGAACAAACTATTGGTAAACCAGCGACCACTCGCTCCATTAATTTGGGGCAGATCTACCTGCAACCGATCGTCATTGCGAATGATTCCTGTCGCACTGGCATCGCGAATGGTGGCATTAGTGGCATTACTCAGCTTGACGTAGAACACTTCCTTAGGTTCAAAGACAGTGTCTCCAGTGATGGCTACAGTCAACGTCTGTTCAGTTTGACCAGGGCTGAAGGTTAACTGACCATTCATTGCCGTGTAGTCCTGCCCCGAGATCGCACTACCATTTTCAGTCATATAGTCAACGGTCACAGGTTGGCTCACCGGCCCTGTTAGAGACACTTTGAACACAGCATTCTTAGTGCCACTGTTCCCCTCCTTAATGGACACATTGCGAATCCTCAACATCGCCACATCATCATTTTGAATCGTTCCGATCGCATGATCATTGGTGAGGGCGGCATTGGTAGGATTCGTTAGATTCACCCGAAATGCTTCATCAATTTCCGTACGCCGGTCGCCCAATACCGGAATACTCAGCGTTTGGCTGGTTTCACCAGGATTGAAATTGAGAGTACCATTCACCGGCTGATAATCTGAATTCGCTAAGGCATTACTATCAGCAGTCGCATAGTCAACCGTCACGAGTTGATCACTTGGGGCGGACAAACTGACCGTAAACACCGCATTGGTTGTCCCGCGATCCCCTTCCATCAGGGTCACATCAGCGATCGAGAGGCCGAGGGATGGAGGGGGCGTTGTTTCTAAGTCATCATTCGTGATGGTGCCAATGCCCTGAGCCGTAGTAATCGTAGCATTCGTGGGATTGGTGAGATTGACAAAAAAGGTTTCGTCAGGTTCTATCAACCCATCGCCCACAATGGGCACCTGAATTGTTCCATTCGTTTCGCCAGGGGCAAAGGTCAACTGATCGGAGACAGCCGTGTAATCTGAACCCGCCGTTGCGGCACTGTCTGCCGTGGCATAACCCACGGTAATTGGTTCGGTACTCGCCGCTGACAAACTGACGGTAAAGACAGCATTCGTCGTGCCACTATTACCTTCAACAATGGAGACGTTAGAGATGGACAATCCAGGGAGGGGAGACGGCGTTGTTGCTAAATCATCATTGGTGATAGTGCCAATACCCTGTGCAGTTGCGATCGTGGCATTTGTGGGGTTACTCAGATTAATGAAAAAGGTTTCATCAGGTTCTACCACCGTATCTCCCACGATCGGGACACTGATCGTTTGGCTCGTTTCCCCTGGGGCAAACGTCAACTGATCGGAAACAGCTGTGTAATCTGAACCCGCCGTTGCGGCACTGTCTGCCGTGGCATAACTCACGGTAATCGGTTCGGTACTTGCAGCTGACAGGCTAACGGTAAAGACGGCATTGGTTGTGCCACTATTTCCCTCAACCAGCGTGGCATCCGCGATCGTGAGTCCGGGGAGAACCGGAGGCGGTGTGCTAGCAATGTCGTCATTGGTAATCGAACCAGTGCCCTGAGCCGTCTTAATCGTGGCATTCGTGGGGTTACTTAGATTAACGAAAAAGGCTTCATCAGGTTCTACCACCGTATCTCCCACGATCGGAACACTGATCGTTTGGCTCGTTTCTCCCGGCGCAAAGGTCAGCACACCCGCCGTCGAGGTGTAATCCGACCCAGCCAGAGCGGTGTTATCTGCCGTCGCATAATTGACTGTAACGGCCTCTGTACTAGCCGCAGACAGATTTACGGTAAATGTCGCATTCTGGCTACCCGTACTCCCTTCAGCGATCGTCACATTGCCAATTTGCAATTCACCTAACGCCGGGGGTGGAGGTAACGTCCCCCCAAATTCAAAGGCACCAATATCCGGCTGAGTATCCCGCGTCGTTCCCAGTTCATCGATCGTGGGCGCTCCGGCGGTTACTCCAGCATTAATCGCTGGACTACCGGCCAGCAAGGGATAGACGTAGGTGTTATTCACCTGCTGCAACGTCCCTAGCAGGGGATCAGCCAGGGTGATATTATTGGTCGCATTGAAATCATTACCTAAATTTGTGCCTTTCGGTGGCCACTGAATATTGCCACCTAGATCGGTAAGTTGTCGACTGGTTTGGAACTGAATACCGTAGGGATTACTCGCTGTATTGCCATAGAAGATCGTGTTCTGCACCGTCACCGGATTACTACCGGCCGCCAAGACACCCCCAGCTGACCAACCCGCCGTGTTATTGGCGATCGTCGAGTTGACGATCGTGGTAGGAGCATACAAGGCCAAACCGCCACCATACCCAACATTCGCATCAGGTGCCTGGTTACCCGAAAAGGTGCTGTTGGTAATCGTAGTGGGGGCATCCATAACCCAGAGACCACCCCCCTGATTGGCCGCCGTATTACCGACGAAAGAGGTATTGCGGAGGACAAAGCCTTGATTGGCACCATTGCTCATTTGATTCAGGGCACCCCCATTCCCAGGTTCGGTGCCAGCCACCCGATTGCCATTACGATCGATAATACCTTGCACCGAGTTATTGCGGAATACACTGCCTTCCACAATCACGTTGTCTTGATTGCCAGTGTAAAGATGGGCGGCGCCACCACCACCTCGACCCTTGTTACCCTCAAACACACTATTGGTAATCCGAATTGTACCGGCAGGTTCATTGCTGGCACTGGCTCGATCGGTATAGATAGCACCACCATACCCACGCAAGAATGGATTCGGTTGACCATCCGCGTAGTAGCCTGCGGTCGTATCGTTGTTGATAAAGCGAGAGTTCTCAATGGTCAGTTTGCCATTCAGACTATTGATGGCTCCACCGACAATGCCGCGATTATTGGTAAAATCGCTGTCGCGAACCGTCAATGGGCCAGGCCCCCAGAAGGCGATCGCTCCGGCGCCCCGTTCATCATTTCCAGCCACAGCCACGTTGGCATCAAAGCGGCTACCCAGGACAGTCAGCGAGCCTTCATATTCACTGAAAATTGCCCCACCACCTTTATCAGCCACGTTATTGCGGAAGGTGACATTCTCAACGGTCAATACGCCCCGATGGGTTGTGCTAATCGCTCCACCGCGCTCGTTGGTGTAGCCATCCGCTAACGTCAGGTTTTTCACGGTGAGATTGGTAGCGGCAGCAATCCCTGAGTTGAGATAAAAGATGCGAGAGGCATTGTTACCACTAATGGTCAGGTTGGATGCGCCAGCCCCATCAATAATCAGATTCTTGCCCAGACCAATATCAATCTGACCACTAGTGAGTCGAATCGTTTGATTGGCTAAGGCGGAGTCGAATTGGATCGTGTCACCGGATTGCGCCCGAGCGATCGCATCCCGCAGTGAACCTGCACCAGCATCATTGGTGTTGTTAACGGTAATAATCATTTGAAATTCCTCCAAAGGTCTTTGGCAGTGCGTCAACCGCCAGCAACGAATCAACTGCCATCGTTGCTACCGGAATCATGAAGCGACTCGCTGCCGAGTCAGACATGGTGGAATACAGCCCTGATACGGTATAGTTCAGCGTCTCAACTGAATGAGATAGGCAGAGGACTGATCCTCAAGCCAAGCGATCGGGGAGGAACTAGAGAATTGGTGATGGGTTATTGGTGATGAGACATGCCAAATCATCTCGATGACCAGGAACACAATGACCAATTGCCTGTGTCAGTCCGATAGGGTATTTGTCAGACGCTGATTTCAGTTGAAAAATGACATAAACAGATCCCACTACTCCCGCTGAATCAGGGGATCTGAAGATGGGTAAGATGATATTGGCCAGAATCGAGCCAGCCCGATCGAACCGGCGCTAATCACAGAGCACTAACTTGGTTGGGACACGATGAATGATGAGCGCGAATCGGGGAGCGTTAATGATGGCTGACGACCGATCGCTTTTTGAAACTACTTTGCAATGCCCGGAGTTGTTGCCAAAAGCCATGTTTGGTCGGGGCTGGAGTTTTAATCATGGCACTAAACACAGCTCCACCACCTTTTTCTGCCACGTTATTGGCGAATTTGATGTTTTCGATATGCAACGCCCCTCGGTAGCTGGTATAAATTGCCGCCCCCCGATCGGGGGTGTAGCCATCTGCTAATCGGAGATTTTTGATGGTCAAACTCATGGCGACAGCAACTCCAGCCTGCAAGTAAAAGATCCGATGAGTTTGATTACCACTAATAGTGAGATGAGGGGCATCCATGCCATCAATGACCAGATTTTTACCCAAGGGAATCTCTAATTGTCCGCTAGTCAATGTAATCGTTTGATTAGCTAAATCGGGGGCAAATCGGATTATGTCCCCGGCTCGGGCCGTTGCGATCGCATCCCGCAAAGAACCAGGGCCACTGTCATTTAAATTAATCACAGTGACGGTCTTGCAAAAGAGATGTTTGGCAAATGTCGGGTAGGAGTGGGACATAGGAGATTCCTCCAAAACGTTTTGAATGGCAGTGATTTCCTGCCTAAAAACATGGTGAAATGCAGCCCTATATGCAGCTTCGGGGATAGCATTTGTTGTGATCATAGGCACAACAAATGGCCACTCAATGAGAACGGATTTTATTCGCTCAATTGCAATCCCGAAGTTGACATTGTTGAAATAATTGGGTCAGTTCACAAAGGTTGCATTATGCAGTAGATTACGCCACTTCGCTTCAGACTTTAAACTTTCTCAATACGGAGATTGGTTTCTGACCAATTGCTGATGGTCACCTGCCAGTTAACCGTTTGAGAATCCCAACTAAGTTGTAGGTTTAAATCCTTAGCTGTGCGTGAATCAATCGGTGGCTCAATAGCGAATACATCCTTAGGAACACGAGGTAGAAGCCTTCAGTCGTTGGTAGAAGCCCTGAATCGCTTCATGATTTCTTTACTATGGTCACAGTGTACTAGGTAAGGAATTCCAATTTCCTGCGTAAAATTGCCAGTTTTTTGGCTGTCTACTTAACGCCAATTAAAAATAAACTGATTTAGACTAATTCTTCATTTAGGGTAAAAACAACTGAAATATTTATCACTATGCTTGAAGCCGGTGAGAAGCAGTGAAATGAGTGCTTAATTACTACAACTCAAGACTGATTTGTATTGCCAAAGTTTACGAATTCGTACTCTGTCTACCAGTAGAGTGCCAGTTTAGGGAGTGTCTGTGGCAAATTAGAATTAATTTCTATTTTTAACTTAGCAGTTTGTTAATTATCAATTGTCAGTTTTTCCCATATCCTCAAGAAAGGGCCAAATCTGAACAGAAGAGGCAAGTATGAAAATACTGCTAGTGGAAGATGATGAGTCAACTGGACAGGTACTCTTAGGAGCCTTAACCACCGATCGCTATGTGGTGAATTTGGCAACTGACGGGCAAACAGGTCTAGAAATGGCTCAATTTTATGAATATGACTTAATTTTGTTAGATGTATTATTACCACAGTTAGATGGCATTAGTGTCTGTCGGCAATTGCGATCGCAGGGGTATCAAAATCCCATTTTGCTAATGACAGCAAAAGACTCGAAAGAAGCCACGATCGCGGGACTAGATGCTGGAGCCGATGACTATGTCATGAAGCCCTGCGACATACCAGAACTATTGGCGCGGGTGCGAGCGTTATTACGGCGACGCGGCAAACCTTTTACGGCTGTTTTAACCTGGGGAGATCTCCAGTTAAACCCCGATACAGCGGAAGTTCGGTATCACGACACAGTGATTACCCTGACTCCAAAAGAGTTCGGGCTACTGGAACTGTTTATGCAGTATCCCCAACGAATTTTTAGCCGCAGTACGATTTTAGATCGCCTGTGGGATATGGATGACTCACCGGCTGAAAGTGCCGTAACCACTCATATTAAGGATCTACGACAGCGCCTGAAAGCCGCCGGGATGTCGGTTGATCCGATCGATACCGTTTATGGCTTAGGCTACCGACTCAAGGCTCCCCCAAAACCAGATGTGGCGGAAGCGGCTCCACCTCCCAGCCCGGCCCCAACCGATGCCAAACAACTGAAAAAACAACAGGGCTTGGCTCATCTGCAAAAACTGTTGGAACGGCATCGGGGTTCGTTTACAGCCCAGGTTGCTGTACTAGAGCAAGCTCAGACGGCTTTAGCGCAAGGTGGGATGGATGCCGACTTGCGCCAGCAGGCCAGCCGTGAAGCCCATAAGTTAGCTGGGTCGTTGGGCATTTTTGGCATGCCAGGTGGCTCTACCGTAGCGCGCACGATCGAAGAGTTACTGACGAGCGATCGCCTGTTAGGGCCACCCGAGGCCACCCAACTCACGCAACTGGTGCAAGCCTTACAGCAAGAAATTGCCAAACCGCCACAGCCCTTAGTCGTCGAACCAGACCCAGCCCCCCAAATGCCCTTGGTGTTATTAGTGGATGACGATCGCACTCTAACAATAGGAGTTCAAGCGGCAGCAGCTAATTGGAATCTGTCTATTCAGGTCGCTCCTAATTTACAGGCGGCACGACAGGCGATCGCAGCTAAAGTCCCAGATCTTGTTTTGTTGGATCTAACCTTTCCCGACAGTACTGAAGACGGACTAACTTTACTAGCCGAACTGAGCCATGCCCATCCTCAATTGCCGATCCTGGTATTTACAGCCCGAGATAATTTTAGCGATCGATTACGGGTATCTCGACTGGGAGGACGGGGATTCTTGCACAAACCCATTCCCCTGGATCAATTGCTCCAAACTATGACCCAGGTGTTAATCCAAAAGCAGCCTGCTGAAGCCAAAGTCATGGTGGTTGATGATGACCCAGCAATTTTGGATATGTTGGCTACTTTGCTACACCCTTGGGGGTTACAGGTTATTCCCGTCCAAGATCCTCAACAGTTCTGGCAGACCTTAACAACAACTCTGCCTGACCTGTTAGTGCTAGACGTAGAAATGCCAACATTGAGTGGGTTAGAACTGTGCCAGGTCGTTCGCCAAGATCCACGCTGGGGAGATTTGCCGATTCTGGTATTTACGGCCCATACAGATATGGCAACGATTCAGCAAATGTTTGCGGTGGGAGCAGATGATTTTGTCGGCAAGCCAGTGGTGGGGCCAGAGTTGGTTACCCGCATCCTGAGTCGAATTGAACGGATTCACTGGCAACGTAAATTAGCGGCTCAACGGCAATCGAGGAGCCTGGAAACATGAGTGTGAAGGATTGGGCGCTTCGACACAAACTGGTATCCGGCAGCTTTGGCCTAGCCCTGTTATTGCTGGCTAGTGTTGGTACAGCGGCTTATCTCAGTATTGATAAGCTGACCGATGACCAACGGTGGGTGGAGCATACCTATCACGTCTTAGATACCATTCACTCTACCGCTGATGGCATGAAAGATGTGGAACGGGGACGACGCGGGTATTTGCTAACTCGAGATGTCAGTTATCTGACCACATATCAACAGGGTAGCCAGCAGGCGATTACCAGGCTACGATCGCTGCGACAACTCACCCTCGACAATCCCATCCAGCAACAACGAATTACGGCTCTGGAACCACTGATTACGCAAAAGCTGGCGATTTTACAGCAATCGATCGCTGAGTTTAACCGAGATGGGAGTGAGCAGTCCATTCAATTGCAATTGACCGAACAAGGTCGGCAGGTTCAGCAGCAGATCCAAACCCTATTGCTGGAAATGAGCAATACCGAACGAACATTGCTGGAAGGACGACTGCAAAGTACTCGCAGCAGTGTCCAAATCAGTAAAGTGATCGTTTTAATTGGTTCATTGTTAAGCCTGGGATTGTTAGTCGGGGTTTACAGTCTAATGCGACGGGAAGTTTTCGGCCGCACCCAGGCAGAAAAAAACCTGCAACAGATTAATAACGAGTTGGAAGATCGAGTGGAGCAGCGCACCGCCGAACTGACCCGGATGAATACCAAACTGAATGCAGAAATTGCCGAGCGGGAACAAGTTCAAGGCAAACTGCGGCAGGCAACAGCAGAGTTAGAGCAGCGGGTACAGGAACGGACTCAAGCCCTCCTCCAAACCAATCAACAGTTGCAAACCAGTGAAACAAAATTTCGCTACTTAGCAGAAACAATCCAAGAAGTATTTTGGATTTCGGATCCCCAAGCGCAGCAAATCGTCTACGTCAGTCCGGCTTACACGACGATCTGGGGGCGGAGCATTTCTGCTCTATATGAAAACTTTCAGGAGTGGATGCAGGCCATTCATCCCGACGATCGTCAGCGGGTCGAACAAGCCTTTTTCCAAGGAGCAACGGTCGGGCAATATGACGAGGAGTATCGGATACTGCGACCTGATGGCTCGATCGGCTGGATCCACGATCGCGGATTTCCCATTCCGTCCGAAGACAACCAGTTCCAATGGGTCACAGGGATTGCGGAAGACATTACCAACCGCAAACAGGCAGAGGCCGCTCTACGGGAAAGTGAAGATCGCTTCCGGAGTGCGTTCGACAATGCCCCGATCGGGATGGCGCTAGTGAATTTGGAAGGACGCTGGCTCAAAGTCAATCCGGCTTTATGTGAAATTTTGGGCTATTGCGAAGCCGAAATGCTGACCAAAACGTTTCAAGACATTACTCACCCCGATGATCTCAATGCGGATCTCAGTTACATGCATCAACTTTTGGCCAGTGAAATTCGGTCTTATACGCTGAAAAAACGCTATTTCAACCGCTGGGGGCAAATTATCTGGATTTTGCTAGATGCCTCATTGATCCGGGATGCCCAAGGACAGCCCAAATACTTCCTATCCCAAATTCAAGACATCACCGAACGACAGGTGATCGAGCAGATGAAAAATGAATTCATCTCCGTAGTTAGCCATGAATTGCGCACTCCACTGACCTCAATCCGAGGTTCGTTAGGACTGTTGGCCGCCGGAGTTTATGACAAAAAACCCGAAAGAGCCCGTCGGATGATTGAAATTGCTTTAACTGATAGCGAACGGCTCTGTCGATTAGTCAATGACATCTTGGATTTGGAACGCTTGGAATCGGGTCGAGCCACATTGGTCAAAGAAATGTGTGACTTAGCTCCTCTACTTCAGCGATCGACAGAAGCGATGCAGGCTAGTGCAGACGCAGCACAAGTGACATTGAACCTCTTACCCACCACGCCGATTCAGGTGTGGGCCGCTCCTGATTCAATCATCCAAACTTTAACCAACTTAATTAGCAATGCGATTAAATTCTCACCCCCCACTAGCACGATTACCATTGCCGCAGTTGCCTATCCCGATTGGGTGACCGTTTCAGTCCAGGATCAGGGGCGTGGGATTCCAGGAGATAAGTTAGAGTCAATTTTCGGGCGGTTTCAACAGGTAGAAGCCGGAGATGCTGGCCAGAAAGGGGGAACTGGGCTGGGGCTAGCAATCTGCAAAACCATTATTCAACAACATGGCGGACGGATTTGGGTCGAGAGTGAAGTAGGTCATGGCAGCACGTTTTATTTCACCCTGCCCCGCCGCGAAATGACCCCAAAGTTAAGCTAATGCTACGGGTGAATTAGCGACATAGTTGCTCAGTCTCCATGTCTATTTTCATCTGGTGAAACTCTATGAAAGTGTTGATTCCTTTATCCTGCTTTTATGCAGCATTATGTGCAGTATTAACGGGCGCTATCGCTGCCCCAGCCTTGGCCCAAACCCAATTAGACCTTAACAATGACACCCCGGCCTTTCAAGGCAAACCACTTCAGTCTGGAAAAATTCGGGTCACCGTGAACTATGAACCGTATAATGCCAAGCCCCGACCAGACAGTGAACCGTTCAAGAATTTGCAGTACCGAATTTTTTACAATAATCAACTCCAAATTGAGGCCAGCGACACTACCCTTTACACCGGCAATGTTACCCTCCGGGATTTAGATGGTGATCGCAGTGCGGAAGTGATCGTGAATACCTTTAGTGGCGGGGCACATTGCTGCACCAGTTTCACGATCTATTCCTGGAAAAACAGCAAATTTGTGAAAACTGAAACTGGATTCTTAGATGGCAACGGTGGGAGCTTCCAGGATTTAGACAACAATGGCAAAGTCGAATTCATCACCTATGACAATGCCTTTCTCTATGCGTTCAGTTCCTATGCTGGATCATCTCCGCCAACCAAAATTTTGGCCTTACAGCAAGGGCAGTTGCGGGATGTGACTCGGCAATATCCTAAAGCACTGCGTAGCCGCCTTAACCAGATGTATGAAGGCTTTGTAGAACGGAAACGAAATGGAGGGTTTGATCTGAATGGGGTGTTAGCCGGCTACGTAGCTCAAAAGATTCTGGTGGGCGAATATCGTCAGGGGTGGGACTTTATGCTGGCTAATTACGATCGCAGCTCCGATTGGGGATTAAGCATTTTGGATCGTAATGGCAATACAGTAGGAAAGTATCCTGACTTCCCAACTGCCCTCAGAGCATTTCTGATCCAACAAAAATATCTTGATGCTCAAGGTCGGCCCCTGAAGTAAACCGATTGACTACTGATTCCCCATGACTACTGCACCCGATCTGCAAGACTTTGATCCCAATGCGATCGCCCTGGATAATGGCAATCTCTTAGGGCTACCCTTTGACTACAATTCTGCCAATACTATTGTGTTTGGCGTCCCTTGGGAAGTTACCGTATCCTATGGTGCTGGGACAGCAGATGCGCCTCAAGTAGTGCTGGAGGCATCACGCCAACTCGACATTTTTGATCTGGATCATCCCGATGGCTGGAAGCAGGGAATCTACATGGCCGAGATTCCAGCCCAGATCCGGCAACAGAGCGACACCTTACGGCAGGAAGCGACTCGACTGATTGCCTATTTAGAACAGGGCGATCGCATTGAGGACAATCCCGAACTGCTGCAAGTACGCCAAACCATTAACCAAGCATGTCAAGCGGTCAACCAATGGCTATTTGAGCAAACCCAAACTGCCATGAACCAAGGCAAACAGGTGGCCGTCATTGGTGGTGATCACAGTGTGCCGTTAGGCTACCTGCAAGCCTTAGCAACTCGCTATTCCGACTTCGGCATTTTACATATCGATGCCCATGCCGATCTGCGTAATGCCTATGAAGGCTTTGAATTTTCCCATGCGTCGATCATGTTCAATGCCTTGAAGCTACCGCAAATCAGCAAATTAGTGCAGGTGGGTATTCGTGACCTCTGCCATGACGAAGTTGATCTGATTCACCGATCGCAGGGACGGATTGCGGCATACTACGACTCGGTGCTGCAACAAAAACAGTACAGTGGTCTGTCCTGGCTAGAGTTGTGTCGGCAAATGGTCGCCGAGTTGCCCCAGCAGGTCTACATTAGTTTTGATGTGGATGGCCTCGATCCGAAACTCTGTCCTAACACGGGGACTCCAGTTCCCGGCGGTCTGGAATTGGAACAAACCTTCTGCCTGTTCCGCGAACTGATTCACAGTGGCCGACAAATTATCGGGTTTGATGTTTGCGAAGTGGGCAATAGCGAGTGGGATGGCAATGTTGGCGCTAGAGTGGTCTATAAGTTGTGTAATTTGATGAGCTTAAGTCGATCGCAGGCATAAAGCGATCTCGGTAGGTCTGCTTAGAGATGCGGGGATAAGGAAGATGGGGGGATGGGGACGATCGGAGATCACCGTTAGCTGCATCTTTCACTGTTTGCTGTTTATGGCTGACTAATGGAATGGACACAGAAATTGTCGTCATTGGAAGTGGGATTGGTGGCTTGAGTTGTGCGGCTTTACTAGCTCGCTATGGTCATCGGGTGATTGTCTGTGAAAGCCACGCCATTCCGGGTGGTGCGGCTCATGCCTTTGAACAGGATGGGTTCACGTTTGACTCTGGCCCATCGTTATATTCCGGTATGTCCTATTCTCCGTCCCCGAACCCGTTACGGCAGGCCTTAGATGCGATCGGGGAAGATGTAACCTGGGTGAATTACGATACCTGGGGTTGTTGTTTACCCGAAGGGACATTTGACACGGCGGTCGGAGCTGACCAATTCTGTGAGGTATTGCAGCGCTTCCGAGGCGATCAAGCAGTGGCGGAATGGCAGCAGCTCCAACAAATCATGGAACCCTATGCTCAAGCGGCGATCGCCTTACCCCCAGCGGCACTCCGGTATGACTTGGGCGCAATTCTCACCACCGGACGGTTTGTGCCGTCAGTCCTGCAATATTTTCCCCAAGTAGCGCGGTTGTCGGGCACCTTTGGGCAAATCATGGATCAGGCAATTCAGGATCCATTTATTCGTAACTGGCTCAATCTGCTGTGTTTCCTGTTATCCGGCTTGCCTGCCGATCGTACCAATGCCGCCGAAGTGGCATTCATGTTTGCCGATTGGTATCGCCCAAATGTGGTGCTCGATTACCCGATCGGGGGTAGTGGAGCCTTGGTGGAGGCTTTTGTTAGAGGGTTGCAGCGTCACGGCGGGCAACTGTTACTTAATGCTCATGTTGAGCAAATTTTGGTTGAAGGGAATCGGGCGATCGGGGTGCAGTTGCGGGGCGGCAAGCAAATTCGGGCTAGCCGAGCGGTCATTTCCAATGCCTCGATCTGGGATACGCTGAAACTGCTGCCGCCGGGAGCCTTACCACGATCGTTCCAGGCCGATCGCCAAGCGACTCCAGTCTGTGACAGTTTCATGCACTTGCATTTGGGCATTGATGGCACAGGGATTTCCTCGGATCTAGCCTGTCATCACATTGTGGTGAATGATTGGCAGGCTGGCATTACAGCTCCCCAAAATGTCATCGCCGTTTCAATTCCCTCCTTACTAGATCCATCGTTGGCGCCCCCCGGCAAACACACAATCCATGTTTACACCCCGGCCAACGAACCTTATGCCCTCTGGGAAGGACTCGATCGCCGC
>DATNPU010000424.1:0-32746 GCA_036703105.1 Microcoleaceae cyanobacterium
GTGATCTGTAACTCGTCACTGGAAACAGTCCAACCATCTGATGTCGGGTTAAGTTCAACACTCACTTCTGACCATGATTGCCAAGCAGTATGATCGATCGATTTCGCTAACGCATAGGGAACTGGTAGTAAACCGGGCTGCCAAGTCAATTGGACAAAATCAGGTTTCAAAAAATAAACTTCCAACTCCGCTCGCTCAAAATAAAAATAAGCCCCTCTGGCCCAGGATTCAGCTCGCAATAATTTGCCCGGACTATCGATAACTTCAGTCGATGGCGGAGGGGTAAACTGCTGTTCCAGACGATCGCGTTGCCGAGAATAGCGATAGGCGTAGGGAGCATAAGTCAAATAGAACAGGGAGCCTAAGAAGAACTTGAACTTAAGCGATAAATCTTTGAAGCGATTGTGGAGAGATTCCGTAAAGTTTAGAGACTTAACTTGATCCAAAGTCATAGAAGTAACGGCCGTCCAGGAAAGCGAGAAAAGGTGCTATAGACGCTTTAAAATAAGGCTGGAATTTTAATTAAAGTATTGGGAATAGCTGAGGAGTTGGCCTAAAAAAGTCAATATAATCGAATTACTAAAACTTCAAATAAGCTGAGTCAATCTGTTCAGCAAAATATACTTTTTAGCACCAATTATTCAACACTAGAATTTGGTGCTTGCCCCCAATTACTTGAGCGAATTCTGGCAAATGGCTATATTCCCAAAGTCGGACTTTAAGTTGAGCAATAAATTTCAGTCATTTCTCTTTCAATAATTATCTGAAAACAACTTTTCCAAATCTTCCAGATGACATAAGCCTTATGGATTTCTAACTAAAGGAAGAAATCCTCAATAGTCATAAAAAAACGGCGATCGCCGTTAAACGCTTGTTATCGCAATGACCAGAGAATAACCATAACCCCGAATTGATAGCTGCCTTCAGGGGTCTGTATCGTTGTAGCAACTTTTTGGGCAGGTAGCTGTGTACTATGAATAGTTGAGATATTCTTTCAGATCTGTTTATTGTCGCAGTTAGGTAGCTAGAGCATGACCGCAGTCACTCCCACACCCAAATCGGTTCCGGTATTTTGTGAAGGCATTCAATATTTTGGGGACGCATTGCCTGGATTTGATACCTATGGTCAAGCTCCTGTGATCTCAGATGGAGAAACTGCGATCGCGGATCCCACCGATCCCACGGCGGCCTACCAGACCATGTTATATGCCGATGCCTTACGCTACTTAATTCTGCAAATGACGGGTAGCAAAGCTTCTGGACACCCCGGTGGATTCGCTAGCCAAGCAGAAGCCTATGCCGCTTTAGTCATGCTGGGCTACAAAAATATTGTTACGGAAGTTGGGCATCATGCCCCTGGCTTTTATAGCGCCATGTTCCTCGATCGCTCCCTGGAAGATATGGGGATCGAAACGGTGCAACACTTGCGCGATCGCTTCCGGGAACGGCATGGTCTACTTGGTCACTTATCCGGTTACATTCCCGGCATTCTCGCTCCGGCTGGGCCACTGGGGCAAGGACAACACTTTGCCATGTCTGCCGCTTTGCTCCACCGCGACAAACTGTTTCCTTTCACGATCGGTGACGGGGGGTTAGGCGAACCCTACATCATGAGTTCGATGGCACACTTCCATACGGCCTATCCTCAAGTCACCAACTTCCTGCCTGTTTTGGTCTGGAATGGCTATTCTCAGGAACATCACAGCATGGTGTCGCTGCTCTCGAATGAGCAAATGACCGCTTACTGGCAAGGGAACGGCTTTGAGCAGGTCATTCTGATTGATGCGAAGGACTTTGATGATCAAAACCAGTCTGGGACCTTTGTTGACAGCACGGCCTTTTCGTTTGAGCAACGGCTAGAGTTTGTCAAAGCAGTAGTAGCCGGGGTGAACACAGCAGCAAAGGCCGCTTTAGGTGGCAACCTGACGGTTTTTATCATCAAGCAACTTAAAGGGGCGGGAGTACATGCACGGGGAGCAAAATCCCATAATCTCTATGCCCAACACACCCTCGACAATCCCGATATTGTCACCGCTCTAAAGACGCGGGCTCTCACTCCCGAAGCTTGGGAACTAGTCCGCACCAATTGTTACCGAGCCGGTGGCGGTTCCGCCAGTAAAACGGTCGTGACTGAATCAACCCTGTCATTACCTGACCTAGACACATTACCGCTCGAAGAATTTCCCGTTGGCGGTGATCCCAAAGTTTCCACCACTGCAATGGGTCGCCTAGTTGGCAAAGTGGGACAAAGCGATCGCACCTTTGTAGTTACCAATGCTGATGGAAATGAAGCGTCTGGAATTGCCAACATTAACCAGGCATTAAAGATCAATCACCCAACTGAAGATCCGCTGTATTTCCAACAACCCGGTGGGCAGGTCTACGAACCTTTGAGTGAAGATGCCTGTGCAGGTTTGGCAGCAGGGTTAGCGTTAATGGGGGCCCGATCGCTCTGGTGTTCCTACGAATCCTTTGCCATCAATGGTCTACCAATCTGGCAAACCGTGACTCAGGCGATGGCAGAATTACGCCGTCCTACGCCATCTACTGTGACACTATTTACAGCTGGGGCGTTAGAACAAGGTCGTAATGGTTGGACACACCAACGTCCAGAGATTGAAGCCTACTTCGCGGCTATGATGCGGAACGGCAATGTCTTCCCGCTGTTCCCACCGGACGCGAATAGCATTCAGGCTTGCTACGACTGGGCACTGACGACCAAAAATAAAGGCATCGTCATTACTGCCAGCAAATCCCCCTTACCGATTCGCACCACCTTCGAGCAAACGCGACAAGCGATCGAGGATGGTGCAGTAGTGCTGCAAGAGGTGAACGGAGATCCAGGGACAAAAACTGTGGTCTTCGCCGTGATCGGGGATATGATCCTGATTCCCGTGTTTGAAGCGGCAGCCAGCCTAGAGGCCGAAGGATTGGGAGTCCGGATTGTGTCTGTAGTCAATCCTCGTCGCCTCTACCGTCCTGCTGATGTGGCTTGGGCAAGCTGCTCCGAACCCGATGGTGAATTTTTGGATGATGCTGGCTTTGATCGCTTATTTGGAGGTGATGCTCTCATTGCTGTCACGGGTGGAGCCAGTGGCATGTTGGAACCTGTCATGTTACGGAGTACAGCCCGTCGCGATACCTTTGCCTGGAAACGCGGCGAAACCACGGCTAGCCCCGGTGAACTGATGGCCTTCAACGGCATTACGGCTGAAGCACTTGCCAAACGCGCGATCGAATTGGTGCATTAATTTCACTCAAGCTCCTGGCCGGATAATCTGATGAAGTCATAGCTTGCATCGGTTATCCGGCCGTTATCCGATCGCTCTTATTCCGCTTCCTCTATTTCCGCTTCCTCAAACAGATCGGTGAACTCTAGTGATGTGATTTTGGTAATTTTCTCATCCCGATCGAGTTTCCAGATCCGGCTGCCTTTGCCATCCTTACCTTCTACAGGCACTTCATCCAGGTCGATGTAACTCATGCGATCGGCACTGGTCTGCACAATAATTTCCGAATCAGAGAAGGCGGCTGCTAGTCCTACCAAGGTATCGGTCTTGGTGGCGAATTGAAGTCCTTGTCCGCCTAAATCTCCAGGATTAGACAGACGTAATAAACCAACAGGCATTTGTTTGGCATAGCCTTTTTCCGAAACCATCAGCAAATGGCAATCAACAGGCACCGTTACACACCCCACTAGCCGTTCTTGTTTAATCAAACGAATGGCAATTTGTCCCTGGGCAGTACGACTAGATAAGGGTAATCGATCGTCATCAATTTCCACCCGCAACATGCGACCATTCGAGGTGGCTAACACTAGTTGTTCGCCGACCACGGTAATACAAGCAAAGGCAACCTGATCGTCATCTTTGAGCTTGAGTGTTGTTAGTCCTCGAGCCGTTAGCTCAGCAAAGTCCTCTAGGGGTAGCCGTTTCACACGACCTTGTTGAGTGACCAAGATCAAATCCTGTTCTTCTGGCACTTCAGGGATGACGAAACTCGCCACGATCGTATCTGGACTACATTGAGCAGCGGCAGGTAACAACGTCACTAACGGCACACCGCGCGATCGACCAGTAGCTTGAGGTACATCCCTCATGCGAATTGGATAGGCTTTACCATCTCGGGTGATCGCGAGAATCGTGTGTCCTGTGGTAGTGATATGAGTTTGGAGCGTGAAATCTTCAAATTCTGCTAACCCGATCGGTTGTTGCTCATTCCGGCTATTCCGACGCTGCAAAGTTTTGACCGAAATTCGCCGCGCATACCCGCGTTGAGTCAGCTCCAACACCGTTTCTTCAGCGGGTTCTTCATCATCATCTAACGCCAATAAGGTAGTCGAGTCAGAGGCAGTAGTCGCTAATTCAACACTAGTTGCATCAGTCTTTTTACTCTTTTGTCCTTCTCCCGGTTCTGGACGACCCACAATCCGCGTCCGACGAGGATCGCCAAATTTCTTTTTCAAAGCTCGCAGTTCTTTCTTCAACGCTTTCAGCAGTTCTCGTCGATCGCCCAACAACTTTTGCAGTTCAGTTTGTCGATCGCTGAGTTGGTCAAATTCTGTCTGGAGGTTTTGCTGCTCCATGCTTGTAAGCCGCCGCAATGGCATGGCCAGAATGGCATCAGCCTGGCGATCGCTTAACTCCAACTCTTCCTGTAAAACCGCTTTCGCTGTACTGCCATCCGGCGCATTCCGCAGAATATCGATCACCTCATCCAAATTTTCCAGGGCAATCAACATACCATCCAGCAGATGTAACCGACTTTCGGCGCGATCAAGTTCATGCTGATAAAGGCGAGTCAGGGTTTCCTCTCGGAAGTCCAGGAAATGCTGTAACAATTCCCGCAGGGTCATCTGCCGGGGTTGGCTACTCGTCAGCGCCAGCAAAATCACACCAAAATTATTTTGTAAGGCAGTCTGCTTATACAGCGCGTTCAGAACTTTCGGGGGATGGACTTCCCGCTTAAGTTCAATCACAACCCGAATGCCATCACGATCGCTTTCATCCCGAATGTCGGCAATGCCATCCAGTCGCCCTTGCCCCACTAACTCGGCAACTTTTTCGATCCAGCCTGCTTTGTTGACTTGATAGGGTAATTCAGTCACGACGATCGCTGGACGCCGATGCCGACCCCGCCCTGGCTGAATTTCCTCAATTTGGGCCACGCCTCGAACCGCAACGCTGCCACGACCTGTCGTGTAGGCATCCCGAATCCCATCTGTCCCGACAATTTCGCCTCCTGTGGGGAAGTCAGGGCCAGGAATCAGTTCAAATAGCCGTTCATCCGACAGATTAGGATTATCGATCAGGGCAATTAAGCCATCAACAATTTCATTCAGGTTATGTGGTGGAATATTCGTTGCCATCCCTACCGCAATCCCAGAACTCCCATTCAGCAGCAAGATCGGGAGTTGAGCAGGTAGAACGATCGGTTCCTGTTGTGAATTATCAAAGTTGCCAATGAAATCGACTGTGGCTTCACCAATTTCAGTTAACAGCGCTTCATTGCCAATTTCCGCCAATCGCGTTTCGGTATACCGCATGGCAGCCGGGGGATCATCATCCACTGAGCCAAAGTTGCCATGCCCGGCCAACAAGGGATAACGGCTAGAAAAATCTTGCACTAGCCGAACCAAGGCATCGTAAACCGCCTGATCTCCATGCGGGTGATATTTACCGAGCACATCGCCGACTACGCGGGCACACTTACGATAGGGGCGATCGGGGGTTAACCCCAATTCATGCATGGCATATAGAATGCGACGATGCACTGGCTTCAGGCCATCGCGGACATCGGGCAAAGCCCGTCCCACAATCACACTCATGGCATATTCAAGATATGACTGTTGCATCTCTGTATGCAGAGCGGTTGTGATAACCTGTCCTGCGGAGAGCATATTCAGTTGCTTAGCCATGAGTTCTAGTTCCTATATTCCTGACGTGACGACGGGTCTGTGTAATCTCGATAGTGACATCTACTATAGTGATAATCCTAAATTCTGCTCTCACCTATCTCTGGGTAGCCTCTCACAAATGGATTAACGACTGCATAGTCGAGTCAAAAGTATCAGTAGGTTGGGTTACTACATAAGGAAGGCATTATGAAAACAGTTTTGATTGTGGAGGATGACCTGATCAATGCGCGGGTCTTCTCAAAGATTCTGACCAAACGAGGTGGGCTAGTCGTGCGGCATACCGAAAATGTTGAAGAGGTCATGCAAATTGCCCAAGCAGGAGAGGCGGACATTATCTTAATGGATGTATCGTTAGCACGCAGTGTTTACCAGGGAAAATCTGTGGATGGCATCCAAATTACTCAGATGCTCAAGGACGATCCTAAAACAGCCAACTTACCCATTATTCTGGTGACTGCCCATGCGATGGAAGGCGATCGAGAAAGCTTCCTCAAGCAAAGTGGGGCAGATGGCTATATCTCCAAACCTGTCGTTGACCATCAAGCCTTTGTCGAGCAGATTATGGCACTATTGCCGGACACAGAGGAATAACATTTGGCGGATTTTTAGGTTCTCCCTGACTTCTCGGGTACACAAGTACTACTATAGAAAACTTTTACCAGATTCCCAACGTTTTTCGGGAGATTGGGAGAAATGAGAAGCGAACAAAGAAAATGGGGCAGTAAGCAGGTCAAGAGCCATGATTGGTAACTCATTGGTTTTGGTCTACTCACTCTGGCTCATCTCCGTTCAGCGTACGTCAACTGGCCTCCATCTTCCCCATCCGCCTCGTCTTCCCGATCGGCCTAACCTACTCTTCCACTACCGGACTAGCCACTGTTGGCTCCGTCATTACGGGACTGGGGCTAACCGTTGGAGCTGTTGGCTTAGAGATTGATTGACGTGCACTATTAAACCACTGTCCAAACCGTTGGGTCGCTTGCCGCCCAAATTGACTGGCCTTTTGACCCAACTGTCCGGCCTGTTCACCAATTTGCCGTCCCACTTTGCCCACTTGCTCACCCACTGGGGAAGTCGCCGCCGGAGCAGATTGGCTGGCTGGAGCTGGTGATGCGGTAACTGTTTCGACCGGAGCCGTTATCTCTTGAGTAGCGGTAGGAGAACTGGGAACTGGTTGCTCTCCTGGCATTTCCACTGGTTGGGGAACAAGCAGCACGGGTGTTTCCTCGATCGGGGCAGACAGTTCAGCCGGAACCGGAGATTCCTGAAGTTCTGGAGCCTTTACCGTTTCAACAGGTGGCAGACTAGGAACAGGGTCCGGGCTAGGAGCTAGTTCAGGAACCACGGTTGGCTCAGGTTTAACCGGGATAGAAGCAGACTGTTCTGGTTCTTCGCTCGTAGGAGCGATCGCAGATTCAGAGGATGGTTCTTCTAATGGTGGTTCTTCAGCCTCTACTCGGTTTTCAACTGGAGTCTCTTCTTTCCTGATCGGCGCTTCGATCGGTTCAGGAACAATGGGAACAGGTGTCGGTTCGGCTGGCGCTGAGATCTCTGGAGTAACTGGAACGGCTACCGTTGGAGTGGGTTCAGTGCTAGGAGTAACATCTGGTGCTGGCAGTTCCTTGGCAGCCTCTAGGGGGGACTCAGGAGTTTCTGAGGCAGGTTCTGGAGTGGCTTCTGGAGTGGGAGTGGCTTCTGGGGTAGGAGTGGGTTCTGGAGTCGGTTCTGCGATCGCAGCAGGTGGTTCCTCAACTGGGGGCTGATAGTTAGGATCGACAATGCCACGAGAAGCTACTAACGAAAGATCACCCCGCACCAGTTTGGACAAGGTATCCGTGCCATTCGGCTCATAATTAATCAACCGAGCCGTATTGTTAAATACGTTATTAACGACATTGCCGTTTTCATCAATAAACTCAAGCTGCACCCAGTTTTTACCGGGCTTAAAGCCTTTCAGATAAACCGGTTGCCACTGATCCAAAATAAAACTGTAACCATTGACCGTACAGCGAATCCGCCAGTCTGGAATGTCGTCCTGGCTATCTTTCTGTGCGATCAGATGTAGGGGCGCGTTAGTCAGATAGAAATCCAACATAATCGGTTCTGCCCCATAGGTTCCCTGTGGACGGCTGTAGGTTAGTAAGGGTTGGTCGGCAGCGGGGCTATTTTCCTGGGTTTTAGCCAGGACATGAAACGTGGTTTGGACATAAGCACCCTCATTTTTGAAGCTCTCATGCCAGGGACGGGAGGCAAACGCCCGGATCGTATGGGTTCCAGGAGGCAGATTCTCCAAAACGAGGGGCTGGCTAGTGTCATAAACTGCTTGATAGGGCTGGTTATCCAAAAACACATGCAGATGCGGACCTAAGCCCAACGTCTCATCTTTAAATACAGGCAGGTCGTTCACCTGAAACCGAACAGAAACCGTGTTGTCTGGCAATACTTCGTTCGGCCTGGGACTCAGAATCTTTACCTGTGGCCGGTAAGCATCCATTAATTCTCGCAATTCCAGCAGCACGGGAGGGGGAGCCACTTCCGAAAGTTTGCTCGCTAACACGGATGCTGGCTTAGAGGGGGCTTTTTTCCGAGCCGCGATCGCCGCTTGATCGCTAACCCAAGGGCTAAATACCAGTAACAGCACTAACAGAGTAGCAACACAGGCTTTAACGAACGATCGCCAGCGAATGATGAGTCCAGACACCGAAACACGCTCCTATATGACTTAATCTGCCGTCCATAGGGAACTATAGCGGAATCAATCCCCCAATCACTCAATTCGTTCTACAGACTTATAAATCGATATCACTGACGTAACAAAAAGTGGCTCTCCTCATCCCCTCAATACCGCATCTTTCGAGAACTGGGCCGGTTCGGCTCCCTGAAATTGGGATTAAGGGACAGTTCAAACGGGATTGTGGTCCCATCTACTTAACAAATGATTAACAAATAGATCTAGCCTTCGCGAGCCTCCGAACTGAGTTTCAAGCAGTGGATTTGTAGCCCGCTGAAGCCAGATTGATCAAAATAGCTCCTACCGAGCAGTGTTCCATAGCATATAAATGAGCCGCTAGACTTTCCTTAATTTTTACGAGGAAATGTTACAGAGATTAAGACACAACTATTAACAAATCCTGCTTTCAGTCACGTTTCCAGCAGTTTTTTATCGAATTTGTCACTTATTTCTATAGATATATGTCAGCAATTGACAAAGGATCTCGTTTTGACCTATTAGATCATACTTTTTATCTATCGTTTCGCTATGTAAACATAATCGAAGCCCCTCTTGACTTTTTCAGAGTTGCCTGAATGTGCAACCCCGACTACACCAATGATTGAGAGATTTTGAATTATTGTTAACTGCGTCCGAAAGCGGCATGAAGCAAGTCCTATAATGTCACGTTGAGAACCCCTTCCGGGCTACTTTCACCGCTCTATGAGCGTTTCCGGTTTCGGATTGAAACAGCTCTGTTCTCAACAACTGCTACACAACAGCCTCAGGGACTTATAACTTCCGTCTTTCAGGATGTGTAGCAGCCACTCCGGCCCATGATGGCGTTCTAGAGAGGAGTAGGTTCTGGTAGGGGGAATCCTCGTTCCTTGTCTAGAGAGAGGAGAGTCTCAATGACAACTACCCCACGCGAGCGCGAAGCGAAAGCGCGGGTTGTCGTCGATAAAAACCCGGTTCCCACTTCCTTTGAAAAGTGGTCTCAACCTGGTCACTTCGATCGCACCCTAGCTCGGGGACCCAAAACCACAACCTGGATTTGGAACCTACACGCTGACGCTCACGACTTTGATAGCCATACTTCTGACTTAGAAGACGTATCTCGTAAGATCTTCAGCGCACACTTCGGTCACTTAGCCGTTGTGTTCATTTGGTTGAGCGGCATGTATTTTCATGGCGCGAAATTTTCAAACTATGAAGCTTGGTTAACGAACCCAACCGCGATTAAGCCCAGTGCTCAAGTGGTTTGGCCGATCGTTGGTCAAGAAATTTTGAATGCAGACGTTGGTGGCGGCTTCCACGGGATCCAGATCACTTCTGGACTCTTCTACATGTGGCGAGCGGCTGGCTTTACAAACAGCTTCCAACTTTATTGCACCGCGATCGGTGGTCTAGTTATGGCAGCCCTGATGCTGTTCGCTGGCTGGTTCCACTATCACAAGAGTGCACCGAAGCTGGAATGGTTCCAGAACGCCGAATCCATGATGAACCACCACCTGGCTGGTTTGTTTGGTCTGGGTTCTCTGTCCTGGGCTGGTCACCAGATTCACGTTGCTCTGCCAATTAACAAGCTACTGGACGCTGGGGTTGCTCCGAAAGACATCCCGCTGCCCCATGAGTTCATCCTCAACAAGCAGTTGATGGCAGACCTATTCCCCAGCTTTGCTAAGGGATTAACTCCTTTCTTCACCCTTAACTGGGGTGCTTACTCAGACTTCCTCACCTTCAAAGGTGGTCTGAACCCCGTGACTGGTAGCCTCTGGTTAACTGACCAGGCTCACCACCACCTAGCACTCGCTGTCATGTTCATCGTGGCAGGCCATATGTACCGGACCAACTGGGGTATCGGTCACAGCATGAAGGAAATCCTCGAAGCTCACAGAGATCCGATCCTGATTACTGGAGAAGGTCACAAAGGGCTGTATGAGGTTCTGACTACCTCCTGGCACGCGCAGTTGGCCATCAACCTGGCGATCGGTGGTTCTGTCAGCATCATCGTGGCTCAACACATGTATGCGATGCCTCCGTATCCATACCTGGCGGTTGACTATGCCACCCAGTTGTCCATCTTCACTCACCACATGTGGATCGGTGGATTCCTAATCTGCGGTGCTGCCGCTCACGGAGCCATCTTCATGGTGCGTGACTACGATCCCGTAGTGAACAAGGGCAACGTGTTGGATAACATCCTTCGCCACCGCGATGCTGTTATCTCTCACCTGAACTGGGTTTGTATCTTCTTGGGCTTCCACAGCTTCGGTCTGTACGTTCACAACGACACGATGCGGGCTTTTGGCCGTCCTCAAGATATGTTCTCGGACACCGGTATCCAATTGCAGCCAATCTTTGCGCAATGGGTCCAAAACATCCACACTCTTGCTCCTGGCAATACCGCTCCTAACGCTCTAGCTCCTGCTAGCTTCGCGTTCGGTGGTGATGTCGTTGCCATCGGTGGCAAAGTTGCCATGATGCCGATCGTCCTCGGTACGGCTGACTTCATGGTTCACCACATCCATGCCTTCACGATCCACGTCACCGTGCTGATCCTGCTGAAAGGTGTGCTATTTGCTCGTAACTCTCGTCTGATTCCAGACAAAGCTAACCTCGGGTTCCGCTTCCCTTGCGACGGTCCCGGACGTGGCGGCACCTGCCAAGTTTCTGGTTGGGACCATGTCTTCCTCGGCCTGTTCTGGATGTACAACTGCATTTCCGTGGTGATTTTCCACTTCAGCTGGAAGATGCAGTCGGATGTTTGGGGTACGGTTAACCCCGATGGCTCCGTCGCTCACATCACCGCTGGTAACTTTGCTCAGAGCGCGATCACCATCAATGGCTGGCTACGCGACTTCCTCTGGGCACAAGCAACCCAAGTGATTACCTCCTACGGTTCCGCTCTGTCTGCTTATGGACTCATGTTCCTGGGCGCTCACTTCGTTTGGGCCTTCAGCCTCATGTTCCTGTTCAGCGGTCGGGGATACTGGCAAGAGTTGATCGAGTCCATTGTGTGGGCACATAATAAGCTGAAAGTTGCTCCAACCATTCAGCCCCGCGCACTGAGCATCACTCAGGGTCGGGCAGTGGGGGTTGCTCACTACCTCCTGGGAGGAATTGCCACAACGTGGGCGTTCTTCCTGGCTCGCACACTTTCACTTGGATAAGCGCGAGGAGAACGAAGTAAGTTATGGCGACTAAATTTCCCAAATTTAGCCAAGCCCTCGCTCAAGATCCAACTACTCGGCGGATCTGGTACGGGATCGCGACAGCCCACGACTTTGAAAGTCATGACGGCATGACCGAGGAAAATCTTTACCAAAAGATTTTTGCCTCTCACTTTGGTCACATCGCCATCATCTTTCTGTGGACCTCTGGACTCCTGTTCCACGTAGCATGGCAAGGTAATTTTGAACAGTGGATCAAAGATCCACTCAACATCCGTCCCATTGCTCACGCGATTTGGGACCCCCAATTCGGTCAACCGGCGGTTGATGCTTTCACTCAAGGTGGCGCTTCCTACCCCGTTGATATCTCTTACTCTGGTGTCTACCACTGGTGGTACACCCAAGGGATGCGGACGAATGGCGACCTGTATCAAGGTTCGATCTTCCTCCTAATCCTGTCGGCAGTCTTCCTGTTCGCAGGCTGGCTGCACCTGCAACCCAAGTTCCGTCCTTCACTAGCTTGGTTTAAGAATGCTGAGTCTCGCCTGAACCACCACTTGGCTGGTCTGTTCGGTGTTAGCTCTCTGGCTTGGGCTGGTCACTTGATCCACGTCGCGATTCCTGAATCTCGTGGTCAACATGTAGGTTGGGATAACTTCCTGACCACCATGCCTCACCCCGCTGGTTTGGCTCCTTTCTTCACCGGCAACTGGGGCGTGTACGCTCAGAACCCTGACACAGCTCAACATGTGTTTGGTACGGCTAACGGTGCAGGAACGGCAATTCTGACCTTCCTCGGTGGCTTCCATCCGCAAACCCAATCTCTGTGGTTGACGGATATGGCTCACCACCACCTCGCGATCGCGGTCCTGTTCATCGTGGCAGGTCACATGTATCGCACCAACTTTGGGATTGGTCACAGCATCAAAGAGATGATGGATGCCAAGACATTCTTTGGCAAGCCAGTTGAAGGTCCTTTCAACATGCCTCACCAAGGCATTTATGAAACCTACAACAACTCTTTGCACTTCCAACTCGGTTGGCACCTGGCTTGTCTGGGTGTGATCACCTCCCTCGTGGCACAACACATGTATGCCATGCCGCCTTACGCCTTCATGGCGAAGGATTACACCACCCAAGCTGCGCTCTATACCCATCACCAGTACATCGCTGGATTCCTGATGGTTGGTGCGTTCGCTCACGGTGCAATCTTCTGGATTCGGGATTACGATCCTGAGCAGAACAAGGGCAACGTGTTAGCACGGATGCTGGAGCACAAGGAAGCACTCATCTCTCACCTGAGCTGGGTATCTCTCTTCCTCGGTTTCCACACCCTGGGTCTGTATGTCCACAACGATGTTGTTGTTGCCTTCGGCACTCCTGAGAAGCAAATCCTGGTTGAACCAGTATTCGCTCAGTTCGTCCAAGCTTCTAGCGGTAAGCTGCTGTATGGCATGAACACCTTGCTGTCGAACCCCGACAGTATTGCAACCACCGCTTGGCCTAACTACGGCGACGTATGGCTACCTGGTTGGTTAGAAGCCATTAACAACGGCACGAACTCTCTGTTCCTGACCATTGGTCCTGGCGACTTCTTAGTTCACCACGCGATCGCGCTGGGTCTGCACACCACCACTTTGATTCTGGTCAAGGGTGCTCTGGATGCTCGTGGATCCAAGCTAATGCCAGACAAGAAAGACTTCGGTTATGCCTTCCCTTGCGATGGCCCCGGACGTGGCGGTACTTGCGACATCTCTGCTTGGGATGCGTTCTACCTCTCGATGTTCTGGATGCTGAACACGATCGCTTGGACAACCTTCTACTGGCACTGGAAGCATCTCGCCCTCTGGGGTGGCAATGCGGCTCAGTTCAACGAAAGCTCGACATACCTGATGGGCTGGTTCCGTGATTACCTGTGGCTATACTCTGGTCCATTAATCAACGGCTACAACCCCTACGGTATGAACAACCTGGCGATCTGGTCTTGGATCTTCCTGTTCGCTCACTTCGTTTGGGCACTGGGCTTCATGTTCCTGATCTCCTGGAGAGGTTACTGGCAAGAACTGATCGAAACTCTGGTCTGGGCGCACGAGCGCACTCCTCTAGCGAACCTGATTCGCTGGAAGGATAAGCCGGTTGCTCTATCCATCGTTCAGGCTCGTTTGGTTGGTTTAGCCCACTTCACGGTTGGCTTTATCTTCACCTACGCTGCCTTTGTGATTGCCTCGACTGCCGCGAAGTTTGGTTAATAACTTAGCTGAACCTAGCTGTAGGTAACTAACAAAGATCCCCTACCCTTTCGGTGGGGGATTTTTGCTTGTTCAAATCAGTAATATCGATCGCCTAATGCTTCTCATCCGCTTCTTTACGGATCTTGACTCCGGCAGAAAGATACTTGGTTAACGCTTCTCCCAGTTCTTGTTCTGGGGTTTTACTAGGCTTTTCACCCAAAAACTCATTGAATATAACAACGAGTAGGCCAAAGACAACCAGTGTTCCGATTACCATACGCTAAAGTAGTAATTTGCTAAGGGTAGAGCAGACAAGTGAAAAAGTAGCTCCGTTCAAGGTTTAGGATCTTCGCCAAGAACGTACAGATATACTACTGTTTCTCGAATTAGCTCACTATCAGTCTTTTCCTGATTTTTTGCTGGAGAATAATAACTGCCGTGGCACAGGTGATTTTAGAAAACGTTTATAAAACTTTTCAAAAGGGTGTAAGCGATCGCGCTGCCAATCCTGGAGAAAACTCTCCTCACCACTCGGCGGCAGTACTACGGGCGATTAATCTCACGATTCAAGATGGTGAGTTTATGGTACTAGTGGGGCCATCCGGCTGTGGTAAGAGTACGCTGCTGCGGTTGATTGCAGGTTTAGAAGAAATTACCGCCGGGAATATTTGGGTGGGCGATCGCTTAGTCAATACCTTGCCTCCCAAAGAGCGAGATATTGCGATGGTGTTCCAGAATTACGCCCTATATCCCCACATGACCGTGTATGAAAACCTGGCATTTGGGTTACGGCGAACATGGAAAACTTCAGAGAACTCGGGGCAGCCAAGTCGTGAGGAAGCAATGACTTCGGCAAAAACGATGCCAAGCTGGGCAGAGAATATGTTGGTGACAACGACTCGTCAGTTACCGAAAGGGTTGCAGTATCGATCGTCGCAAGAGCAGAATATCGATCGGCAAGTCAGATCGGTTGCACAAGTGCTGCAAATTGAACCTTTGTTGAAGCGATTGCCTAAGCAATTATCGGGAGGGCAGAAACAACGGGTAGCATTAGGGCGGGCAATGGCCCGAAATCCCCAGGTATTTTTAATGGATGAGCCATTATCTAACCTAGATGCCAAATTACGGGCAGAGACTCGATCGCAAATTGTCAAGCTGCAACGGCAACTGGGCACTACAACCATTTACGTGACCCATGATCAAACTGAAGCAATGACGATGGGCGATCGCATTGCAGTAATGAATGCCGGTCAGATTCAGCAAATTGCCTCGCCTCTAGAGCTATATCACCGTCCGGCCAATCGCTTCGTAGCGGAGTTTATTGGTTCACCACCCATGAACTTTTTACCAGTGCAGTTTAGAGCCCCGTTACTGCTGACTCATGACCAGTTTCGCTTCACGTTGCCGGAAGCCTGGGAGCCAGTATTACAAAAATATGATGGGCAAACACTGACTTTGGGCATTCGGCCGGAGCATTTGAGCGTAGGCGCTCCCGCTCCCAAAAATTTGCCAGTTCAGGTGGAACTGGTTGAGGCACTCGGTAGCGAAACCTATCTAGCAGTACGACTTAATGGCGCGACTGAACTGAACCAAACTCCATTACAGGTTCGTGTCGAGTCCGATCGCGTAGTGCAGATGGGCGATCAATTATGGTTAGCCATCGCTCCAGACAAACTCCATTTGTTTGAACCTGAAACTGGACAGGCGATCGCCCTACCGAAATATAACAGTTGAGTTAGTCCATTACCCACGTAGCAATGGCACTAAGGTTGGCAGCATTTGCAGCGTGAAGATTTGGGTTGTTTTTTGAGTGGGGCAACACATCGGATCCTTAGCCGCATGAGCCAGCATCTCGACTTTAGCCCGACGTTGCTCGATCGTTATAGACTGCACTCGCACTCGATCGCCCAAGGGTAAAAGTGCTCCAGTCTGAAGCCGATTCCCTTGTTGGAGAACAGGCGCTAGATACATAAACACCCCCGAACCGCCACTATTGACGGCTAGTAACACCACAGCATCCGGTTGACGATCGCCATTTAAATCACCAACGGCAATCAGATCCGGTTGGTTAACCAGGGTGACGGTGAGTTGTTTCGAGGAGTTTTCATACTTGCCATCCGTCAGTTTCACTGGACCAACATCAGGAACTGAATAAGTCGTATTTTGCAGTGTTCTCAAGCGATCGCACCAGGTTCGCTTCTCCGGACTCCAGAATTCCTTGGTCAAGCAGTTATACCAATTCTGGCTTTCTACCGGGCCTAGGGGATCGATCGCTGGCTGTTGCTGATTGCCGTATTTTTGGCACCAGGCTTGCTTTTCTGGACTCCAAACTTCTCGTGTTCGACAGTTATAGGGAGGTTGTGCCTGAGCGATCGTTGATGAATGGGATTGAGCCGCAGCATCGCTGCCCAGACTCACAATCGTGAAACCCGCAACAAGCGCCATACCAACCAATTTAGATTGCATTCCAAAATCTCCTCAAACCAACTATGTAATGATGGATGGTCTTACTCCTGAAAAGTTACCATTCATATTATTTTTATTTTTTGATAATTTATCACTTCGTGACCTAACCAGCTAAGTTGATGTCTACTTTCAAAATATGAGTACACAAAACCATCACAGGCCATTGGTTAACCCTGAGTTACAGTGGCTTGTCGGCTTACTGGTAGCTGGATTAATGCTGCGAGGGGCGATCGCGGTTTGGTTACCGCCTGGGTTTGATGAAGCGTATTACTATCAATACACTCGACACTTAGACTGGAGCTATTTTGATCATCCAGTCTTAGTGGCGTTCACTACTGGATTTGGTTGTTGGCTGACTGGCACAGTTTCAGCCTTCACCATCCGCTTAGGTAGTCTGCTGCTTTACACCGGATCACTGCTGCTGTTATATCTCACCAGCCAGCGACTATTTTCTGTCACCGCTGCACGATTGACCTTA
This sequence comes from Microcoleaceae cyanobacterium, assembly GCA_036703105.1. Classification (GTDB taxonomy): domain Bacteria; phylum Cyanobacteriota; class Cyanobacteriia; order Leptolyngbyales; family Leptolyngbyaceae; genus Pantanalinema. The sequence continues at coordinate 16,976 of DATNPU010000424.1, forward strand.
GCGATCGCCAGCTTAATCCCGATTTTTATGGTGGGATTTGGTGTTCTAACATTGCCCGATAGTCCATTGATGTTCTTTTGGACGGCGGCTTTGTATGTCGCAGTAATTGAGTTTTTTGAGCCATCAGAATCCTATCAACCGAGTTATCGACTTGCGATCGTTGGTTTGTTAGTTGGGTTAGCGTGTTTAGGCAAATATCACGGTGTCGTTTTAGGAGCTAGCTTAGTAGGATTTTGTCTCACCAGTTCCCGCCATCGATCGGCACTACTGTCTCCCTGGATGCTGGCAGGATTGGGGCTTTTTCTGCTGGCGATCGCACCAATTGTGATCTGGAATCTCCAGCATGATTGGATCTCACTGCGATTTCAGTCCAGTCGCGCCGTTCCAGATCGGGGCTACAGTGTATTAGATTTAGCGGTGACATTTCTGGTTGGTATTGCTTATCTATTTCCTACCTTTGGTGTGCCGTTGTGGTGGGTCAGTGGCAGGGCGATCGCCAAACAAACCAAAATTTCCAAGCAATCTGAAGCGCTAGTAGAGAAACAACAACTTATTCTTTGGGTTTCCTTACCGTTAATGGTCGGTTTCACGGTGATGGGTGGCTACCGTCCCATCCTGCCAACCTGGGCCATGCCTGGATTTTGGGGCGCAACGTTGCTGTTAGGGAATTACGCCGCTCACTGGCAAGCGAGATCGCGACGGGCCGTACAACGTTGGTTATGGGGTTCTGGGATTGTCATCGTCACTTTAATCACGATCGCTCTATTGCATCTCAATCTCGGCACACTCCAGCAAGGGAGCCGCTATGCCTGGTTCGGCGGCATCATTCCTGCAAATACAGATGGTTCTGTTCAACTATTAGATATTCAACAACTGCGACACGGATTAGAAAGCTCTAAACTATTCCGCACCGCCTTAGAACGAAGCGCATTTCTGTTTACCGATGAAATTTTTCTGGCTGGTCAGGTTGGCATGGCAGTGGCCCCTTTGACCGACAAACCAATTACCAGTTTTGATCAAGACCAGCGTGGTTATGCAATTTGGACAAATTCCGCCGCTTGGGTTGGCAAGAATGGTCTATATTTCTCGTCACAACGCCGCTATCCGAGCCGCTTCGATCGCTACCAAAGCTACTTTCAATCGATTCAACCGATCGCTGAAATTCCGATTTACCGCGGGGGAGCAATCGTGGATGTAATTCAGGTCTATTTCTGTCAGACCTTGCTGAAGCCTTATACAACGAGCGATCCTTTAAACGGCAAAAGGGCATCTCTAACTGATGCCCCCTTTCATCAAGCCAATTGGCAATAGATTTAAGTAAATAACGACCAGTTAACGTTCCCGACTCAGCAAGATGAGTTGAACCAGTTGCAATACTGCATACAACGCCGTAGCCACATAGGTCAGAGCAGCAGCACTTAAAACCTGACGAGCGCCTCTATTCTCTTCACCTTGCAGAATTCCTAGTTCATCAATTAACTTCAGCGCCCGATTAGACGCATCAAATTCTACAGGTAACGTGACGACATGGAAGATGATGACCGCCGCAAACAAGGCAATCCCGATCGGGATCAATGCCTTAAACGCGCCAACAAACAGTCCTGCCATCACCAGTATCGGCCCAAGACTAGATCCCAAATTAGCAGCAGGAACTAGCGATGCCCGCAGATTCATCGGCTTATAGCCCTGAACATCTTGCAAGACGTGACCACACTCATGCGCGGCTACTGCCGCTGCGGCCAAAGAATTGGAATTGTAAATTCCTTCAGACAGGCGCACCGCTTTAGCACTTGGATCATAGTGATCAGTCAATTGCCCTGCAACGGGTTCCACCGTCACATTATAGACACCCATCCGTTTCAAAATCGTTTCGGCAACCTGGGCACCCGTCATTCCCATTTTGGAAGGAATTTCGGCGTACTTCTTATAAGTACCCTGAACCCGCATCTGTGCCCAGAACATGAGCAACATACCTGGAATTAATAGCAGGTATGACCAATGGTAGTAAAACATCGTGTCTACTCCTTATCCCACAGTCCCTGTACAGACTGTCTTGGTTTCATGGGATCATGCTAACACTTTCATGAGAGAGTTCTTTGGGTGGAATTCCTCACCCATCATGGCGGTTGGACGCAGATGACGATCGCTGTAAACTTATGTTAAGTTTCGCGCAACATTCTGGTCTATGCTTTCCCGTCGCTCCTTTTTGAATGTCCTATTTGCCTTAAGTCTGGCCTTTTTAGGCAGTTTTGGTTTTACCCCAGCCGCTCATGCATTAGGGGGAAAACTACCGCCCCTCAATCAAACCGCTCCAGCGTTCAGCTTACCGACAAACACCGGCGACGGCACTGTCTCACTATCGGACTACCAAGGTAAGTGGGTCGTACTTTACTTTTATCCCAAAGATTTCACTCCGGGTTGCACCTTAGAAGCCAAACGATTCCAGCAAGACTTGACGAAATATCTCGATCGCAATACTCAGGTAATTGGCATTAGTGCCGATTCTGTCGATTCCCACGCTGAATTCTGCGACTCGGAAGGCTTGAAATTTCCGTTACTCGCCGATACAGATGGTTCGGTCAGTAAAGCCTATGGTTCCTGGATCAGCTTCGTCTCCATGCGGCATAGCTTCATCATTGATCCAGAAGGGAGACTCCGCACGATTTTCACCGATGTCCGTCCCGCCATTCACAGTACTGAAGTGCTGGCCAAGCTAGACGAGTTACAAGCCTAGCGGCAAGGCACAGGTAGTAGGCAACAGATCGCTCCTGCCCCTTCTCCCTGATCTCCCTGACCTCCCCATCTTCCCTACCTGCCCCTTCTCCCTGACCTCCCCCATCCTCAAATCTGCCCGATCGCTGCTTCTGCTTCTACAATGGGGTCAATGTGATCCATTAGGAGTCAGAATGCCTATGGAGCTTGAACCAGAAGCAGAGCGGCGATCGTCCCCTCAAAGTCCAGAGTGGGCAGAGCCAGAAAAGCCTAAAGCATTGGTATTGTTACGGGATACGGAACGCTCGTGGCGGTTAAAAACCCTGGAAACTCTGACACCCTTATTGCCTGACTCGATCGCGGATCAGTTCGATGAAGTGTCGATCGTAGCAGAAGAGGTATTAGATGAATTAGCCGAGATTGAACTGGATCAGATTAGTGACCTGGAGTTACAGCCCATTCGGATTCAGATCGGCCTAGTCTTTATCGGCTTTGGTGCCCTAGCGATCACGTTTCTGATGCTTTACCTCTACACGCTGCATCCCCATTTAAGTGCGATCGAGCAAGTCCAGCATTACTGGTATCAATATATTTGGTTTGTCTGCCTGGGGGTTGCAGGTTTATTTATGGTCGGGCGAGAAGCCATGCGCCCACCGGATAGTGAAGAATAGAAGTATGGCGACTATTCTGCCAGTTCACTGCTTTTACATTTCATCGATCGTGCTATGACCGCTCTGTCTGCTGAATGGCAACATCATTTTGTCGAAACTAACCAGATCCGCTTGCACTGCGTCATGCAGGGAGAAGGAGATCTAGTAGTTCTGCTCCACGGCTTTCCCGAATTCTGGTACTCCTGGCGCTTCCAAATTCCCGCCTTAGCTCGTCACTTTAAAGTCGTTGTTCCAGATTTGCGGGGCTATAACGACTCCGATAAACCGCATAGCGGCTATGACATTGATACGCTCAGTGCGGATATTCGGGGACTAATTGAGAATTTAGGCTATGCTCGCGCTCATATCGTTGGGCATGATTGGGGTGGCGCGATCGCCTGGCATCTCGCCCAAAAGTTTCCCCAATATGTCAATCGGCTAGCGATTCTCAATGCCGCTCCGATGCAGCGATTAGTGCATGAAATGGCCAGCAATTTGGATCAATTGCGCCGCAGTTGGTATGTGTTGGCGTTTCAGTTACCTGGAATTCCCGAATGGGTAATCCAGCATAATTTGAAGGAGTTTGTCAAAAGTTTGCTGCAAGGTCAAGCAGTCCGGAAAGGGGCGTTTTCTAAAGAAGATACACAAGTCTATCAATCAGCCTTGGAAAAACCGGGGGCATTATCCGCGGCAATTAACTACTATCGTCACCTTCTGCAACCCTGGCATTGGCTGCGGGAATGGGGACATCCCCCCAATCTAACCGTCCCAACCTTAGTGTTATGGGGCGAAGAGGACGCCTTTCTCAGTTCCCATCTTCTAGAAGGAATGGATCAATTGATCAAAGCGCCGTTCCAGCTCAAACGGATTCCCCATTGTGGGCATTGGGTACAGCAGGAAGCCCCGCAGACAGTCAATCGTGAGTTACTAGAGTTTTTGCGACAGCCTCAGTAATGAGTTCAGCACCAGACCTACACGCTTAATGCTGGAACCAATTCCACATTGAACACATTCGCAAAGGCGATCGCAACGTGCTGTCGAACCTCTTCTAATTGAATATCTGGAACGAATTGTTGCAGGCTACCCACAGGTTTGTCAGGAATGCCACAGGGCACAATGCGATCGAAGCCGCTCAAATCCGGACAAACATTGAGGGCGAACCCGTGCATGGTAATCCAGCGGCTAACTTTAATCCCGATCGCTGCTAGTTTACGACCTTCAACCCAAACTCCGGTTAACCCCGGAATGCGAATACCCGCTAATCCATATACGGCTAACACCTGAATTAACACCTCTTCCAGTTGCCGCAGATACCAGTGCAAATCTTTCTGGTAATAAGTCAAATTTAAAATCGGGTAGCCAACGAGCTGCCCCGGACAGTGATAGGTGACTTCGCCGCCCCGTTCCACTCGGCAGACTTCCCAATCCGGGTGAGCAGCTGGGTCAAATTTGAGGAATTCTGGACTGGCTGCCTGGCCTAACGTGTAAACCGGAAAATGTTCCAGCAGAATCAATACATCATCGGCTTCTGGATCTAACCGCCGTTCTACTACAAGCTGCTGTTGCCACTTCCAAGCTGTGGTATAGGAAGTTGTGTTTTGGATATAGAGGCGACACGATCGGGAAGAAGTTATCGGAAAGTTAGTACTCTCATAATCGTGAATATTTTCGACTGATTTCAGCCCCAATTTTTTAAAGTCGTTCAAATTCATTCAAAAATCAAGAGGAGGACAACGGAAATCTGCATCAAATTACGGCAAATCGAATCAAGAATTATCAACTCATGCAAAACATTCTAAAGGGAACTGTTTAGCAGTATACAAAGTGCTAGGGTGATGTTAAGACCCTATTCAGTCAGGGTTAAGACCCATTTTCTAGGGGAGGAAGCTTTATGAAGCTTGTTATCCAGGGCAAAAATATCGAGATTACAGATGCAATTCGTGAGTATGTCAATCAGAAAATCGAGAAAGCGGTTAATCACTTTCAAAACCTAATTAACGAAGTTGATGTACATCTGTCTGTAGCCCGTAATCCCCGGATTAACTCTAAACAGACGGCTGAAGTAACCATCTATGTCAACGGTGCCGTAGTACGTGCCGAAGAGGGCAGCGAAAACCTTTATGCCAGTATTGACCTGGTTGCTGATAAGATTTCCCGTCAACTCCGCAAGTACAAAGAAAAGCGCCACGAACGCAATCATGGAGCCGTCAAAACAACCAATGCTCTAGACGATCAGCCAGTTGTTTCCGATCTTATCCAAGATCGGGCCCCAGAGTTACCAGAGCGAGTCGTTCGGACTAAATACTTCGCTATGCCGCCCATGTCGATCCAGGAGGCACTAGAACATTTAGAACTCGTTGATCATGATTTCTATGTATTTCGGAATACCGAAACAGGCGAAATTAATGTTGTTTATGAACGGAATCATGGAGGTTTTGGAGTGATCCAGCCCCGGAATGGGAATGGTCATACTCATGGTAAAAATGGGAAAGTTGCTCAACCCGCTGATGTCGTTTCAGAAACAGTGTAAAGAGCGATACAACCAGTTAGGGAATTGTGAAAAAAATCTGTAGAAGCTGCTTTGACAATTCCCTAATCTTCTTCTTCAAATTGAGGAAACTGGTGTAAGAAACCTCTCAGTTAAATTTAGCTAGTGTGGGTAGTTCACAAAGGGCATGGGTAATCATTACCTGTGCCCTTTGTGTTGACAGGAACCCGAATCGGACAAAAACATTGATCTTTAACACTTCTTATTTTCTCCCTAAGCAGGAGGAACAAGCGCCGGTTTACAGGCATTCCAGCGATCGTGCTGTTATTCCGTAGGGACTAAAAATATTAGTTAATGCACGATCCGCATCAGAGCCATGCAAAAACTTCATGGAACGAAATATTTTGTAACTAGATATACGAATTTCACTAGTTCATGCGACTACCTTATCCCTAACGACGTATCAAGTACAGCGCCAGAGCGAAATTGAAAAACTTCTTAACAGCGCCTTCGGTACATCAATAAGTACTACCCATCAGCAGCCTCAAGCAAGGGAAGTAGGGAGTTATGACCAGCACGGTTCCAGTAGCGGCGAGTCTAAATAAGTTTGAAAAAATTAAGGCGGAAAAAGATGGTTTAGCCGTAAAAGCGGAACTGGAACAGTTCGCCAAAATAGGTTGGGAGGCCATGGATGAAACAGATCGGGACTATCGCCTCAAATGGATGGGCGTGTTCTTCCGTCCGGTTACTCCCGGCAAGTTTATGCTGCGGATGCGCATTCCCAACGGCATTATTACCAGTGGGCAACTGCGGGTCTTAGCAGAAGTCGTGCAACGCTACGGGGAAGATGGTAGTGCCGACCTCACCACTCGCCAGAATATTCAACTGCGCGGCATTCGCATCGAAGATATTCCCGATATTTTTCACAAATTCGATCAGGCTGGGTTAACCAGCATCCAGTCCGGGATGGACAATGTGCGGAACATCACAGGCTCCCCAGTCGCGGGCATTGATGCCGATGAATTGATTGATACGCGGGGATTATGTCGCAAAGTGCAGGACATGATCACCAACAATGGGGAAGGGAATCCTTCGTTTACCAATCTGCCGCGTAAGTTCAATATAGCGATCGCTGGGTGTCGGGATAACTCAGTTCACGCCGAAATTAACGATATTGCCTTCGTACCGGCCTACAAAAATCGGCAACTCGGCTTCAACGTTCTCGTGGGTGGCTTTTTCTCCGCCAAGCGCTGTGCAGCGGCCGTTCCCATGAATGTTTGGGTTGATCCACGGGATGTCGTGGCGCTGTGCGAAGCGATTCTGCTGGTCTACCGCAATCATGGTCTGAGAGCTAATCGCCAGAAAGCCCGGTTAATGTGGCTGATTGATGAATGGGGCATGGACAAGTTTCGGTCAGCTGTGGAACAACAACTCGGTTATTCCCTGCAAGCTGCCGCGCCTAAAGATGAAATTCTGTGGGACAAGCGCGATCACATCGGTATCCATGCGCAAAAGCAACCCGGCCTGAACTATGTGGGACTGCATGTTCCCGTCGGTCGGCTCTATGCCACAGATATGTTTGACCTGGCTCGTATGGCAGAAGTTTACGGTAGTGGCGAATTGCGGCTTACGGTTGAACAGAATGTCATTATTCCAAATGTACCGGACTCCCGAATTGCTCCATTACTGAAGGAGCCGTTACTAGAACGGTTTGCGATCGAGCCAACGCCCTTAGTCCGCAGCCTGGTATCCTGCACTGGAGCACAGTTCTGTAACTTCGCCTTAATTGAGACAAAGAATCGGGCCTTAGCTCTGATGCAAGAATTAGACGCTGATCTACAAGTGCCTCAACCTGTGCGGATGCATTGGACAGGTTGCCCGAACTCCTGTGGTCAGCCCCAGGTTGCTGATATTGGGCTAATGGGCACAAAAGCTCGCAAAAACGGGAAAGCCGTTGATGGGGTTGATATCTTCATGGGCGGTAAGGTAGGCAAACATGCGGAACTGGGTGAATGTGTCCGTAAAGGTGTCCCTTGCGAAGACCTGAAACCCGTACTGGCAGAACTGCTGATCCAACATTTCGGGGCGAAACCGAAACCAGGCAGCACGATCGCCACCCTACCTGCCCCAGTTCCGGTGAGCGAGCCGCCTCAGCCCACGGAACCGGCCATTCCAGCTACAATTTCCCTGACGCAGACCGGAAAGGATATTGCTTGTACTGAACAAGACTTGATTCTAGATGCCGTAGAACGGGCCGGGGTAGAGCTTCCTAGTAGTTGTCGAGCTGGGAACTGTGGCACCTGTAAGCAACGCCTCCTGACCGGGGAAGTGCGCTATGACGGTGAACCACACGCGTTAACTGAGAGTGATCGAGCCAATGGTGTCATCCTGCCGTGTATTGCGCATCCGATCGGATATGTCCGACTTGATGCCTGAGCAATGCCAACAGGGTTCTAAATCGTTTTCTTGTTTGCTGAATATTTGTTGAAATCATCGATTACTGGAAGGTAACAATGACGAATCTGTCACGACGGAAGTTTATTGCCACAGCAGGTGTTGCCGCAGCAGGTAGTTTGCTGGCTCATGGTTGTAGCTCAGGTGGTTCAACTAGCTCCACAGCAGATTCAGGCACTAAAGCTCCGAGTGCAGCACCAGCAGTCAATGTGAGTGCAGCAGATACCCCCGAAGTTACAACTGCCAAACTAGGATTTATTGCGCTAACGGATTCTTCACCGTTAATCATTGCCAAGGAAAAAGGCTTTTTTGCTAAATACGGCATGAAAGATGTTGAAGTGATTAAGCAAGCTTCGTGGGCCGTCACTCGCGACAATATTGAGCTTGGTTCAGCCGGTGGTGGGATTGATGGTGCCCACATCCTTAGCCCCATGCCTTATTTGCTCACAGCCGGCAAAATTACTAAGAGCAAAGCTAAGTTGCCCATGTATATCCTGGCACGGCTAAATGTGGATGGGCAATGTATCTCGGTTGCCAATACCTACAAAGATCTGAATGTCGGCACAGATAGCGCCTCCCTGAAGGAAGCCTTTGCCAAGGCCAAAGCAGGCGGTAAGGATGTCAAGTGTGCAGTCACCTTCCCCGGTGGAACCCACGATCTGTGGATGCGTTATTGGTTAGCCGCCGGTGGAATTGACCCAGACAAAGATGTTTCGACGATCGTGGTGCCACCGCCTCAAATGGTGGCCAACATGAAGGTGGGCAACATGGAAGCTTTCTGTGTGGGCGAACCCTGGAATGCTCAACTGGTGGCTCAAGGACAAGGATTTACCGCTTTAACCACGGGAGAATTGTGGAATAACCATCCCGAGAAAGCCCTGTCGCTACGGGCAGATTGGGTAGATAAGAATCCGAAAGCGGCAAAAGCCCTGCTGATGGCCGTTCAAGAAGCTCAAATGTGGTGTGCTAAGCCAGAGAACAAAGAGGAAATGTGCCAGATTGTCTCTGGTCGAGAATGGTTCAAGGTGGCGAAGAACGACATTTTGGGTCGGGCAATGGGCAAGTTTGACTACGGCAATGGCAAAGTCGTGGAAAACAGCCCCCACATGATGAAGTTCTGGATGGAAGACGCCGCTACGAATGCCTCTTATCCCTACAAGAGCCATGACCTCTGGTTCCTGACTGAAGACATTCGTTGGGGTTATCTCCCTGAAGATAGCGATACCAAGAAAATGGTCGAGGCGGTTAACCGAGAAGATCTGTGGCAGGCAGCAGCCAAGGCGATCGGGCAAGAAGCCGCTATTCCTAAGAGTTCCTCTCGCGGGGTAGAAACCTTCTTTGATGGCACTAAGTTTGATCCTGAAAATCCCGAAGCGTATCTAAAGGCACTCAAGATCAAGAAGGTTTCAGCGTAAGTTAGCAGAACCCCAACGGGGCAAGTTTCCTAACCACCACAGTTCAGCTTGCCTCGCTGGGTTCGTTTAACCAGATCATTGTTTCTCCTAAGCGATCGCAAGTTCACCCCTTTCCCAACACCATAAGGAACTCACACTATGGCAGTCAATGTTAGTCGTCCTGGTAACACATTATTGGGTTCCGGGTTGCCCGCTAAAGCCAAAAAGCTTTTGATTAAAGCAGTACCGACTATTATTGCAATCAGCGTACTGCTACTAGTCTGGCAACTCCTATGTTCTAGTCCTACAGCATCGCTGCCTAGCCCAACCAAGATTTGGGATGAAACCCAAGAATTGATTCTCAAGCCGTTTTACCAAGGTGAAGGGGTTGATCAGGGCTTGTTCTGGCAGTTGTTTGCCAGTTTGCAACGGGTCGCGATCGGGTATACCTTAGCCGCGATCGTTGGCATTGGTTTAGGCATTTTGATTGGCGTCAGTGTTGTCATGTTTCAGGCTCTTGACCCCATCTTCCAAGTGTTGCGAACCATTCCTCCATTAGCCTGGTTGCCAATTTCATTAGCCGCCTTTAAAGAAGCGCAACCCGCCGCTATTTTTGTCATCTTTATTACTGCAATCTGGCCAATCATCATCAACACGGGTGTAGGTGTCCAAAACATTCCGCAGGACTACAACAACGTAGCCAAAGTGCTGCAACTATCGAAGCTGGATTATTTCTTCAAAGTTCTGCTGCCTGCTACCGTTCCCTACATTTTCACGGGTTTGAAAATTGCGATCGGTCTGTCCTGGTTAGCGATTGTCGCCGCCGAAATGCTGACGGGTGGAGTGGGAATTGGCTTCTTTATCTGGGATGCCTACAACAGTGGCAACCTTAGTGAAGTGATTCTCGCCGTGGTCTACGTCGGAATTGTGGGTCTATTACTGGACAAATTCATTAGCTTCATTGCCTCTCTAGTGGTCGCCGAATCTAACTAAGCCACTGACAAAACCGACCGACGATCGACTTACTGCTACACGCACTGCAACTTACCCAACTCCTATGTCAGTTTTTGTTGAAGTTGACCACGTTGATCAGGTATTTGATCTGCCCAATGGCGGACAGTACATCGCCCTCAAGAACATTACCTTAGACATCCGTAAAGGTGAGTTCATCTCGTTATTAGGACACTCTGGTTGCGGCAAATCCACCCTCCTCAACATCATCGCTGGACTCGCTCAACCGGCCTCTGGAGGGGTTGTGTTGGAGGGCAAGCAGGTGACCAAACCCGGCCCCGATCGCATGGTGGTGTTCCAAAACTATTCGCTACTCCCCTGGCTGACTGTGAGGGAAAATATTGCCCTAGCCGTCAATCGGGTGATGCGAGAACTGTCTCCCGCCGAACGAAAGGCCATCATTGAAGAACATATTGATCTGGTAAAGCTACGGCATGCGGCAGATAAAAAGCCAGGTCAGCTCTCCGGCGGCATGAAACAACGAGTGGCGATCGCCCGCGCCCTTGCCATTCGGCCTAAATTACTTCTGCTCGATGAACCCTTTGGGGCACTCGATGCCTTAACTCGCAGCAGTTTGCAAGATCAACTGATGCAGATTGCCCAGGAACATGAACTCACCTGCGTCATGGTGACTCACGATGTGGATGAGGCATTGTTGCTCTCCGATCGTATCGTCATGCTGACGAATGGCCCTGAATCCTATGTCGGACAGGTGCTCGAAGTTCCCTTCCCCCGGCCGCGTGAACGACTGGAAGTAGTCAACCATCCCAGTTACTACGCCATGCGGAATGAAGTGGTTTACTTCTTGAATCAACAAAAGCAAGCTAAGAAGCGCAAAGTCCTCCAAGCGGCGCCAGTGGCTCGCAATGGCTTGGAAAAGGTCAACCTGGAACTCGGCTTTATTCCCTTAACAGATTGCGCCCCTTTAGTGATGGCCAAAGAAAAAGGGTTCTTCCAGGAATATGGTTTAGAGCAGGTCACACTCTCCCGTGAACCAGGCTGGAAAGCGATCGCTGAAGGCATTACTACGGGACGGCTAGATGCGGCTCAGATGGTCGCTGGGATGCCGCTAGCGCTAACCCTGGGTATGGGAGGTAAAGCACCACTGCCCGTTGTTACCGCCTTAGTCATGAGCCGCAATGGCAACGCGATTACTTTCGGCAAGCGCTTGCTGCATGAAGGAGTTCGTACTCTGGCAGACTTCAAGGATTATCTGGTACGGAGTTCGGATAAAGTGCCAACGCTGGCCACTGTCCATCCGGCCTCTATGCATAACCTGATGTTGCGCTATTGGTTAGCCTCCGGTGGCATTGACCCCGATCGGGATGTCAATATTGTGATCATTCCACCAACTCAGATGGTGAGTACCTTAAAGGCAGGCACGATCGATGGCTACTGTGCCGGTGAACCCTGGAATTCTCGCGCTGTTCAGGAAGACTTAGGTTATGTGATCGCCACCGACCTCGATATCTGGTCTGGTCACTTAGAAAAAGTGTTAGGCGTCCGGGAAGATTGGGCGGCCCAATATCCCAAAACCCACCTGGCCTTGGTGAAAGCCCTGTTAAAAGCCTGCGAATACTGCGACGACTTCCGCAACCGGGAAGAACTGGTTGAGATTCTGGCCCAACCCGAGTATGTCGGCGCTGACCCTGCCCATCTGCGCCCTGGACTCGTTACTCCCTACGATCGCGGCATGGGTGATGAACCCACCAGCCTACTGCGCTACAACCAGTTCTACGTAGACCGCACCAACTGTCCCTATCGCGCTGAGGGGCTATGGATTATGACGCAGTTAGCCCGTTGGGGCATTACCCCATTCCCCCGGAATTGGGTCAGTATTCTCGATCGCACTCGGCGGGTAGATGTATTTGGGTCGGCAGCGCGTGATTTGGGCTTGTTGGATATTGAACCCAATCGATCGCCAGTGACGCTGTCGGATGGTTCCGTGTTCAACCCCGATGACCCGATCGGGTATCTCAATAGCCTCCCCATTAAGCGCGACATTCAAGTTGAAGAAATCACGATCGATACCCCAGAAGCTTCAACCGTTTAGTCCTGGAGTCAGGCGCGATGAACGATAAATCATGCCCAAACCGTTCTTCGCTGCCGTCCTAGGTATGTCCCAACTATGCATGGCTTATTTGATGACGGATCATCCACCCTCAACCCCTCCTATCTCCCTTCCTATGCAGACTCTCAATTCCACCACGCTGGAAACAGCCCCATTAAGTCATCAGGAACCGTTCTTGGTGATTGAAAATGTCTCCAAGGTTTATCCCACGTCGGGTGGCGGCACATACACCGTCTTAGATGGCGTTAACTTTACTGTCGGTGAGGGTGAATTCATTTGCCTGATTGGCCACTCCGGTTGTGGTAAATCAACTCTGTTAGATATGGTGTCCGGGTTTCGGGCTCCTACGGGTGGCGAGGTGCGGCTCCAGGCCAAGCGGATTACCAAGCCCGGCCCCGATCGCATGGTGGTGTTCCAAAACTATTCCTTACTACCCTGGCTCACGGCCTTTGAAAATGTCTATTTGGGGATTCATGCTGTTTGGCCAGACAAGCCAAAAGCGGAAAAAGAAGCGATCGCCCGCGAACACTTGGCGATGGTGGGTTTAACCGAAGCCGCTGACAAGAAACCCAAAGCTCTGTCAGGCGGGATGAAGCAACGGGTCAGTATTGCTCGGGCCTTGGCATTACGCCCCCAAGTTTTAGTGCTCGATGAACCCTTTGGCGCTTTAGATCCCATCACGCGCGAAGAACTGCAAGAAGAACTACTCAAAATCTGGATGGAACATCGCGTCACCGTGTTGATGATTACTCACGACATTGACGAAGCGCTGTTCCTGTCCGATCGCGTCGTCATGATGACCAATGGCCCCGCTGCCAAAGTCGGTGAGATTCTGCAAGTGCCCTTTCCTCGTCCCCGGAATCGGGCCAGGTTAATGGAAGATCCCAAATATTACGAATTGCGCAACGAAGCCCTCGACTTTCTCTATCATCGATTCGCTCATGACGATGTGGAGTAAATAGGTGGCTGGCGATCGCCCATCGATCAACGATGTCCGTACCCAAAAGTCCGTTGTCCGAGTCGGATGATTCATAACAGGGGTGTCGGTATGACTCAAATGTCTGTTGCCCGATCGACCAATGACGCTTACCCGCAACTGTGTTATTACGCCAACACAACGGGTCAACTGCAAATTACCCGAATCATTGATGGCGTAATTTGTCGAGGTGAATCAGTCGTGTTTCCTGGACAACGCTGGTTATTTGAAGCCCTACCCAATGCCTGGCTAGAAATTTATGTGGGAGCAACCGATCAACTCCGACTGGTAGAGCGAATTCCCTGCATTCGGTTGCAGGTGGTCGAATCCTCGTACCGCTGTCGTAATAATGCTGATGTAAGTGTGGTGGAGTAATTATGACAACAAATCCAACCAAAACCGTTTGCCCGTTTTGCGGCGTGGGTTGTGGCTTGGAAGTTTTGCCCGCAACGTCCTCGAACCAAGCCAATCGAGATCCGCAAATGGCTCCAGTTTGGCAGGTGCGTGGCGATCGCAGCCATCCCTCCAGCCAGGGCATGGTTTGTGTGAAAGGGGCAACCGCCAGTGAAGCGATCGGCAAGGATCGGCTACTCTACCCGATGTTCCGTCCGTCCCTAGATCAGCCGTTTCAGCGGATCAGTTGGGATGACGCGATCGACCGAATTGTGGAGCGGATTCAGACGGTACTCAGAACTCAGGGAGCCGACGCCCTCTGCATGTATGGGTCTGGGCAATTTGTCACCGAAGACTATTACGTGGCTCAAAAGCTGATGAAAGGCTGTTTGGGCACAAATAATTTTGACGCCAATTCGCGCCTCTGCATGTCCTCTGCCGTCGCTGGCTACATCCAAAGCTTTGGCTCAGATGGCCCTCCCTGCTGTTATGACGATTTGGAATTAACCGATTGCGCTTTCATCATTGGCAGTAACGCGGCTGAGTGCCATCCGATCGCGTTTAACCGGTTACGCAAACATCACAAGCGAAATCCCCACGTGAAGCTGGTGGTCGTCGATCCCCGCAAAACGCAAACGGCGGAAGCGGCTGATTTGCACTTGGCCATTCGTCCTGGTACGGATATTGATCTATTTAATGGCATTGCTTATTTATTACTGAAATGGGGCCAGCATCGACCCGATTTCATTCAAACCTACACATCAGAGTTTGCGGCCTACGCCAACATTCTTCAGCACTATCCCCCTGAAATCACGGCGGCACGTTGTGGGATCTCAGTCAGTGATCTAGAAACCGCTGCTCGTTACTGGGCGGAAGGGAGCCGAGTCTTGTCCCTTTGGTCAATGGGATTAAACCAATCGCGGGAAGGGACAGCTAAAGTCCGCATGCTGATTAACCTGCACTTATTGACCGGGCAAATTGGTCAGCCCGGAGCTGGCCCTTTCTCCTTGACTGGACAACCAAATGCGATGGGAGGACGGGAAGCCGGAGGCCTATCCCATTTATTACCAGGCTATCGATCGGTGCGTGAACCGCAACATCGGCAAGCCATAGAACAATTCTGGGGACTCCCGGCTGGACAAATTGCCCCACACCCCGGTCGAACCGTTTGGGAAATGATTCTGGGCCTGGAACAAGATGAAGTCGGACTCATGTGGATTGCGGCCACAAATCCGATCGTCAGCCTGCCCGATCTAGAAAGAACCAAAGCGGCCTTACGCCGATCGCCCTTCACGGTTTACCAGGAAGCCTACTATCCTACAGAAACCACAGCTTACGCCCATCTTTTACTCCCCGCCACTCAATGGAGCGAAAAGACAGGCACAATGACCAACTCTGAACGGCGGGTGTCGTTATGCCCCAAATTTCAAGCTCCTCCAGGAGAAGCGCGAGAAGATTGGGCTATCTTTGCCGAAGTGGGTCGGCGGCTGGGCTTTGCCACCCAATTTCAGTTCCAAACAGCAGCGGAGGTGCATGCCGAATTCGTGCAACTTACCCGTGATCGTCCCTGTGATATGTCAGGCATTAGTCATCAGCGGTTACAGGAAATGGGGCCATTGCAG
>DATNPU010000425.1:0-5019 GCA_036703105.1 Microcoleaceae cyanobacterium
AGTTTTTTTCTTGCTATCTACTTTTTTCTGCTTGGTCTTGGCCTGCTCGTAATCCAGTTCTCGCAGTTTCTTGAGAATGCGATCGAAGTATTCCTGCATGTACGCTTCTAGCGTTGTCGTGTCCTGTGGATCCAGTCCAAAGGTGGTATACGTATCCGTCATGCTGGCTGTCAGTGGCTTTCCTGTTGCCACCACCTCTGCAAATGCCAAGCGATCGGACACATTCCATGTCCATTGGAATACCCGAGTCACCCGACGCACAGCTTGCAGCAAATTCATGGGTACCCGTGTGACTTTCGCGTCTCGCTTGGACAAACGCTCACAGAGTCGAATAATTTCATCCCCACTCCAGGCCCGAGAACCGACCACGGGGAACGAGCGATTCACTGTCTCAGGCACACTCAAGGCGTGCACCGCAAATTTGGCAATGTCTTGGGTATCCATATAGGCGATCGGCGATGCATTCCCCATCACCCAAACTGCCTGCCCCTCCAGGATTGGAATCGCGTATTGCCCAATTAAACCTTGGAGAAAGCCACAAGGCCGCAAAATGGTGTAATTCAAACCGGATTCTGCCAAAAACTGTTCCACACAGCGCTTGATCTCCATCAACGGCACTTGAGGATATTTTTCGGCATCTAGAATTGAGAAGAAGACGAAGCGATCGACATTCGCCGCTTTGGCCGCTTGAATCAGATTGACATTGCCCTGCCAATCGACGTCCTTGACTCCTAGCGAATCCGTCGCTCTTGCCGTGGCAGCATCAATGACTGCGGTAATTCCCTCGAAAGCAGGTTTGAGTGTTTCCGGCTCACACAAGTCACCCAGTACCAGTTCAGCGCCCCACTCTTTCAAAAATGCGGCTTTTTTCATGCTGCGTACTAAGCAGCGCACCTGGTATCCCTCATCTAACGCCCGACGGGTTACTTGTCTGCCTAACGTGCCAGTCGCACCAACAACCAATAGATTCATGAGGGACTAAAGGATAATTGTTAACTTTTCATAAGATTCTATCAGAAATCTGGTTGGAGGGGAGGCTGTTTTTCGATCAAGATTCAGGAGCCTTCGCCTAGTTAAGGATGAAAACCCGCCGATTTCTACGGATGGAATCCACCTGTGCTGAAGCGGATAGTCCTTAACAGATAAGGGTTTGAAGGACTGTTAGGATCGTAATGAGTCAGCATGATGCAGCTTGTAAACTTCCTGTAATCTAATTCCCACATTACGTCTGCTGCCGCGATCGTTGGATTTCGACCGTAATCTTGCCGCCGAAATTGGGGATAGGAGCCGCTAATTTAGTTAACCTCACCTGAACTTGCTGGATCAGGCCAGCATCAGCTGTTGAGTCGGCCGCTAACAGTGTGTCGGCGATCGCCGTTGCTAAACGCTCTAACAACGCGAAGCGAGCCATACTGATTAGCTGTTGGACGGTTGTAATCGCCGATCTATAGTCAAAGGTGTCCTGAAGCTGATCACTGTGTCCCGCCTGGGATAAATCGAGCCATAGAATCAGGTCAACTTCAAACCACTGACCTAAAACTTGTTCCTCTGGTAAGGCCCCGGTGTAGCCATAGCTGCGAATGC
This sequence comes from Microcoleaceae cyanobacterium, assembly GCA_036703105.1. Taxonomy (GTDB): domain Bacteria; phylum Cyanobacteriota; class Cyanobacteriia; order Leptolyngbyales; family Leptolyngbyaceae; genus Pantanalinema. The sequence continues at coordinate 1,585 of DATNPU010000425.1, forward strand.
CAGTGAGATGAATACAATCCATTTTTGCCAACCCCCTTGACAGACTCGTTCTATTTTGACAAACTGATAATCGTCTGAAATTTGCGGGTATAGCTCAGTGGTAGAGCGCAACCTTGCCAAGGTTGATGTCGCGCGTTCGAATCGCGTTACCCGCTTCTGAATAGACTCGTTCTATTTTGACAGACAAGTGCTTGTCTGAAATTTGCGGGTATAGCTCAGTGGTAGAGCGCAACCTTGCCAAGGTTGATGTCGCGCGTTCGAATCGCGTTACCCGCTTCTGAACCATCACCAATTTGCCGACCCGCATCAGATTAACTAGATGCTGCATCTAAGATGAGATTTAGGATGGGAGTGGTAAGATTGCCATAAAACATTGGCGATCGTGAGGATGGTTGCTTCTCTAGGTTGGGGATACGCGGTTTAGTCAGCAAATAACAGAAAGATGTGATCAACCAACTCTATGGTTATCAAGACAATGGTGTTTACTAAGCAAGAGATCCAAGAAAATTTTTGAATTTGTGCCGCCTGTGCAACCTCAAAAAGCTCAAAAGATTGATTTAAGCCAGGATTATCCTTGTCCTTGCCGCCGTCGCGGTCATTTAACCCCGATCACCTTGACGGAGGCTTTTGGTTGTAATCGCTGTCAGAAAATTTTTGTTGTTGAAGAGGGAGGCTATGTGCTGGAAGAACTGTCCAGTAGTTATCCCTACAAACGAGCGTGGCGTTGGCTGGGGCATCAATGGGGGGTTGCAAACCCAGGTTTGGGAGAAAGCTATTTACCGATTGCTCTCTGCATTACCTTAGTGCTATTGATTATCTGGCTGCCCCTGGCCTTAACCTCTTCTCCGAAAGCTAGTGTGTTGTTGTGGGCGATCGTGGCGTTACTGGTCGCTGTATTGCCTGCTCTCATGGTTCTGCTCGCGTATAGGCGTTAACCGAATGACGCTGGATGCTTTTCCCCTGGCTTCTGATCCCATTACGGCTGCCCATGCGGCCTATCAGGCTTCCATTCGTTTAGCGACGACCAAAGGGGGGCTGCGGAGCCGAGCGGTGCAATTGATGGCAGAAGCCCTGAAACAGAACCAAAACGACATTCTAGAGGCAAATACTCTGGATCTGGAAGCTAGCCGCGAGATGGCAGTGCCAGATTTAGTGTTGGATTGGTTAAAGCTGACTCCCGAACGGCTGCACACGACAGTGCAATTGTTGCAACGGTTGAGCGAACTGCCTGATCCGATCGGCCGAGTCATGACGGCCATTCATCAAGTGAATCATTGCCAAACGTACTCGCAACTGATGCCATTGGGAGTGATCGCCTTAATTTATGAAGCCTTTCCAGAATTAGCGGCGATCGCGGCGGGACTGTGTATTAAAACTGGCAATAGCTTAATTCTCAAAGGTGGCAGTGAAGCCAGTAATTCTAATGCGGCGATCGCACGAGCGCTCTGTTTAGCTCTAGAGGAGGCTGGATTACCAGATGGCTGCCTACAAGCCTTACCCTCTGATCAAGGCGCATCGGTGCGAGATTTAATTGTGCAGGATCAGTACCTGAATCTGATTATTCCCTATGGTCGGCCTAGCTTAGTGCAGCAAATTACGCGGCAGGCGACGGCTCCAGTTCTACGATCGGCGATGGGAAATTGTTATTTGTACTGGTCACCGTCTGGCAGCTTGGAAACGGTACGTTGGATCATTTTAGACAGCCATCAGAGTGAACCTGATCCCGTTAACGCGATCGAAAAAGTCTTGATCCATCGCAACCAAAATCCGTCCTCGCTCACCATGTTATGGAATAGCCTGCGAGAAAAAGGCTTTGAACTGCGGGGAGATACCAGTCTGGCCACGGAATTTCCTGATCTGCAATTAGCGGAAGATACAGAGTGGAATCAAGCCTACCTGGCGAAAGTCGTGGCTTTTCGGGTTGTTGATAGTCTAGACGATGCCATTACTTGGATTAATCTGCATAGTAGTGGTCACGCCGATTGCTTGGTAACAGAGTCTTATCAGGAAAGCCGGCAGTTTGCCCTGGGGATTAATAGCGCTTCGACTTATATTAATGCGTCACCCCGCTTCTCTCGTAGCCCCAAATGGGGAGACTCAGTTTTCCTAGGGATGTCGAATCAAAAAGGTCAGCGTCGAGGGCTCATTAGCCTGGAAACGCTGACCACAATGAAATATATCGTTCAGGGTACAGAGCAACCTTAATAAGCGTCTTGCAACTCGTAGAAGTCGGGCGAGATGTAATCCTTCCGCAGCGGCCAACCTACCCAGTCTTCTGGCATCAGGAGCCGCTTTAGGTTGGGGTGTCCTTCATAGACAATGCCATACATATCAAAGGATTCCCGCTCTTGCCAGTCGGCTCCTTTCCAAATCCAGTACACCGAGGGAATGGTAGGATTTTCCCGAGACAGGAACACCTTCAGCCGTACTTCTGGCGGCCGATCGGCATTATCCGAAATTTTCGTCAGATGATAAAAGCTCACCAGATCTTGACCTGGCCCTGCATCATAGGCGCCCTGGCATTGCAAATAGTTAAAGCCATAGGCATACAGAGCGGTCGCGATCGGGATTAAAAAGTCGCGATCGATTTTGAGTAACTCTACACCGGAGGCATCTAGCCCCAGAAATTCGTGGTCAAAGCCATTATCGAGTAACCACTTGGAGGTATTACCCCGTTCAGCGATCGCGGTTTCTGATGGGGTGATTTCAGCAGACTCAGGTGTATTCGAGGGTTGATCAGCCACGACGAGTGCTCTCCTTCTCAGCCGTTAACAATGCCGGGGGAACTGGCATACCCATCGCTTCCATCAGTTCCTTCGGTGGAACGTCACGGGTGCCAGTTTGTAGGTACTCACCCGTCAACAATGGGGCCGCCGCCTTCATGGTATGGGTGGTGCTGTAGTAGCGATGTTCCTGCAATAAATAGCCCCGTTCTTGAATCGATTCGTTGGAAATCTTCTTGCGCAACTTGATGATGGCATCAATGATAGCTTCAGGACGAGGTGGGCAACCTGGCAAATAGACGTCTACCGGGATCAGCTTATCAACGCCACGCACTGCCGTCGGCGAGTCTACACTGAACATCCCGCCCGTAATCGTGCAAGCGCCCATTGCAATCACATACTTGGGTTCTGGCATTTGCTCGTAGAGGCGTACCAGCGCTGGAGCCATTTTCATGGTGATGGTGCCAGCGGTAATAATTAGGTCTGCCTGCCGGGGAGTGGAGCGAGGAACTAGCCCAAAGCGATCGAAGTCAAATCGTGAGCCAATCAGAGCCGCAAATTCAATAAAACAGCAAGCTGTACCATACAGCAGGGGCCAGAGGCTGGATAACCGGGCCCAGTTATACAAATCATCCACAGTTGTAAGGATGACATTTTCCGACAGATCTTGAGTGACTTGTGGTCGCTCAACCGGATTCATAATCCGCTCTGA
>DATNPU010000426.1:0-4910 GCA_036703105.1 Microcoleaceae cyanobacterium
GGTTGATAAGTTGAACTATCGCTTTCCTCTAGCCGATGGTAAGTTACGGATTCAGATTGATGCAATCAACAACGAGTTCACCTCGGATGGCTTGGTCACAACATTAAGTCCTTTTGAAAGCAGCGGCAACGGTGCGTTGTCTCGCTTCGGTCGTTATAACCCGATTTTCCGGGCTGGCAACCCCAGCAAAGATGGGGGAGCTGGGTTTACCCTGGCTTACCAGTTTAGCGATAACTTCCGGTTGGAAGGTGGTTACACTGGTGATGTTGGTGCTACTGGTGGTAGCAATGATCCTAGCCCTAAGAATGGATTATTTAATGGCTCCTACGGTGCACTAGCACAATTGGTATACAGCGACAAAAACTTCGGTGCTGGCTTGACCTATGCCCACTCTTACTACCCAGGTGGTAGCGTTAACCTAACTGGTAGTACTGGCAGTTTGGGGGCTATTTCTCCTTTTGGTGTTGCTTCAGCCACTTCGGGAGATGCAGTGGGTTTACAACTGCAATACAAGTTCAGCCCTACCTTTATCATCGGTGGCTGGTATAGCGCCCTATTCGCTAATCAGAAGAGTGGCGGTGATGACAGCTCTACGCTCATGAATGGTGCTTTATATCTGGCATTCCCAGATTTGGGTAAGCGGGGTAACCTGGCTGGTTTAATTGTAGGTGTGCCACCGAAAATTACCAGTGGTGACAACAAAGAGGATGACACCAGCATCCACGTAGAAGCGCTCTACCGCTATCGGATTAATGACAATATTGCCATTACTCCTGGCGTATATGCCATCTTCAATCCCGAACATGACAGTGACAACAGTACCCAATTAGTTGGGGTAATTCGGACAACCTTCTCCTTCTAAGCATCGGGATAATTGACGATCGCTGACTTAAGGCTTAGCACTGGATCAGCGATCGCTGAGTCTGCCTGATTGTAAAATTCATTTTCTTGAAAGCCCTGCGAGTCTGCGGGGTTTTTTATTTATAAACTGGCAAAACCCTAGTGATGAACCGTAGTATGATAGAAGTAGTTGGTTTGATCTCGCTTGTCCTACGATTGAGTTAAATCTGTGGAACTTTCCTGTAAAAACGAGTACGCTCTCTTGGCGCTGATTGAGTTAACCGCCCATTATCAAGGCGGTGAACCCTTACAAATCCGACAAATTTCTGCTTTACAAAAAATTCCCGATCGCTATTTAGAACAGGTGTTAGCGACCTTACGTCGATCAGGCTTAGTGCGATCGCAGCGGGGAGCGAGAGGTGGCTATGTGTTGGCTCGCGAACCCTGGAAAATTAGTCTGCTAGAAGTGATGAATTCCCTGGATGGAGCCGATGCCGAGATTGGGGAAAGCGATACTCCACCCAAAAATGTTGAGAATGCTGTGATCTTGGAAATTTGGCAGGAAGCCAACCAAGCCGCAAAAACCGTGCTCCAACGCTATACTCTCAAGGATCTCTGTGACAAGCGGGATGCCCGACGGCAACTTGACATTATGTATTACATCTAGAACTCAGGATGGACTATAAAGGCAAAAGGCTAAAACAGCTGTTTTAGCATCACCCTGGGTTTACTGTTAATTTTGATTCATTTATCTCTTTCTCTTCACCCATGAACATTGCGCAGAACATCACCGAACTAATTGGTCGTACTCCTTTAGTTCAACTGAATCGGATTCCTCAAGCAGAAGGTTGTTTGGCAAGAATTGTGGTGAAGTTGGAGAGCATGAATCCCTCGGCGTCGGTCAAAGACCGCATTGGGGTTAGTATGATCAATGCCGCCGAGCAGGAAGGTTTAATTACGCCTGGCAAAACGGTCTTAGTTGAACCGACATCGGGTAATACTGGCATTGCCCTCGCCATGATGGCTGCCGCTAAGGGCTATCGATTGATTCTGACCATGCCAGAAACCATGAGTGCTGAACGGCGAGCCATGTTGCGCGCCTATGGGGCAGAACTGGAATTGACTCCAGGAATTGAGGGCATGAGTGGCTGTATTCAGCGGGCGCAGCAGATTGTTGATACCTTGCCGAATGCTTATATGCTGCAACAGTTCCGCAATCCGGCCAATCCGCAAATTCATCGTGAGACGACCGCCGAAGAGATCTGGGCAGATACCGATGGGCAGGTGGATATTGTGGTGGCTGGCGTGGGTACGGGCGGCACAATTACCGGAATTGCTGAGGTGATTAAGTCGCGCAAGCCAGGGTTTAAAGTGATCGCCGTAGAACCAGCCAATAGTGCAGTGTTATCTGGTGGCCATGCTGGAGCGCATAAGATTCAGGGGATCGGGGCGGGTTTTATCCCACCCGTGTTAAATGTGAATTTGCTGGATGAGATTATTTCCGTATCAGATGATGACTCCATTGGCTATGGTCGGCGCCTGGCCCGTGAGGAGGGGTTACTTTCCGGGATTTCCAGTGGCGCGGCTCTGTATGCCGCTATTCAGGTGGGTCGTCGTCCTGAAAACCGCGATCGGTTGATTGTAATCATTCAGCCGAGCTTTGGTGAACGCTATCTCAGTACCCCGCTATTTCAAGATCCAGAATTAACGGCTGTTTCGGGGGGCTAAGCTACTTCAATGGGCCAGTGAATCCTTGGGAAAGAGCCACAGTCACGGTTCCTAAGCCCGGCTAGACTGGCGATAGAATGACTGTATGGCATATCCTGATCACTACCAAATTCTTGAAGTTAGCCCAACGGCAACTCAAGCAGAGATTAAGCAGGCCTATCGTCGCCTGGCTAAACTGTTTCATCCCGATAGTAACTTGCACACCAGCAATCATGACCAGATTGCCAGGGTGAATGCCGCTTATGAAATTTTGGGCGATCCCCAAAATCGCCGATCGTATGACCAACAACGTTTACAACGATCGCGGGTAGCGACTGGTGATTGGGACTTTAACCAAACGGTCACCGCCCGGCAGCAACGAACTGCGGCGGCTCAAGCGCGCTATCGGCAGCAGCACCGTAGTAGTCAGCAAGCTGACGAACAACTAGAGTTGTGGTTGCATCAGGTCTATACCCCCGTCAGTCGCCTGATTCAGCAAATTCTGAAGCCACTACAAGCTCAGATTAACGAGTTAGCTGCTGACCCGTTTGACGATGAATTAATGGCGGACTTTCAAGATTATTTAGACGACTGCCACGATCGCTTAAGTCAGGCCGAGCGGTTGTTTCGTTCATTACCCAATCCACCGGCGATCGCGAGCGTCGCCGCCCATCTTTACTACTGCCTGGATCAAATTGGCGATGGCATCCAGCAGCTAGAATTTTTTACCGCCAATTATGATGACTATTACCTGCATACTGGGCAGGAGTTATTCAGGATCGCTAATGGGTTACGGCGAGAGGCTCAGGCGGCAATTCGCGAACTCGGGTAATGGTAGCTCAAGCGCATCAACCACTACAGCCAGCGATCGTGGCGATTCGCTGGCAGAACAACGCTGAAATTACTTCTGAGAAAAGATAAATTATCCATATATAGTGTGTTAGCACGAGAAAAATTGCATCAATCGCCTCGAATATAGAGTGTTATTCAGTTTTACTGGGGATCACACCTGCTGAAAGTCATGGTTTAGCCAGCAGAATTTTTGTGGCAAGCTGGGAAATTGTTGTTAACATGCTGCTGCTGGGAGTTGTAAGCAAATGTGGTAGAGGAAGCAAGTGCAAGGATCGAATCGAGCGAATCAACCATCTCCTCCGGTCAGGAAATACAAGCCTGCCTTACGTAAAGTCCCTAAGCGTAGTCCTAAACAACGGTGGTTATGGCTAGTATTCGGTCTAGTTGGAGTCGCGATGATTTCTGCCACAGCCGGGGCTTTGCTAGCAGTAACAATGGCCAGCACTCCGCTCATGCAACGGAAACTCTCGGCTGAAGATGCGGCGGTGTTTTCTAAGGGGACGATCTCTACCTCCTCAACTAACTTGCAATTGCCGGAACTGACTCGCCCAGTCAATATTCTGATTTTGGGAGTCAAGGTACTCACCAGTGATATTTCTGACGATCATCCCGATCGGACTCGCCTGGGATACGATGCCCTGGTCAATTCCTTCGATGGTTTGACCGATACAATGTTGCTGCTACGGTTCGATCCGGCGACAAAGCGGGTTGTACTGTTATCTGTGCCCCGAGATACGCGGTTACAGATTCCGGGTTACAGTGTGCAAAAAATTAATGCGGCGAATAGCCTAGGCGGCCCGGCTCTGAGTGCTCGGACAACCAGTGAGTTGTTGAATGGGGTAGGGATCGATCGGTATGTCACGATTAATGTCCAGGGCGTACAAGCGTTAATTGATGCGCTGGGCGGGGTGACGGTGTACGTGCCTAAGGACATGAAGTATCGAGATGATAGCCAGCATTTCTATGTGAATTTGAGAGCAGGTAAACAGCATCTTAACGGGGAACAAGCACTGCAACTATTACGCTTCCGGTATGACGAAAATGGCGACTTAGGACGAATCCAGCGGCAGCAGATGGTGATTCGGGCGTTGTCGGAGCAGGCGTTAAATCCGGCAACAGTAGCCCGCTTACCGCAGATCTTGTCGATTATTCAGTCTCATATTGATACGAATTTAAGTGTTGAAGAACTGGTGGCCTTGACTGGATTTGCCGCCCAGATTAAGCGCTCTGAGATGCAAATGCTAATTGTGCCTGGACGGTTTAGCGAACCGGGTGAGTTTGATGCCAGTTACTGGCTACCCGATGAGAACAAAATAGCCGCCCTGATGGCGCAATATTTTGATATTGGCTATCGCTCTAGTTCCACGGCGACTCCGAATCATCTCCGCATCTCGATTCAGGATAGTACGCGACAACGGAATGCGGCTCAAATGCTGGAAAGCAAACTCCGGAGTGCTGGATATAGCGATATTTTGGTGGATCTACCCTATACCGAATCGTTGAGTACAACC
>DATNPU010000034.1:0-7505 GCA_036703105.1 Microcoleaceae cyanobacterium
CTAGAGCGGATTATTCCCAATATTCGCTCTCGCTGCGAAGTCACGCTGGTCGGCACTCCTCTCACCCATGCACGTTTTCTCCGGCGGCATCGTGGCTCCTATGGCCCAGCCATTCCAGCTACCCAAGGTCTATTTCCCAATGCCCGCACTCCCTTATCAGGACTCTGGTGCTGTGGCGATTCCACTTTTCCAGGCATTGGTTTACCAGCAGTGGCGGCCAGCGGCATGATTACCGCCAACACCCTGTCACCTGTTCATAAACATCTAGACATGCTCCGGCAAGTCGGATGCCTACCCTGAACCGTGCGGCTTATTCAGGCGACGATCGCGAACGCTGTTTCCGCTTACCTGATTTTTTGGGAAGTTTGCTGGGATGTTTAGGTTTCAACGATCGCTGGGCTAATGCCTGCTGCACATGCCTCATACTGACCTTGGTTCCTGCCCCTGCCCCTGCGGCATAGAGGGCAGCTTCACGGGCGATCGCTCGAATTGTGCTGCCTGTTAGCACATATTGCTCCGCTAACCATTGCCAATCCATGCCACTATCAAGCGGCAGTTGGGCCGGAAACGCTTGCTGCCAAAGGCGAACTCGACTCTCGACATCAGGTAACGGAAAGGTCAATACCTGATGCATTTGATGTCGCCAACTCGACTTAATGCTATGTAAATGCTGGGTTGCGAACAACGTCAGGCCCCGATCGTACTGGCGTTGCTGCCAGAACTGTTGCAGTTGGGCAGGAGATATAGCAGTATGGCGACCTAACCAGACTTGAGCCGATTTTAGCAATAATACTGTAGGAGCTTGAGTGGTAATCTCTCGAAGCAATTGGGGGTAGTCAACCGGACTGACTAAGGCTAAATCAACGGCAAATACAGAAGTTTGCAGTGTATAAGCGATCGCATGGGCCGCTGTCGTTTTTCCGGTACCAGTTTCCCCAACCAATAACACTAGCGTTCCTAACTGAGACCCACCAAGCGTTGATTGAAATCCCCACTCCTGATCCACTTGCTCCGCCAACTGCACTCGGTCGCACAGATGTTGCAGGCGTGATCGTAAGGATGGCGGTAAAACTAAGGTTGGCCAGGGATCAGCACTATTAGCGATCGTCAGGTTAGCTGGAGGAACCCAAATTGGCGGCGGCAACTCCAGAGGCTGATCAACCTCAAATTCCAGTAACTCCGTACTCGCCATCGGCGATCGCAGCAGGGCTTCCAACTGCTGGGACTCTAGCTGTTCTGCCAACAGATAGTTAACTAGTGCATCAGATAATTTAATTGGCCGGGCTAAAAAAGGTTCTAGATGAAACGTTTGCACCTCAATCAGCTGGTATTTCACTAAGGGGGAATCCACGGTTAGACAATGCCGCGCCGTGCGCCATTCCGCATCATTCCGGCACAGAATTCGCAAAATTAAATCAACCGTGGGTAGCCCCGTCGCCCCAAATTGCTCAGACTCTTGTAGATAATTATAAATTCGCCCATAGCGACGGCTAACTTCAGGCGCCAACGCCATTAATAATAGATTTTTTTCAAAAATAGATAGCTCTAGCCGACTACAAAGTGACGGAATCCCTAAGACTATGCCCCGTTGCTGACTGACCTGAATCTTGGCATCCAATTGCTGCTGGTAGTTGGCTTTGGTTGGGCTAGCTTTCCGCCGCCCATCGGCCGGAGAATCATAGGACGGTTCGCCCTCCAGATTCAGCAATCCCTTCCACCAGTGACTCGTCACCTGATCAGCTTTCGATCGCGACACCCGCTCGACTTCCTTCACCTCTTTCCGTTGTCGGGCAACTGCCACTGCCAACACCCGATCGAGCCAGTTTAACTCTGCCCGTAAGTAGCTCCAGTTATCGAGAAACGGTTCGATCGAGGATTCAGTTGGCATGGAAGTAGGGAGGAGGGGAGGATAGGGAAGCAAATTAGCACCCATCGTTAGGAGCGCTGCACGTTGCCTAAGACACGGATAAATTCCAGGGGTAAACCATCAGGGTCAGCAATGAAGGCAACTTCATACACTCGATCGCCAATCATTTGTTGCTCGGGTTCCAGTAAGACCTTGAGGAGTTGGTAGCGATCGGGCTGGGCTTGCACTTGTTGGGCAAATTGGTCTTTCAGCGTGGCTAACCAAGTTGGCAAATTAGTGGCGGTTTCAGTCAGGTCAAACGATAGGTGATAGTAACCAACATAATGCTCATCCCCAAACGCATCGGGAGCCGGATGAGGTTCTGGGATCTGAATTAGTTCAATCCGCCCATTCAAGCCTTCCATCCAACAGGCAAGGGTGTAGCCTGTGGTAAAGCGTTCTTTGACCACAAAGCCCAATTGTTCGTAAAACGCGATCGCACGATGGATATCAGCAGTCCGAATAGAAGCGTGATGCATGACCCAGGAAAAGGTAGCTTACCTGTATTATTGCAAGGATCATCAGCGATCGGCTTTCCTGACGTTGATTGACACTGCATATAACAAAAACACCCCACGGCCACAAACCGTGAAGTGCTGTGATAAAAACTGCATTGTAAAGCAATCTAGGCGATTACAAGGATTCAATGCTAAGCAACAGCCACTGAATCCTGTAATCGCTCCCTGCCAAGAGGGAATTAGTAGAGTGCTTCTTCTTGGTGAGTTAGGATGGTGCAGTCGGAGGTGGGGTAAGCCACACAGGTCAGCACATAACCAGCTTCGATTTGATCATCATCCAGGAACGATTGATCGGATTGATCAACGGTACCAGCGGTGATTTTGCCAGCACAGGTGGAGCAAGCACCAGCGCGGCAGGAATAGGGTAGGTCAATCCCTTGCTCTTCAGCCGCGTCGAGAATGTACTCGTCGTCGGGAACTTCGATCGTGGTATTCAGCCCTTCGGCATCGTTGATTAAGGTGACCTTGTAAGTTGCCATGCAGTGGTCCTCTCTATAGTTGGAAACAGCACTTAAAAACTCATCAAGAAGCAGAATCTGTAGCACTTTCAGCGAAAGCCTACCGGATTCATCAGCTTCACTTTTGATACTACGAGAAAAACATCCTTTTCGGACTGTAAATCCCAATTAGGACGGATGGGATTCGTAATGAATACCGTCGATTTAATCTGCTTATCTTATATAAGGCGGCTCAATTGAGAGTTAGTGATCTGTTGTAATCCTTTCTGAGTCACGCATACAGCCTTTAAATCGGGTCGCACAACTAGACCATAGATTTATCTAATCGATCTAATCAAACTTATCAGTAATCCCTTAGTGCCGAACCAGGCAATCACTCTACGCTCCTATTTATAGTTGCTTCATCCCATAGCAACGTCTTAAGGGAGATCTTTTGCAGGAGGAGCGGCAGGTTGGAGCCATTGCCTCACTTTAGCCCACCTATTTAAGGAGTCAGCGGCAATTCCAAGGTAAAGCAAGTTTGGTGATTACCACTTTTAACTCGAATAGTGCCACCCAAATGGTTGACTAGCTTTTGTACCAGGGCTAGTCCTAAACCAGTACCACCTTGTTTCCAGGGATCGGCATTTGGTATCCGATAAAATTTGTCAAAAATTCGCGGAATTTCTTCTAGCGGAATTTCCACATGAGAGTTACAAACATCCAGACAAATGCCAATGTTGGTCAGCCAGATGGTCAATGTAATCATGGCCTCGGCGGGACTATATTTACAAGCATTTTCTAATAGCTCCACCACAATGCGTTCTAGGCTGGCTAGCTCAGACCTCAGTAGTGGCAATTTGGCAGGAAGGTTAACCTGGAGATGCTGATGGTGGCGATCGAGGCGATCGTAGAACGATTCCACTAATTGAGTGAGCCAGGGCTGAAGGTCAATTTCGCTGACTATGAGCGATTGCTCACCAGCCTCTAACCGCTGTAGCTCAAGTAAATCGTTAATCAGATTAATCTCTCGTTCACACTGCTCGTGCAAGATTTGCAGATAGTGGCTGGCTTTCTCTGATGGCAGTGGAGATTTTTTGAGTGCCAACGTCAGCATGAGAATGGCCATTTTCATACTCGCAACTGGAGTCCGTAGCTCATGGGAGACCGTACTCAGGAAGTCATCCTTTAAGCGATTGAGCTTTTCCAGTTCTGTCACCTGGGTTCGAGCGGCTTGGTAGAGGCGAGCTTGCCGAATGGCGATCGCACACTGGCTGGCCACCTGCCTGACCAAATTAATTTCCGCCTGACTAAATTCCCGTATGGTCTGGTGAATTACTGCTAGATAGCCGATCGCCCCCCCTTCCTCCGACCAGCGGCGATCGCCCTCTAAAGTTGGGAAGACCATCAGTTCCGATGCGGCCAAGGGGTAAAGTGACGAAGCGTCTAGAAAAATGGGACACAACAGTTTGGCACCCAGATGATCGAATAAATCGGGACAGGCTAAATCCCCAGTTTGCGTAGCCTGAAGTGAAGTACGGTTGCCGTCATAGAATTGAAACAAGTCGCCCTGAAGCAATTGCTCATGCACTTTAGGGGTTTCAGCAACAGACAAAACCTGCCCAACCGCCACTTTTAAGTTAGCCGAGGTAGATTCATAGCGAACCGTTGCTGTGGTGTGCTCAGGATTGTAGAGCATGGCACAACAGTAATCTACCTGCAACACGCTGGCCAAGGCTTCAACCGCAGTTTGCAGAATTTGGCTTTCATCCAGAGAGGCATGAATGCGATCGGTGATCCGCTTCAGCACCTCAGCAAAGTTCAGCGATTGTTGCAGCTGTAAGGTGCGCTCCTGAACCTGACACTCCAATTCACGATTCAACCGTTGGACTTGACGATATAGTTCTGATTGTTGAATGGCGATCGCCGCCTGAGTCGCTAACTCTTGCAACAGTTCAATCTCCAAACTATGCCAGTAGCGAGGCGACTGACAATGTTGGGCAATCAGCAGACCCCATAAAGCATTCTCTTCTAGGCACTCTGCCGTTTTAGTCCTATCCGTCAATAACTGAAGCGGCTGAATAATGGGTAATACTAAATTAGCCCTGACTTGAAACTGCATCAGTAGATCCAGATAGCAGGGAGACAGGTTGGCTTCGTATACATCAGTGATCGCCTGCACCCGCCCCTGACAATAAGCTTGCTGATAACGCTCCATAAAGCAAGGATCACGAATCGTCGTGCCCAGCATGGCATTCCACTCTGGAGCGACTGATTCTACAGCGACGCAGCCTGACGTCTGGCCTTCAAAGCGAAAAATCAAAACCCGATCAGTTTGCAAAAACTGCCGCACATCTTCTACCGTTGTCGTCAGAATCGTCTCCAGATCGAGTGATTGGTGAATCCGTTGGGCAATGCGGCTCACTAAACGCTCATATTCGTGCTGTCGCCACAATCCGCTGGAAAGGGGAGCTTGGGGTTGGTGCCAATAGTCACCATAATCTTGATAGGTTGAGCTAGCTTCTTTCAAAGCGACCTCTACGGCCAGAGTTTGCTCGTAATGCTTTTCTTGCTCAGGTCGGGAAACGTCCACCACGCCGCATCTCCTCTCAGAAAACGTCTGCCAGTTCATGCATCCAGGTCAGGCCAAAACGCTTTTGTAGAGCGGCATAGCTTTAGCCTAACGGGAGCTGAAGCGGATGAATGAGGTTACAGATCACGCATAAACTGATAAATACCAGGTGATCCTGTATACCTCACTCATCTCAGTATTCCCAGACCCAATCTGTCACCAACGACACATTTACATAGCTACACAGTTCATTAGAGCGTGTTGCAGAAATTGAATTTTGGTCATAGGAAGGGCAAAAATGACGATTTCATAGGCAGTTTCGGTCTGAAACAGTTGTCTCAGATGGTTTAACCCATTCCAGGAATTAATCCACCACTAAGTCGCTTCATAATTCGTCCAGCCACATCGGAGTAACGGATTTGCCCACACAAAAATTGGCCAATCCGCTCGGCCGCCGTCGGTCGCTTCAGTAACTTATAGCCAAGCCCCGGAAACTGGTAGAACAGGCCAGCAATCCGCTGTGCCCAGACCATATCAGCCCCAATCTCTCGGTTAACTGTCTTGGTGTAGTCCGCCAGAGCATTAGCATTTCCAGCCAAAGCTTGCTCGATCGCTTCTGCGGCTTTAACCCCCGTATAGATCGACGGCCGAATCCCTTCGCCAGTAATCGGATCGACCACACAGGCGGCTTCACCAGCCAGAAGCGCATGTTGGGTATGGAGAGGCTGTTCACCGTCCCACACACAAACTGAATATTCTTTCGGCGGCTGAATCACCTGAATCCCAGTCTTACTGGCGTACTCCAGTAACAACTTCTGCACATCAGCCGAATTTCCACCCCGGAAGGTCGCTGCACTAATAGAACAACCATCCGCTTTAGGAAAACTCCAGATAAACCCGTTCTTGACCATGCCAAATTCAAATCGGGCGGTATGATTCCCCTTTGGATCATTGCCTTCTAAGGTAAACCCACTCCGACGTTTGCTGGCTTTAAACCCTAACCATTGGCTCATCGGGCCATCTGCGCCATCCGCCGCAATCAGATAGCGACCTTCAACACTCCCATTCGCTATGTTAACTTGCCAGCGATCGCCCTTAAACTCAATTCCGGTGACGGCTGTATTCTCTCGCAGTTCCGCACCTTGGTTTTGCGCGTGTTGGACTAAAAAGTGATCAAACCGATCGCGCTTTACCATCCACATCGGGTCAGGGGTAGTCAAATGAGCATCGATCGGATCGCCCAGTTTCCAGGTAAACTGCACGTTCTTCACGGTTTGATCTACCACTGGACTAAAGTCAAAATCAAACCACTGTGCCACCGTAGACGGCACTCCACCACCACAGGGTTTATACCGAGGGAGAGAATGCTTCTCTAAGAGCAGGACTGAGCGACCGCGCTTTGCCAAGTGATATGCGGCTGACGCCCCCGCAGGCCCCGCCCCTACAACAATACAGTCGAATATCATGCCAAGTTCTCCCCAAGGTGTACCAATTTTTCAGTAATATACGATCGCTAACCAAACTTTAGCGATCTATCTATAGGAATGAGGTCAGCATCCCTACTGATTCAACTCCTAGAACACATCATTTCATCAAATCTATTCTCCGCACTTCTGCTGATTTAGCTTAATTGGCTCTGCTAATTTTCAGATTTCAATTCAGGAAACTTCATGAATTTATTGCAGAAAGATGACCGCAAGGTTAAGGAGAGCAGCAATGGAACTTTTGCCGTATTCCAGTTGATGTAACTGCCACAAGAATAGGATTCATGGATTGCACGGAGTACAAGTTTTTCCACAGATCATAGGATGAGATATAAAGGTTTCGTAAAGCAAGTCAGGATGATTGCTGCGATCGCGAAACCATAGGAGGTAGCGATGATCTGGCAACTATGTATTCGATATCCAAATGGGCAAGAAAAACCGCTTCAGAATTACCGCGATCGAGAACTAGCCCTCAAGTACGTAGATGCCATCTACTCCCAAGGCTATCCCATGCATGTGGCTTATGTCGTCCGACCCGCTACCTAGCAGAGCGTCCGATCAGCTTCAGCCATTAAATGTATGAAAAAG
>DATNPU010000013.1:0-10252 GCA_036703105.1 Microcoleaceae cyanobacterium
TATTGCGAACAAAACCTTGAAGAAAGAAGCTCTGGAGAAATATGGCATGAACTCTCTAGAGGCGGTGAAAACTCAAGTATCAAAAGGCAAAAATGCTATGCCTGCTTTTAGCGGCCGGTTGAGTGAATCCCAAATCGAAGACGTGGCTAGCTATATTTTGGAGCAATCGCGAAAAGGCTGGTAGGCTAAAGCCTACCTACTACCTGGGCTAATTGAGCCGAATCCCTAGGCAATAGGGCGAAATTCAGTCCCTCCTAAAATCTTAGGAGGGATTTGTTTTATATCAGAAGATATAGTTTCCGGCGGCCGTGATCCAAAGGTCACGTTCTCAAATAATGAGATGCGCGTTAATACTGATGTTGAAGTAGAACATCCGGGTAAAGCTAGATAAAGTACAGGTAAAGCTACACGCCGGTAAAGCATTAGACTTCTCCGTTGTTCTAGAGCGACGAGTCGATTGCTCTAGCCGCCAACAGCGCTCTCCTAGTTCACGCTTGAGCAAGTAGCACTAACGCACCTTTTCATCCGATCGGTATCAGTTCCTAAGTGGGCATAATTGAGCAGATTTAGATCATGGGTGAGTAACTCTGAATCTAGTCCCCACTTGACTGAAATCACTTTTCTCTGTGTAGAAATAGGCAGTCAATACTGATAGATGGCCCGTGCTTCCTACGTCGAACATTAAGACTTAATGTTTTACCAGAAGATTTACTTAAAGATTATGTGTATATGAGCTAGGCAATCCGTAAAATTTCTATCTGGGGAGGTATTGTTTAGTTAGCCACATAGGGATCGTCTTCTAAGCTCGACTTTATCCAATGGTTGAAATGCCTCCTTTAACAGCTCATAGAACCGATATTCTGAATGTCACTTTTGATGTAGCAGGCATTGAAACCTTTGAAAAGTTCGAATATTTAAGGCCTAGGTCGTATTAATGTTCCCTCGACTTTACTCAAATATTTCACCTCTTTAGAGAAATTATGGCGTCTATGAGCAATCAACCTACTTTGGCTTTAATGCCTTGTTTCAGAATCAAGACTTTACCAAACAATCAGATCGTTATTACTCGAAAGTTTATTGAGGCTGTTCAGATGTTTGAAAGTCTCTGGAATGGGCGAGTTAAAGTGTTGATTGAAGAAGAAACTGGTGCAGTTGATCAAGTTGATAAGAAGGTCATCAATTTGAACGAAGTACCATTTGACATGAAGATTGTCTCTTATGACGCGCCTGATTTTATCGAAAATTTGAAAGGTAGTGTTGTAATCTGTAGCGCTGACTATCGGCAAAACCATATCAGTCGCCTCTGTCGAGAATATGGAATCCCATGCATTTATACGGCCGAATTTACACTGAAAACTCATTTGCAAATTGCGGCTGTTACAACGCCAAATCCTGTTAAGCGGATGCGAAATCGGGTGTGGAGATATCAACAGGATAAGCGTGAACGGCTAGCAATTTCTTTGGCTGACGGATTGCAGTGTAACGGTTTTCCGATTTTTGAAGAATATAAGTCTCTCAGCCGAAATCCGATGGTTTTCCTGGATACACGCATCACTGAAGATATGATGGCAACCAGAGAAGATGTTGAACGGCGTGCGGCGTTAAGATCAGAAGATCAACCCCTACAGCTTGTATTTTCTGGGCGATTAAATCACATGAAAGGGGCTGATCATCTAATTGATGTTGCCCTAGAGCTAAAGCGCCTTAATGTGAACTATCATCTTTATATTAGTGGTGCTGGTGTTTTAGAACAGCCAATCCAACAGCAAATTCAGAAAAAACGTTTGGGTGATGAAGTCACCATGTTGGGAGTCCCAGACTTTAAATCTAAGTTTTTCCCCTTTGTAAAATCCGACATTGACCTGTTTATTTGCTGTCATCGTCAAGGCGATCCATCCTGTACGTATATTGAGACAATGTCAGCAGGAGTTCCGATCGTTGGCTATGCTAACGAAGCATTTGAAAAACTTAACGATAGCTCAAAAGCGGGTTGGGTTGTTCCTCTTGATCGCCCGGATTTGCTGGCTCGTCAGGTCGCTGAGTTAGATCGAAACAGAAAAGAAATTACAGCTAAAGCGCTTACAGCACAGCAGTTCGCACAGGATTATACTTTCCTAGACGTCTTTCGCCGTCGTGTGCAACATGCGGAAGAAGTGTATATGAGGGTAACAGCAGGTCGTAGTCTGCAAAATGTCGGAGCTATCTAGTTAAACTACTGATCTAAGTGCCTGGGGTTCTGCCCAACGAGTTATGAACGACTTGCAAGGCAGAACCTCTTAATGTTTGGAAGTAATGAAGTTGCCATGAAGTAATTGCTAGTACTGCTAATGGCTTAAGTCGTATTCTGGGTCGGGCCAACTGCCGAAATGCTCTGGCGTAAGTGCTAATTCAGAGGATGAGCTGAGATGGCTTTAGTCCACCAATTGCCTGCTAAAGTTAGTTAGTTTAGCGATAAAGCAATCTTTCGCAGTGATCACTCTGACTCAACGGTTAGCAGAAAATCGAGACGCGATCGCCAACTTAACTCTAAGCCTGACTGCTGAAGAACGACTGCGATCGCGCTATACCTTTACCGCTTCGGATGGGCAGCAGGTTCACTTACAGTTGCCTAGAGGGACTATTCTCCACGATGGCGATCGCCTCTATTCCGAAGATGGCATTGTTGTCCGGGTGGTTGCTAAGGCAGAGGCTGTCTTAACCGTGACGGCTGAGACGGTACTGGACTTGCTGCAAGCGGCGTACCATTTGGGCAACCGTCATGTTCCCTTAGAGATTACGACCACTTACCTGCGTCTATCTCCTGATCCAGTGCTACGGCAGTTGTTGGAACATCGAGGGTTACAGGTGACTGAGGAAATGCAACCATTTCACCCGGAAACGGGTGCTTACGGGCATCATCATTAGGGTAATGTTGATGCAGGATGTAGCGTTATTGTCCTTATTACAGTTAGCCAGTCCAGCACTGCCGATCGGAGCCTACAGTTATTCTGAAGGGCTGGAAAGTTTGGTAGAGCGAGGGACGATCGGCGATGTTGATAGTCTCAAGCACTGGCTGGCTCAAGAACTGAATTATGGGGCCGTGCGATTGGATGCAGCCATTATCAGCCGAGCCTATCACGCGGCTCACAGTCAAAATTGGACAGAACTGGAACATTGGAATGCCTGGTTATCGGCGGCCAGGGAATCTGAAGAGTTGCGGCGGCAGAGCTGGCAGATGGGCCGATCACTACTGCGCTTGTTTCAGGATCTATATCCCGATGCGATCGAATTTCAGCCTAGTCAATCAGATGAGTGGAATAGCGCGATCGTGCTGGGGATGATGGCTGCTCATTGTCAGATTGACTTACAGTCCATTGTTTTGGGGTATTTTCACAGTTGGGCCAGTAATCTAATCAGTGCCGGTGTGAAATTAATTCCTTTAGGGCAAACGGTGGGTCAACAGGCTTTAGTCAGCTTATATCCAGCGATGCAAACAACTGCGAACGCGGTTTTGAGTTTAACGGATGACGACCTTGTAAGTTGTAATTGGGGCCTTGCCCTAGCCAGTATGACGCATGAAACTCAGTACAGCCGCTTATTTCGCAGCTGATGGCGTTATTTCTTTAACTGGGACTATAGGTTAATGCTTGTTCTGTAGCTGTAAGGTCACTTTCCTGCACATCCAACCGCAACACTCGCCCTGTCGGGCCAACAATCAGCCGAGGTAAGGTCTTGTGGTCAACCACCTGGAGCGTTTGCATATTGTAGGTGGTGTAAATTGTGCGATCGGAACTGAGATCCACATCAATCACCGTTAAGGTTTTGTAAGGTGGCAGACTGCTATTAAGTAAGGGGCGAGGCCCGCTGCCTAATGCACTAGTGTGGAGCAGTTCTAACTTGCCACGATGGCCAGGGAAGTAAGCATGATGATGTCCACTAATATAGGTGTGAACATTATGCTGCTCTAACATCGCTCCTAGTTGTTCAGCATTGGCCAGCACCTCACCGGGAGCATCCCGTCCTACCGCTACGGCGTATAGGGGTAAATGACCGATCGCGATCCGCATTTTGGCCGCCTGAGCCGTGGGGCTAGCTAACGCCTGTTCTGCCCAGGCCAGTTGGTCGGGTGGAATCTGGGACGTGGAGGCATCCCAAACTAGATAGAAAATATTATTCTGCTGGAACGTATAGTAGAAGGGAAATTTGGCTCGATCGACAAACTGTAATCCCGGATCATGGCGCGGATCATTCCAATAAGCGGCGGCTAACTCGCGATCGTTCGTAAATAGGTATCCACCTTGAATACCCAATGCTCCTGAAGCATCGTGATTGCCGATCGTGAATCCGAAGGGCAGTTTCGCTTGGCGTAACGGGGCCGCAATATGGCGATCGAACCCCTCCCACATCGCCTGAATTTCGGCAGTACTGAGCGATGGTGATTGCCCTGCTACCATATCGCCTCCTGCCAAGACGATATCTGGCTCCCATCCAGGAATCATGGCGATCGCTTGATGCACTTCTGCCTCATAGTCTGTAGAACCATAGGCACTATTGAGGTCGCTAATCACTACAATTCGGACATCACCCTGTACAGGAGCAAATACTCCTTTCGGTGCAACTGCCGTTTTGGTAACTTGGGTCGTTGTCGCGCTCGGAGCTACGGCTGAGTCGGGAGTAGTGAGTGGAACTGGAGCATTACTACCGGCTGTCAGGGCGCGGTGGGCTAAAAAGGCTAGTCCTGCACCACCCGCAGTGCCTCCTAAAATCAAAAACTGACGACGACTCAAACTCATAGTGTTGCTGCAAGCCGATCGATGGCCGTCCTGATTATGGCTGAATTTTTTGGATCAGATCCATAACTTGTTGATGAACTCGATGTTGCGGTGTGGATTGACTCAACTGTGTAGCCAATTCCAGATTCGCGATCGCCCCCTCTCGCTGATCTAGACGATACCGAGCTAAGCCCCGCATGTAATAGTCTGTAGCCGTTTCTAAAATTACCCTGTCTGGACTTGCCGCTTCTCCGACGATCGCTTGCTCAAAGTCTACTTTAGCTCCCTCGATATCCCCCAAGTCATAGCGTAAATTCCCCCGCTGGTAAAAGGCGATTGGTTCACTAATGGGGAGTTGAATCGCTTGCTGGCAGTCTGTATTTGCAGCCAGCATGTTCCCTTGCTGCAAATACCCTCTACTCCGGCCAATATAGGCTACTGCCAGGCCAGGATTCAGTTGGATGGCTTGCTCAAAAGCCGCGATCGCCGCCTGATCATCACCACGTTCCCAGGCTATCCATCCCCGCCGGACAAACGTAGGAGCATCGTAACGAGTTAATGTCACCGTGGCGGCAGGAGATGAGGAAGCCTGTGGTTCGGGTTGCTGACGGCGACTGAGAAACCAAACGCTAATAGCTCCTAGAATCCCTAGCACCACCAGTAATTTCATCGCTGGAGTGAGACTGCCGATCGCCGCGATGCCAAATACCAGCAAAATGCCAATCAAAAAGCAAGCCACAATCCGAGTCAGCGGTGATTCCAGCATGTAAATGAACCGAAAAAATTACGCCTATATTGAGGTGAGGCTATCTAGAATGGTGCGATGACCGCTGCTTGCCCCAGTCAGAGATTAGCGCATTATTCCATCCACTATGTCCCAAGAGCCACCTCCAGAATCTAACCTATCTGAGTCAGAACCAGGTTCTCGCGATCCACGCCAAACTCGTTCTGACTCACCAACGCGTCGCTCTCCACGTCGTCGTCCGGCTAGGGAGCCAGGAACGCCACCCATTGTGGTGACAAAGCGCCCCTTTTTGATCGCCCAAACGCTCCAAATTCTGCGATCGACGATTCGATCGTTAGAAACAGTCGTCGCTCGCCTGGAAATGGATCCAGAACTGGCGACTCCACCAGCAGAGGGCATTTGGCAACAAATTTTGGCGGTTATTCGGGCGTTTTTACCGAGAGCGGTCAGTCGGCGAGTATCGAATGCGGTGCTAACCGGAGCGATCGCCAGTCTAACGGTCTTAGTGGTCGTGGCGATTGTTCTGCCCAGATGGCTACCCAGTCAGCCAACTCCTTCAGACGTCGCTACCCTACCCGCACCAGAAGTCACTCCTATTCCCTCAGTGTCCCCAGAAGTTGTTCCGACAGTCACCCCAGAGCCTGTGGTTGAACCTACTCCTATGGCTGAAGAGACACCTCTAGGCCCTCCAGAACCAGAACCAGATTCAGTTGCTCAGGAGCCAGAACCGGCGCCCTCCGAAACTCTCTCGCCAGAAGTTGAACCACCGATCGCCGAACCCCAGCCTGTTGTTGAACCACCCGCCCCATTAACTCCCGAACAACAACTGTTAGCCGTAATCCAAACTGAGATGACACAACTCAGTGATCCTTATCAGAGTGGCCTAATTCAGACAGTTCAGCCCAATTACCGCAGTAGTCGGCTGGTGATTCGGCTCAATGAGCCTTGGTATGAACTGGCTCAAACCCAACAACGTGAGTTAGCCAACGAATTACTGCAACAAGCAAAAGCATTAAACTTCAGCAAATTAGAGTTAACGGATTGGGAAGGAAAACTGGTGGCTCGTAGTCCAGTGGTGGGTACGGAAATGGTGATTCTACGCCGATCGTTAGCCAGTCCAACAACGGTCTAATCTAACGCTCCTCGATAGGCTCGAACTTGTAAATCAACTCCCGTAATCGCTGTGCCTACTACTACAGCATAGGCCCCGGCATCGATCGCCTGTCGGGCCATATTCGGCGACGCAATTCCACCTTCACAAATGATCGGAACAGTCAGGGCGGTCACCAGTTGATTGAGCAGCTCAAATCCAGGTGGTTTGAGCTGGCTAGTCGCCGTGGTATAGCCATACAGCGTCGTTCCAATTAAGTCAGCACCTGCTTTGGCTGCGGCAATTCCCGCTTCTAGGGTGTCAACATCGGCCATCACCAATTTCCCGAGTTCTGTATGAATCCGGCTAATCAGCGATTCCAGTGTTTCACCCCCGGGCCGATTGCGCAAAGTTGCATCGATCGCGATAATCTCTGCTCCCGCTTCCGCAATGGCCTGAGCATGGTGAAATTGCGGTGTAATGTAGACTTCAAATCCTGGGATCTGCTGTTTCCAGAGGCCAATAATCGGTACAGAGAGGCTCGCTCTAACAGCGCTAACATGGGTTGGAGTATCCAACCGAATACCAACGGCCCCTTGATTCACAGCTGCTTGAGCCATGGCCGTAATCACGATCGGATTATGCATGGGTGACTCCACCGGAGCCTGACAGGACACAATTAGCCCTCGATGCAGAGATGGAATGATGTGAGCATCAACAGACATAGCCGTCACACTAACCAACAAACGATTGAAAAAGGCTAAAGGATTGTACAGCCCTTTAGCCTCCTCAAGTTATTCTCTCTTGGCTTCTTCGGTTTTGTTATCCCCGGCAACCGACCAGTTGCTTACTTTGATGAACCGGATCTTGACTTCTTATCACACCATCTTCTAAATAAACCACCCGATCGGCAGAGTCCAAAAGGCGGGGATCATGGGTGACAATCAGTACGGTGCGACCGCTTTCCTTTGCTAAGCGCTGTAGCAGTTCAGTTACCGTGTGACCGCTATGAGAATCCAGAGAGGCTGTTGGCTCATCGGCCATAATCAATTTCGGATCGCCAGCCAGAGCGCGAGCAATTGCTACACGCTGCTTTTGACCACCGGAAAGGTCGCGAGGTAGGTAGCTAATGCGATCGCCCAAACCAACTTGTTGCAAAAGTTCGCGGGCCTGTTGCCGTCTGGCATTACCCCGAATTCCTTTCACCTTCAGGGCCACTTCCACATTTTCCGCCGCTGTCAATGCTGGAAACAGGTTAAAGCCTTGAAAGATAAAGCCAATATTTTTCAGCCGGAACTGGGCAAGTTGCTGGCGTGACATGCTAGTGATTTCTTGGCCGAGCAAGCGAACACTACCAGCAGTAGGAGTTAGAATTCCCGCCAGAATTGAGAGCAAAGTAGTTTTACCGGAACCCGACGGCCCCATGAGGAGTTGAATCTCTCCTTGCGGAATCTCTAGATCAAGGCTCCGCAGCACTAACGAAGATTCATCCCCCGACCGATATTCCATTTCCACACCCCGAGCGACGATCGCGTTCTTGTCGAAGCGTTCCATGACAATTGGGGTAGAAGCTTTGTAGCTTTGAGTTCTAATAAGTTCTGGGAAGCCAACTTGAGAGATAGTCATTACCGATGTCACTTAGATGCTTAGAGGTGGATGATAACGGTGAGGGGTGAACAGGGAGTGAGAGCGGTGAGTGAACAGGTTACCGAGTTTGGAGGTTTGCCCATCCTGTGAGTAGATCCACAAGGGATCAGTTAAACTCCGCAACCAGAGCAGCTATTTTGTTGTGTGTTGAGGGGGATAAGTGTATTCAAGGATTTGAGAAGGTATATTACACAGTGTAACGAGACAATCCACCACACAATACCACCCAACTGGGTAGAACTGGAGTCCTGCTAAAGGTCAGGTTGAATAGATTCGGCTTGAATACTAAACGAAAGCTAGAGGAAGAGGGCGATAAATTTACCTCTAGATAGCGATCGAGGCTAAGAAATCGTCTCAACCCGGAATCAGCTCTACTAGCTCGACACTGCAATTCATTCAAAGAGTAAGTCTGGAACTATGATTTAGATGTCTTGGAAAAGTCGATCTGTTACGCAGACATCTAGTAACTTTTAGGGCTAAGTTTCAGGATTTATGCAGGGAACTATTATCCAGATTTCCAAATTATGTAAAGAAGTGATACCGAATAGGTGCGCATATTTTCTTTGCTCCTAGAAAGACATCTCGGTACTTACACAGTGGTTGATGTTCACTTAGACGGTTCTAGTAGCGCGATGGTTCCATTTGTGAGCGGTCTAGTGAGCCAATTCAGCAGTTTCCCTAGGCGTTTTCCTAACTGGCGATGCAATCCCAGCATTCTCCCTATTAGTATTTTCCCAAGGTTTGGGAGGGAGAGTAGGGCGTTGGTGTGAAAGAGGACAACTGCTGATGGATCCGGTGTAGCGCAGAGGAGAGCCATTAGCGACACCCCAACAGTCACTCCAAGTGATGGGTATGGAGCGACTGTTAAGGTGGATTCAAATATGTACGATCCAGACTGAGTCCTCTGTCTTTAACGGGTGCGGCGACAGATTAAGGCAGGCATGGATCTGTTATCAGATGTCTTGCCAGGAAATTAGAACCAACGCAACTAACTAGGACATATTAGCTGGCTGCTAAGGGCGGAATGATTATCGTCCTGGCGCTTTGCATACAGTCTGAGCTGCCTGCGCCAGCCTGATTCTAGTTATACATGGCGTTAATGGTGGGTTAACTAGCCGCTTTAGTAGCTAGTGGCTCTAGCCAGGCTTGAAACTGATCGCGACGGAAGATTTGGGCCCGATGGCGATAGTCGAAGCGTACGAGGCTGGGTAGGCCATGTTGCCTGACACAATCACGCAACCAAGAAGCTACACCTTTTCCCTGCCCTGGCAGCATTTCTGCTTGAAATGGCCCATACAGCAGAACGAGAGTACTATGAGTTTGCAGTGGAGCATCTTGGGCGATCAAACTCATGAGGCGAGATTGAGGTTGGTGATCGCCGGTCTTCAGGTGATGGGCTGTCTTCGGGCGATGATTTTGAGTTGGCCTAGCTGCGCTTGGGCGGGTCTGTGTTGGTTGAGAATCGGTCTTAATATCTGGACGAGCGTGACGAATACGTCGTTGAGTCATACTACTTCCTGTTTCGAAATGGCTAAAAAAGCCAATCAGTCCCCCTCCTGACAAATTTCAGGTACTTGAAGGGAACTTTTGGCTTGAGATTTATGCAATGACTACCTATTTAGGTTGAATTAGTCCTTTAGGTGAACTGCCCTACACTGACCTATGGCTTAGTGTTGGCTTCCCTATCATCGGCAACTGCCGCCAAAACTCAATCGTTCTATTGGTCTAATATTGCCGCAAAGAGCAGGTGTCCTGGTTCCCAAGACCCTTAATCATTTTTGCAACCCATGCCGATCGCTAAGTTTCTGCTGGCGGCATTCAGGGGCAAGTTGATTGTGATGGTATTACGGACAGAGTCGGGTTGGTTCCTCATTCCCCATCACTACTGTCGAGAGCTTGGCTGGTCGATTCGTTTTGGGGTGGAATCGTCAACTTTCTCGTATAACCTCAGACCGGATTAAGGATTAGGGTCTGAGATTTATACTACTTTAGCTAAATGGTAACTGTTTTTTACGAAAA
>DATNPU010000014.1:0-5400 GCA_036703105.1 Microcoleaceae cyanobacterium
AGGATCAATTACCGATTCAATAAACTGTACTAGCGCATAAAATCGTCCACTAATTTGGACTGGATCACAGGTAATTAACAGCGAGTAGGCTGGGGTAATTTGATCACCGTTCTTAGGCTCACTAGAGCGCTCCACCACAAAAGGATGATGTAAACTGACAATCACATCATCATGCGGTCTGGCTCCGGCTAAAGATTCTAGCGGATCAACTTGTCGCCAACGATTTAAGCGATCGGGATGAATCAATCCCTGGCGAGTACTATATTCTGCTTCAGCATTAAAATAGATCTCTGTTTTGACACTCTGTACATAATCCTGCACAGCAGTGGTATGGCTCCAGCGCAGGGGAATAATTTGGCCAATTAAATCCTCAAACTCTGGTGGTGCATGATATACCTCAAACCAGGTTCCCTGAACCCGATGACGTTCGGCTAGTTTAGGCAGAATTAACCGCCCCATCCAGGCCGAGATCGGACGATATAGTGCTGGATCAACAGACTGCTGAATTGGATAGTAACCGGGGCGATTAAATTCGGCTTGCCAGTAGTGCTCATAGTGGCTAGGTTTACGCGGAATTGGTTTGCGTAATAAGGTAAACTCACCTTCTTGAAGAATAGCGGTAATTAAATCCAGCGTTTGTTGTAAATGACTGCGGCCATCTGGTAGCCGTTTTGTGGTATCCATCGGACTGCCCACCCCATTATGCCCCACCCGACCCAGCGACATAATCGTGACTTTGCCTTTGCGTTTGGCGCGATTCCAATACGATAAAAAGAAAATTTTCCATCGTTTAGGAAACATAATTGGTCCTAACCGCTCCATAATGTCGCGATCGCCAACGAAGTGATAAAGGTGATCTAACTCCAATACATTGGTGCTACCACTAAATACTCCAGCAATCGAAATCACTTCGATCGGTGAACCTAAGATTTGCTTCAAAAATGGCACTGCCCCCAGGGATATTTGTGCCCCCCCACTAAACCCAATTAAGGTAATCGGAGTCCGGCTACCCGGTTCATAGCCGTGATGCATCAGGCTGTTATAGATTACCTGGGCAATGCCCTGGTTGTAGATTGGGCCATAGCGTTTATCGGCGGAAACAGCGACAGCCAGAATATTCCGAATATTGATAATCACACTGGTCAACGTGCCCATAACACTGCCGTAATGCGAGACTTGTAGATAATCAGCAGCGCGCCATAACCAGGATAGGGGGCGATCGCTATCAATTAAGGTGCGATTAATCGCGGAATAAGGCATAATCCCGCGAACAAGTAAAATATCGTGGGGTAAGTGAGTTTCTAGTTGATTGAGAAATTCCTCGACATCGGGTAAATAACTGGTCGTGGCTTGGCCAATCCCATCCAGGTAGATCACATAGCGATTAGCCGTTCGTGGATGGGCGATCGGGCGTCCGATCACTCCCGGATTTTGCATTTCTTCCACGGCATCGCCGTACCAACCCGCCCACCACCCGAGGGCTTCTAAAGGAGCGAGAAAGGCAGCGAAAATGAAGGCAATTAAGCCAATTTGAGTTAAGTCAATAAATAATCCCAGGCTATAGCTGATCGTTGAACTAAGGATTGCCAACAGATGACCGAAATATAGCCAGCCCACTATACCAAAGGCAACCACCAGTCCCATTGCAATTAGCTTAGTCGGCTTTGACATCAGAACTACCCATCATCGGTCAATGATTGTCATCATAAAATAACTGCGATCGTCCTGTGATTTTTTATTCCTGGTATGCTTTGCTTGCCGCTCCACCTGCCTGATGCCGATATTCTGTTTTACCCCGCGTTGCTGGCACAAACAGACAGCGATCGGCTCTTAACCGAATTAACTCAAACGATTGCCTGGCGGCAGGATCGGATTACGATCTTCGGGCGATCGCTCCTGCAACCTAGATTAACCGCTTGGTATGGCGATCCCGGAAAATCCTACACCTACTCTGGCCTGACGCTAGTTCCCACTCCGTGGACACCTACCCTACTGGAACTCAAAGCAACTGTTGAGTCGGTATCGAATATACACTTTAACAGTGTGCTGCTTAACCTATATCGAGATGGTAATGACAGCATGGGATGGCATAGCGATGATGAACCCGAGTTGGGCCAAAATCCTGTGATTGGTTCTCTTAGCCTGGGAGGCACCCGACGATTTATGTTACGGCATCGATCGCAGAAAGATTGGAAATACCAATTAGAGTTAACCTCTGGCAGTTTCCTCCTGATGCAAGGAACGACACAGCACTACTGGCAACATCAAATTCCCAAGACAAAACGGCCTGTGAGCCCCCGGATTAACTTAACGTTTCGAGTTCGCCATTGACCCGGATCGTTACAGTGAGCTAGTTTTCCTACCTTTAGGAACAGGAGGATATGCAGATTGAGAGTCACCGACCAAAATTCATCCTCTAAATTGCCACCAAATCGATCGCCTGAGGTTAAAACAGAAACGATACTGCTGATTTGTCCAGGTGTGAGATATGGTGATAAGACGGAGCTTGGGATTGCTGATCGCAGGGTGTTTCCTACAGGGATTCATCGCTATAGATGGGCAAGCGGCAACACTACGATCGGCCGATCAAACCATTGCCTGTGAGGTATTAGTGATTGGGGGTGGTCTGGCTGGAGTCGCTACAGCCTACGAAGCCCTCAAAGCCGGACGAGTCGTTTGCTTAACCGAACTGACAGATTGGCTGGGTGGACAAGTATCTTCCCAAGGAACATCTGCCTTAGATGAACGGAAAACCCAACGCGATCAGCTGTTTTTTCCCAAAGGTTATCTGGAAGTACGGCAACGCCTGCTCGATCGCCACCCCATGAAAACACCGGGGAACTGTTGGGTGAGTCGGGTCTGTTTCTTACCGCAGGACGGCCATGAGATTTTAACGGACATGCTGAAGCAAGCGGCTAAAACCGGCAAAGGCACTCTGCATCTGTTTCCCAATACAGTCGTTAAACAGCTTGAAATTGTCCCAGTTGGTTCTGGGCAACAAATCCTCTCCGTGCGAGCGATCCAACACTCTCCGGCTCCCGGAGCCCCACCCCTGAATACCTATCCTCTGTCCCAAACGATCGCCGATAGCTACAGCGAACAAAACTCCGATCGCTTCCACAAAACGATCATTCACTTCACCCCCCCGTCCTCCCCATCTTCCCCCCCTGCATCTCCCCCTTGGTACGTGATTGAAGCGACTGAAACCGGAGAAATTCTCGAGCTAGCCGATGTGCCCTATCGGTTAGGCATTGATCCACGGAATTTTGATGAACCCTCCGCTTCCGAAACGAGCGCGTATCCCTATTGCCCGCAAGCCTTCACCTATACCTTTGCGATCGAAGCGACAGCGGCTCCGCAAACACCCGTCATGCCATCGTTCTATCCGCGTTTTGCTAGTGCCTATAGTTACAACTTAATGGACTATGCTAAAAATCCCGAACTTGTGTTTACTTACCGACGGATTTTTAGCACCCAGCCTGTAGCGGGTAGTCGCACTGTAAATGTGGGTGATATTTCCATGCAAAATTGGAACTGGGGCAATGACTACGGGCCGGGGACGGCAGAGGACAATTACCTGTATACGCGATCGCAACTGGCAGAGCAAGGACAGCTATCTCCCGGTGGATGGCAAGGTGGTTATCGAATCAGCAGCTTACAAGCAGGCGAAGAACAGGCGTTAGGCTTTTTTTATTGGATAGTGGCGGGTGAGAAAGATGCTAAATTGCCGCTGAAGCAACCGTTTCCCAACCTCCGCTACCTCCAGGGCTACGATTCACCGATGGGAACGGCGCATGGGCTCTCGAAATTTCCTTATATTCGTGAAGGTCGGCGGTTAATCGGTCGTCCGGCCTATGGCTACCCGAACGGTTTTACCATTCATGAGATCGCCGTATCCCGCAAAAATTATCAGGAGCCGTTTTATCAAGATCTAAACCACCTTGCCCCTGAAACCTATAATCGTTTAGCCGCTGCGATGGCTGGGTTACGTGCGATCGATGTAATCCAAGGCAAGTTATCACCCACAGAACTGCAATGGCGAACGCGGGCGCGTTTATATCCCGATAGTGTGGGCATTGGTAATTACAATATTGATTTTCATCCCTGCATGGCCTCCAGCCCACCAGAAGCTCCCGGAAATCAGGAACGTCCGTTAGAACGACAAGCGGCAGAAACCACCTATCCGTTCCAAATTCCCTTACGAGCCATGATTCCTCAGAAGCTTGATAATCTATTAGTAACGGGGAAGAATATCGCTACCACGCACATTACAAATGCGGCTTATCGGGTGCATGCGATCGAATGGTCAGCGGGGGCGGCGGCTGGAACGACTGCTGCTTACGCTTTAAAGACAGGAGTGATGCCGTATCAAATGGTAGACAATTTGCCATTAATTAATTTATATCTAGAGGATTTACAGCGTCAGTTAACAGCGAATGGCAATCCTATTGCTTTTCCAGGGATGTCGATTCTGAATCAAAATTGGAACGATTGGGAATAAAGGATACCAACATGACCCAAACCACTGTTTTAGCCGCTCTGATTATATTTGTCGGGCTGCGGGGAGTAATCATGGCTGGCTTCAGCCTTTATCCCTTGATCAGCGGGAACCTCCCAGATTTAGGGATCATCACCAACCACATCTTGCGGGGTGGCTTGGCCACTTCGTCGGTTACCGAGTTTCAGTTGATGATTTCAGCCTTGATGATGGTTGCCTGGATTACCTGCATTCTCTTTCTAGGGGTGAGTATTGGGTTGTGGCATCGCCAGTTGTGGGCCTGGTGGGGGGCAAGCGGATTAGCATGGATCAATGTTGGATTAGCGATCGCGTTAGCCTGTAGTGGGCTGTCGATCGGGACGTTAGTGTTAGGAGTGGGGGATGCCGCCTTATTGGGGATTCTCCGCCAAACAGAGATCAAACAAAGCTTTGATCGAGGGTAAGCAAGAATCGGTGAGCAAATCTGGGAGAAGTGAACATGAATGTACAGTCAAGCGACGGTAAGCCAACGGTTTTAGTCACCGGGGGAGCAGGATATATTGGCTCTCATGCCGTGTTGGCTTTACAACAAGCCGGTTATCCAGTGGTGGTGCTAGATAACCTGGTGTATGGGCATCGAGATATTGCCGAGCAAGCATTAAAGGTGGAACTGATTGTTGGTGATACGAACGATCGCGCCTTATTAGACAACTTGTTTGCCAGTCGTCCGATCGGCGCTGTGATGCATTTTGCAGCCTATGCCTATGTAGGAGAGTCGGTGAGCCAACCGGACAAATATTACCGCAATAATGTGGTGGGGACCTTAACGCTATTGGAAGCAATGGTAGCGGCCAATATCAAAAAATTTGTCTTCTCTTCCACCTGCGCCACCTACGGAGTGCCAACCCAAGTCCCCATTCCGG
>DATNPU010000018.1:0-5617 GCA_036703105.1 Microcoleaceae cyanobacterium
AGTCGTCAGCCAATTCACTTTGTATGGGGATTGTCGCAAAGGTCGCCGTCCCTCCTTCGATCGCGCCGCTGCCCCACCCCAAGCCGAAGCGTTGTACAACCAATTTGTCACCACACTACGATCGTCGGGGTTACGAGTAGAAACGGGCCAGTTTGGCGCCATGATGCAAGTGACGATCGAGAATGATGGGCCAGTCACGATCCTGTTAGAACGCGAGGCTGACTAAAGCCGGAGATTGCCCGCCAGGTAGTTTTTGGGATTTTCCGCCACCCAGCCTAAGCGAGAGCGCGATCGCACTTCAAAATGCAAATGGGGGGCTTTGGAACTGGGTTGTCCACTTTTGCCCACAGTCCCAATCTGTTGCCCCCGGCTCACGGTTTGTCCGACTTTGACTTGGATGGTTGCCAGTTGGGCATAACGAGTTTGCAGACCTTCGGCATGGTTAATCACAACCAGATTGCCGTAAGCGCCCTGAGCCCCAGCAAAGGCAACGGTGCCATTGCCAACGGCGACTACAGATGTGTTGAGAGCGGCTTCCAGGTCTACTCCACTATGAAATGCCACCTTCCCGGTCGCTGGATGCACTACCCAGCCATACCCCAGCAGTTCGATCGCTGGAGTCGTTTGTCCAGCCAAGGGTGATCCGGCCAAAATTCGGCGTTCCTGGGTGGATGGAGTGGCATTAGGAGCTGCGATCGGTGACCAGTTCACGCCTGGAACAAACACCACTCTCGGGCTGGTTTGGCAACCATTGATCTCAAACAGAACGTCGGGACGGACGTTGTATCTTTTAGCCAAATCTTTTAAGGTCTGACCCGCTGCTAGTTCAACCCGGATACCGTTGTACGGTGGTACTAAAATTTCGCTGCCTACAGTCGCTTTGCCACTCCGCAAACTGGGATTTAGTCCCATTAGTGTCGCGGGAATCAAGTCATACTTCTGAGCAATACTGGCGAGGGTTTCACCCGATGCAACTCGATGACGGGTTAACCGTGACAGAACGGGTGGAGCACAGGTTGCTTGAGGTGTCGTTTGCGCCTGGAGGGGAGATGACGCAACGCTTTGATCTAGGAGCATCCCCCCGAAACATAGTAATAAACTCAACTCTAACAACCGATTCAGCTTCATACGTCGTGGTTAAATGCAGGGTATCGATCGTAACGGACTCTTCCTGGTTGAAGATTCCTCCCAGGCGGTGTAAGTTCCAGTTAGAGTAGGGAAGGATGACCGCTATTCTTTACTTACGATCATGTCGTTATCGTTTAAGCAACTAGCAACCTATGTATCATTACTCATTATTGGGGGTGGTGCAGGCTTGTTGGGGAGTCAGTATCTCATCAGCCAAGGCCGATCGCAATCTAGCCCCTCCGAGTCATCGTTGTTGCGACCGGTAGCGAATTCCAACAATCGCACACTCGCCGCTACTCCGGGTAACAATAATGCGAATTTCATTGCCTTAGCGGTGGAACGAGTGGGGCCAGCGGTTGTCCGAATTGACTCTGCCCGTAAGGTTTCGAGTGATCTACCAGAGGCGATGCAGAATCCGTTCTTCCGGCGGTTTTTCGGGGATGATGCGCCGATGCCGAAGGAGCGGGTGGAACGCGGGACTGGTTCCGGGTTCATTTTGTCAGAGGATGGACGGATTCTGACCAATGCCCATGTGGTTTCAGGTACCGATCTGGTCGAGGTCACACTAAAAGATGGCCGATCGTTTGAAGGTAAAGTAGTTGGAGCGGATCCCGTCACTGATGTGGCAGTAGTCAAGATTGAGGCCAATGGACTGCCCACAGCAAAATTAGGCAACGCGGAAAGCCTGATTCCCGGCCAATGGGCGATCGCGATCGGGAATCCCTTAGGGTTGGATAATACCGTCACTGCCGGAATTATTAGTGCTACTGGACGGTCTAGCTTTCAAGTCGGTGTCCCTGATAAGCGAGTCAGCTTCATTCAAACTGATGCGGCGATTAATCCAGGGAACTCTGGCGGACCCTTGCTGAACGATCAGGGAGAGGTGATTGGTATCAATACGGCAATTCGGGCGGATGCTCAAGGGCTAGGATTTGCGATTCCGATCGAGACGGCTCAACGCGTCGCTGAACAGTTGTTTGCTAAAGGTAAAGTTGAGCATCCGTTCCTCGGCATTCAAATGGTGGATCTAACCGCTGCGATTCGCAAAGAACTGAGTCAAGATAGCGACTTTAAACTGAAAATTAATCAGGATGATGGGGTATTAGTTGTGCGGGTAGTAGATGGCTCGCCAGCGGAACAAGCTGGATTTCAGCAGGGCGACATCATTCAAAAAATTGATGGTAAAGAGGTGAAAACGTCTACTGATGTCCAACAAAAAGTTGAGGCAACGGGGATTGGAGAAACGCTTCAAGTAGAAATTGTTCGGAATGGGCAAACTCAAACTTTACAAGTTAAGCCGGGAGCGTTTCCAGCCGAAACTAACAGTAGATAATGCATCTCTTGCTGATTGTTACTAGCCATTTATTCAATCGATTATTTCCTCTATGGCAGCGGCTAAAAAATCTAAATCTGCACAATCAGGAGCAGCTACTGAGCGAGTAGCTTACTCAGAATTTGGCAATCATGCGAATCCGGATGCCTTTCAACGAGCAACGCCCGATCTCCCGCCGAATCAACAAAATTTACGGGTAGAAGCGTCCAGTAAAGGACGCAAAGGCAAAACGGTCACGATTATTCGGGGGTTTCAAGCTAGCGCAGATACTTTAGCCGACTTACTGAAGAAGTTAAAAACGCAGTGTGGCGCTGGCGGAACCATTAAAGATAATGAGATCGAAATTCAGGGTGATCACAAACAGAAAATTGTGCAATTTCTGCTGCAATTAGGCTATAAAGCCAAAGCCAGTGGCGGTTAGTATACTAATTTTGAAACCAGGCTGTCAGCGCCACCGCTAAGGCATCTGCCGCATCATCGGGTTCCGGAATCGTATCGAGGTTTAACTCGCGAGCCACGGCCTCTTGCACGGCAAACTTTTTGGAATTGCCATATCCCGTTAAGGCTTGCTTAATTTGGGCTGGAGTGAATTCCATTAACGGCACTTTATATTGGGCTAGCACTAACATCACTACACCCCGAGCCTGAGCTACCGCGATCGTGTTGCCCATGCGATAAAAAAATAGTTTTTCGATCGCCACTAAATCTGGTTTTAACGCTGTTAATAATGTGTGCAAATCGTCATAGATCATGCACAAGCGATCGCCAATCTCGGTATGAGCTGGAGTGCGAATCACACCGTAATCTACGGGCACAACTTTAGCGGTCAGATCACGAAAGCCTGTGGTCGATCGCTGGCATTGTAGTGCCCCAAATCCTAACGTGGCTAATCCTGGATCAAGTCCCAGGATGCAATGTTCCATAATCAAACCAGACGATAGCAGAATGGACGTTGGCCTTTAGCGGAATGGTGGGGAAACCATTAGCCCCCCTTTTGTCCATAAATTGTTTTTGCCTCGCGGTAAGTTCAGACGAGTTTGGGGGCCTAAATTGCGATCGTAGATCTCGGCATAATTCCCCACATGCTTGACAATGCGAGCCGTAAAATCATTTGAGACACCCATCCCTTTCCCCAGGTCACCTTCCAGGCCCAGAAATCGCCGGACGGCAGGATCTTTACTGGTTTGAAACTGCGCCAGATTTTTGGAGGTAATGCCCAATTCTTCGGCCTCAAACAAGGTAAAAACACTCCACCGCACCACATCGCTCCAGGCGGAGTCCCCATTCGCGGTGGCTGGAGCTAGCGGTTCTTTGGACAGAACTTCATCGAGTACCACATGCTCATTGGGGTTGGGAAAGGCGGTACGGCGGGAAATCAATTGCGAGCGATCGGCGGTCACGCCATCACACCGACCTTCGGCATAGGTGGCAAAGGTAGTATTCACGTCCTCAAATACGACCGGCTTGTAAGGAATTCCCCGTTTCTGCATTTGGTCGGTCAAGTTTTGCTCAGTGGTGGTGCCGGTCTGGATGCAGATTGACTTGCCTTTCAAATCGGCCAGGGCTTTGATCCCACTGGCTTGTTTCACCATAATGCCTTGACCATCAAAAAAGACAACGGGAGCAAAATCCAAACCTGTAGATGTATCTCGGCTTAATGTCCAAGTGGTGTTGCGGCTAAGCAGATCAACCTCTCCGGTTTGAACCGCCGTAAACCGCTCTTTCGCATTGAGGTTGCGAAACTCGACGGCATTGGGATCGTCAAACACGGCGGCAGCGACTGCCCGACACACATCCACATCCAACCCAGAATATTTACCGTCCTGCCCGACAAAACTAAATCCTGGCAGTTCCCCACTCACTCCACAAACGAGTTTGCCTCGACTAATGATCCTGGCCAGTCGTCCAGAGGTTGACCCACTGCCATTTTGCTCAGCATCACCGCCACAGGCCGCCAAGGGTAAGGTCAGGCAACCAAGCACTATCAGCCATAAAGTCCATCGGGGCATCATCAGTTCAATTGATCTCCCTAGCGTCGGTAGAATTCTACGACATCTTGCTTGATCTTCACGTCATAGTTACCAAAGAAATCATGTCCTAATAAGCCAATGTTGGTACGATCGGCGATCGCGACTGGGACATTCCGAATTTCAGCGCCATCGACCATAATTGAATTGACCCGACCAATATCAAACGCCACGGTTCTGCCGTCTGCCATAGTGGCCATGTCTTTGCTGAATACTGACACACTTAAAGCATCGGCCATCGATCGCGTAATCAACGTGCCACTGGCTCCGGTATCGACAATCATTTCAAAGGTCCGCGCCCCATTGAAGGTAACATCAATCACCGGGGTTCCCGAGAGCCGATATTTAATCCGAGCCGTGTAAACACTTTTGGCGGCTGGGCTGCTGGCCCGACTCGTACCGCTGGTACCCCCACTCCCACCACAGAGCTTATCCAGGTTCACCGTACTACCCGATGGCAGCACCATAAAGCAGCCGTTGTTGTCCTGAGCCATGCTGGACTGGTTCCACCCGATAGCGGTGGTGATGACAGTAATCCCGGCGATCGTGGTTAACCAACGCCAACCTTTCATGCTTTGACCTCTTCCCGCAGAACGCTGTTGGGGTAACTTCATCCCCCATCCTAACGAGTCCGCACAGGGTTCTGGAGAAAATTGGTTGACTCAATTAAAACCTAACGGCGACGGTGGTTGGCTGACCCTGACGACTAATAGTGAACTGAGCGTAGGCCGGTGGACTGCTCATAAATTGCATTAAGTCTTGAAAGCCACCTAACGGACTGCCATTGATTTCTAGCAATTGGTCACCGGCCTGTAAGCCACTATTGGCGGCCACGGAACCTGCTTCGACCTGCCGAATCACGAGTGTGCGCGTATCCATAATCACGCCTAAACGAATATTGTTAGGAGTGGAGGTTGCCCCTGAATTGGGTAATTGGCCGGGTTCTTGAATTACCACATCATTAGTGAGTTGGCGGCGAATTGAGCGATCGCTGGTTTGCTCGATCGGTTGATGGACGGGCAGATTGGGCAAAGGATTAGGCACAGAATTGGTTCGAGGCGTATAGCTTGGTGGGGCTACGGCTACCCGACCGGGACGGTTACTCTCAATAAAAGCTCTCGTTGCTTCA
>DATNPU010000035.1:0-18749 GCA_036703105.1 Microcoleaceae cyanobacterium
TGACTCGTGATGAGCTGAAAGAACTGGCTTGTCTGGGATTTGGTGCCGATCTGGTAATGCAGAGCTTCTGTCATACCGCCGCATATCCCAAACCTGTAGACATCAATACGCACAAAAACTTGCCCGACTTCATCACTTCTCGGGGTGGGGTGTCGTTGCACCCCGGTGATGGCATCATTCACTCCTGGCTCAACCGCATGTTATTGCCTGATACGGTTGGAACGGGGGGAGATTCCCATACTCGCTTCCCCTTAGGAATTTCTTTCCCGGCTGGTTCCGGATTGGTGGCATTTGCGGCAGCTCTCGGCGTAATGCCGTTGGATATGCCGGAGTCAGTCCTAGTTCGGTTTAAGGGCAAATTGCAACCGGGGGTGACCCTGCGGGATGTCGTGAATGCGATTCCCTACGTTGCCATGCAGCAAGGCAAACTGACGGTTGAGAAGCAGAACAAACAGAATGTCTTCTCCGGTCGGATCATGGAAATGGAAGGGTTACCCGATCTAAAACTCGAACAAGCCTTTGAACTCACAGATGCGACGGCGGAACGGTCCTGTGCTGGCTCAACGATTAAACTCAGTACCGACACTGTGGCCGAATATCTGCGATCGAACGTGGCCCTACTAAAAAATATGGTGGCGCGTGGATATGGCGATGCGCGGACGATTCTGCGCCGGGTGGCCAAGATGGAACAGTGGTTAGCTAGTCCCACTCTGATGTCAGGCGATGCGGATGCGGAATATGCTGATGTGATTGAGGTCGATCTGGATCAAGTCAAAGAACCATTGGTTGCCGCACCGAACGATCCAGACAATATCAAACTGATGTCGGAGTGTGCTGGCGATCCGATCCATGAGGTATTCATTGGGTCTTGTATGACCAATATTGGTCACTATCGAGCCGCCGCCAAAGTGCTGGAAGGTGCAGGTCCCGTTAAAGTGCGCTTGTGGATTTGCCCACCCACTCGTATGGATGAAAAGCAACTGCGGGAAGAAGGTTACTACGGCATTTTTGCGGCGGCAGGAGCCAGAACTGAAATGCCCGGATGTTCGCTCTGCATGGGCAACCAGGCACGGGTGGCGGATGGCGTGACCGTGTTCTCAACCTCGACCCGTAATTTCAATAACCGGATGGGTAAAGATGCCAAGGTTTATCTGGGTTCGGCCGAACTGGCGGCAGTTTGTGCCCTCTTAGGCCGGATTCCCAGTGTAGAGGAGTACCTGGAAATCGTCACGAAGAAGATCGATCCGTTTGCGGGTGATCTATACCGCTACCTCAACTTCGACCAAATCGCTGGATTTGCCGATGAAGGTCGGGTGTTACCGAAAGAGGAAGAAGCTAGTCTCTTAGCCAGTGTCGGTTAGTTAAATTACGGCTAGCGCTTTGGTTGTAGGGGCAGATTGTGCTGTTGTTGAGTGAACAGCCTCTAGTGGACTATCGGTCTGCTAAATCTGCCTCTACGACTGCTTCAGCATTGGCCAGAAAACCATGACGACTTTACTGGAATGGGCATGGACCACGATCGCTACTCTCTGCCAAAACTTAGTTGAGTAGTATTGCTTATTAATCTGAAATTTTGTAACATAAAATACAGATTTGTTTCCAGTTTTGTTGTCGGCGTAGCAAATCCTGTGAGCGTTGGCAGCAGATCGATCGTCGTTATCTGAATTATATTCATTGTGACCCATCAGTCTCCTGAAACCCGATCGTTCCAGGCTAGTTCCGATCGCAAATTTTCGCGGGCTCGGCGCATTCTGGAACGCAGCTTCCTCAAACCCTCTGCCTCTCCGGCACCCCTTCGACATCGGCTCAAGCGGTATGTCACCAAAATGAAAGGAGGGGTCGATCGCCCGCCCCGATTGCCTTACAAATATGTATTGTGCTCTTGGATGGGGGCCTTTTTAGGAATTACGGCGACTGGCTTTCCCGCCGCATTAACCCATGCCCCCTTATTAATTGCCCCGTTTGGAGCCACCTGTGTCCTGATTTTTGGCGCTCCCGATAGTCCGTTGGCTCAACCTCGGAATGTCATTGGTGGACACTGTATTGCTACGCTGATTAGCCTAACGTTGCTGCACCTGTTTGGAGCCGACTGGTGGGTAATGGCGTTAGCGGTGGCTACCTCGATCGGCATCATGCAACTGACATCGACTTTACATCCGCCGGCGGGGGCTACTCCGTTAGTCGTGATTATGAGTAAAGCGGCCTGGAGTTTTTTGGTGGTGCCAGTGTTGTCAGGGGCAATAATTTTGGTGATTTGTGCGGTGCTGTTCAATAATCTGCTGGAAGATCGGCATTATCCCAAATATTGGTTCTAATGGCTCGATTCACTCACCCATTTCAATGCATGGATTGCGATGGGTGAGGTGCTACTAGCGAAGACGCGTTACTTGCGTTCGGGATGGTTAACCTTAGTTAAACGGCAACTACCCAAGCGATTAATCGCCGCAATCATTTGATACAGCCGACCTAAATCGCGTTGGTTAAATTGCATAACTAACCGAGATAACCCGATCGTCATGTCTTGTGCTTCTTGGGGTAAGGCATGACTTTTCTCGATCCGCCCTTTAACCAAAATGTCACTAAAATTCTGGTTTAGGTATTCCACATCGTCATCCGAAAGTTCGCAGTTGAGGCGAAGTACTAACCGATTACCGACATAGCGGCAGGAATGGAACACACTGTAGAAACTAGCGATCGCCTCACAGGCAACATCAACGCGATCGGTAATCGTATACAGACTGGCATCATCGGGGCTAATTAATCCCCGTCGCATCAGTTGCTTGTGAATGTAATCATTCCAGTCATGCCAATAATTCCCACCGGGTTTATCAATTAACACCAGTGGCATAGGTGACGATTTACCCGTTTGGCTTAAAGTAATACATTCAAAGGCTTCATCCTGGGTGCCAAACCCTCCCGGAAATAGGGCTAGAGCATCACTTTCTCGCAGGAAAAATAATTTGCGGGTGAAGAAATATTTGAAGGGAACGAGCTTGCGATCGCCTTCAATAAATGGATTGGCACCTTGTTCAAACGGGAGTTGAATATTCAGCCCAAAAGATTTGTCTGCTCCGGCTCCTTCGTTACCAGCCTGCATAATGCCGCCCCCTGCGCCCGTAATCACCATAAAACCCAGTTCGGTGATGCGACGGGCAAACTCAACCGCAATCTGGTATTCCTCGGTATCCGGCGCAACCCGGGCAGACCCAAAAATCGCGATTTTGCGAATATGGCGATAGTGATAAAAGGTTTTGAAGGCTCGCTCCATGTCCTGCAAGGAGGCATTCAAAATCTTCCAGTCCAGGCGATCGATCTCCCCGTCAGCCATTTGCACTAGCGTTGACAGGGCTAACTGAATCAGCTCTCCATGTTTCGTATTGGGTAGACGATCGAGCAACTTCATCACTTCTGCATGGAGTGACTCAGAAGTGTCAAACGACGGAGATGAAGCCATGAATTCCTCCAGACTGGCAGCATTCTATTGTATCGAGATTCCGGGCACACAAATCCTATCGCTGTGATTAAGCGATGAAAAAACGCCTCGATCGCAATCCGAGGCGTCTGGAAACTGAACTAATTTAGCTAGCAGGACTCAATCAAAGCCTGTGAGCGGCATGGTCTACGAATGGTTGAGACGGAAACCCAAAACCAGACAGACTCTTAAAGTAGGCTTATTATGGTTCAGATCCAGAGAAGCATGAGTTAAAGGTACTTTTCCAGGGTGCTGGAAAGCGTCGTTTTAGGAACTGCACCCACTACCATGTCTACCCGCTGCCCGCCCTTGAAGATCATCAGAGTGGGGATACTGCGGATACCGTATTGACTGGCAACGGTAGGATTCTCGTCAGTATTGACTTTAACAACCTTGACTTGTCCTTCGTATTGAGAAGCAATTTCATCAACGATCGGCGCTACCATGCGGCAGGGGCCACACCAGGGTGCCCAAAAATCCACAAGAACTGGAACCTCACTCTCAAGGACCTCTTGTTTAAAAGTGGCATCTGTAACTTGCGCGGCTGCTGACATGCTCGGAATCCTTGCCTATACTGTTTTACAAGACACGCCCTACTGAAAACTGATGTTCAAGGGCAACATGCAAGGATTATAAGGCTTTTGGAGTTTTGCTGCATCCTTAGTAACGCTTTGTATAGGTTTCAGCCAGATGCCTCAATCCTGCCCCTGCCCTATCGATCGTGGTCAACTCCCTTTAAAAAGGAACCGCCCGAACCAAAGTTCAGGCGGAGTGTGGTGTGAGGAGTGAACGGAAACATGCGTCTCCGCTTCTTTTATTGTAGACGACCCATCAAAGTTTTCCAGCCAATCTTACAAAGCCTGAAAAAGTCTTAAGAATTTTATCCACAAGTCTCATGCCCTTCATTGCAACAGTTCTGTGAAGGCAGAATCAATTTTATCGAGAGGATTGCGATCGAAAAATTTATCCTAATTCTTACTAATTTAGTGACTGAAATTAGATCAATAAATCTTTAGGAAAAATCGGTAAATCAGTCAATTTTTCGACAGAAAATAGCGTGAGCCACTGAAATCAATCAGTAGCTCACGCCAAAGTTGAGGTTATGCCAGTAATGGCAGATTATCGGTAATAGCGGGGATCCTCATCAGCCGGATCGCCATAGGGATCTTCGCTGGCAGACCGAATATTGCCAAACCCATCAAACCCATCACCGTATTGGTCGGCTGGATCACCGTAAGGATCCTGGCTAGCAGGCTGAACATTGCCAAAGCCACCGCCATATTGGTTGGCTGGATCACCGTAAGGGTCTTGGCTGGCAGGCTGAACATTGCCAAAGCCACCGCCGTATTGGTCGGCCGGATCGCCATAGGGGTCTTGGTCAGCCGATCGCACATTGCCAGACCCATCAAAGCCGTCACCATATTGATCGGCCGGATCGCCATAGGGATCTTGGCTAGCAGGACGAACGCGGCGATCGTTTTGATCAAAATTGTTATCCTGGTCGCCTGTTAGGGCGTCCTGAATTTTGCGGAAAAAACTGTCTACCATGATAAATCCTCCAATTTGCTTGCAATACTGCGTCTGAATCGATTGATTGATGATTTCCAGGCAGGCTTAGTAAGCGGGTTGAGGTTGGCGATAGCCATAGGAGTCGTTCGCCCCGGGTAGGGTAGTTAAATCACGCCCAGTGTTGCGACCGTTGTACCCTTGAAATTCGCGATAGCGTTCGGCTTCAGCAGCGGGGACTTGAATACCTTCTCGGGGTGGTGTGACCCAATGGGGGCGTCCCTGAGCATCGCGGTAGTAAACCCGACCATTTTTAGAGAGATAATACTGGCCTTCTGCTCCTGCCCCTTGCCGATTTTGGTGTTGGTTATACATGTAATACAGGGCGGCAGCACCGGCTAAAATTGCTACTTTTTGACCGTTAGAGAGACCTTTCCGCTGAACTTGAGGATTGGAATAGGATGTGGTGTTCGTGCGGGAATCATCGATCGGTGGCAGGTTCGATTGATTGGAGCCACCGCAACTCGCTAATACCGGAACGGTCATCAGGGCAGATAGTACTAGCGATGTGCTACGCAGGTAGCCCTTACGCCAAAAATCGGAAGCATTCATGCCAGATATCCTCCATACCTTGCCTAAGAAATCATGTCTGAACAGGTGTTTTGTATTCCTGTTTATGGTGCTGTCTGGAGCGGCAGGTTTCATCAAGCTATTGATAGAAGCTGTTGCTTACGGAGTTCGCTCTCAAGATGCAGTTGATGGACTCGATCGCGTTTATACTGCTTTGCCAGCACTTCTTTCCCGATCACCAACGGAAAGTTGCGAAAGCTAAGGACAGTAAGAGAAATTTTGAGCATGTGGAAGTTCCGTCGATCGCAGGTTTGGATCATCTGGGTGATGATCTTTACCACCACTTTGATCATGGTGGTGTTCTCTAAGGTAGATGTCTCGGTATCCGCCCCCGCTAAATTGAAGGACGTGCAGGGACACTGGGCCCAAAATTGTATTGGATCTCTGGCACAACAGCGGATTATTAACGGTTATCCGGATGGCACATTTCGTCCCAATGCTCCAGTAACACGGGCCGAGTTTGCCGTCATGGTAGATAGTGCAGTTTCGACTATGAGTCGCATCCGGACGCCAATCCAGTTTAAAGATGTCCCGACGAATCACTGGGCGGCAAAAGCAATTCAATACACTTATCAGTCTGGCTTTTTATCGGGTTATCCCGGTGGCAGATTCAATCCGACGGAACAGATTGTGCGGGTACAGGCGATCGGGGCTTTGGCGGGTGGCTTACGGCAAGTGGCGAATCAACCGGCCTCCCAAAATTTAAGTGCTGTATTTAATGATGCTCAAGCCATTCCCGCCTATGCCAAAACCGCGATCGCGGCTGCCTTAGAAAATCGCTTGATCGTCAACTATCCCGATGTGAAAAAGCTCAATCCCAATCAGGTTGCCACTCGTGCCGAAATTGCCGCGTTGTTTTGTCGGGCTTTACCCAGTACAGCGGCATTGATTCCAAATCAGTATGTTGCCAGTAATGGAGCGACAAGTGCGTTACCCCCGATCGTGGTAGCACCGACTCCCAATCCGGCATCAGCGAATCCACCGGGAACTATGGTTGTACCCGTGAATGACACCACCTTGCCTCCGGTTCCGGTGATGCCGACGCGCGAAATTCGGGGTGTTTGGATCACAAATGTGGATAGTGAGGTCTTATTCGATCGCGATCGCTTAAGTACTGCCATTCAAGACTTAGCCAAGCTGAACTTTAATACCCTCTATCCGGCGGTCTGGAACTGGGGCTATACCCTGTATCCCAGCGCGGTCGCCCAACGCACCATGGGAGTAGCCTATGATCCACGACCA
This sequence comes from Microcoleaceae cyanobacterium, assembly GCA_036703105.1. Lineage (GTDB taxonomy): Bacteria > Cyanobacteriota > Cyanobacteriia > Leptolyngbyales > Leptolyngbyaceae > Pantanalinema. The sequence continues at coordinate 6,851 of DATNPU010000035.1, forward strand.
GAAGCGATCGGGCTAGAGGGACGAGATATTTTAGCTGAGATGATTCAGCAGGGACATCAACGGGGATTATCGGTGATTCCCTGGTTCGAGTTTGGTTTTATGGCTCCCGAAGACTCCGAACTGGCGAGGCTCCATCCCGATTGGCTCACGAGTCGGCAGGATAACAGCCAGGTATGGATGGAAGGGATTCATCCTCGGGTTTGGCTCAATCCGTTTAAGCCCGAAGTGCAGCAATTCATCCTTGATCTAGTCATGGAAATTGTCACCAAGTATGACGTTGATGGCATCCAGTTTGACGATCACTTTGGGCTACCGTATGACTTTGGCTACGATGCCTACACGATGCAGCTGTATACCCAGGAGAATCCGGGCAAAACACCCCCGATCGATCCCCGTGATCCCGATTGGGTCAGGTGGCGAGCCAACAAGATTACCGAGTTTACCCGCCGAGTCTTTCAGTCCGTCAAAGCGCAGAAACGGCAGGTGATTGTCTCGTTGTCGCCTAATGCCTATCCCTATGCCTACGAACATTCCTTACAGGATTGGCCGGCCTGGCAACAACAAGGGTTGATTGAAGAATTGCTGGTGCAGATTTATCGCGATAGCTTGCCATCCTTTATTGCTGAGTTGCAGCGGCCCTCAATTCAGGAGGCCCGCCGCCGAATTCCGACCGGAGTGGGCATTCTGACGGGACTAAAGGATAAACCGATCCCGTTCCAACAGATTCAGGAACAAGCCCAGGTTGTCCGCCAGCAAGGTTTTGAAGGGATTTCGTTCTTTTTCTACGAAACCCTCTGGAGCCGAACGGGAGAACCAGAACGCGATCGCAAAACCGCATTTAAATCCTTGTTCTCACCGTCCCTACCTCGGCCTAACCTAATGCAAAATTGGACTCCAGCCGCGAATCCTTAAAGCTTGCAGGCAGATTTACGCTTGAGTGCGCCCAAGCCACCCATTAAGGCTCCTGCCATCAGCACTCCTAGGGTACTGACAGGTTCAGGAACGGCTTGGGCATTCAGCGTAGAAAAGGCAAACTCAGCGATCTGCTCATGTCCGGCAGTGGTGGGATGAAGATTATCCCAGAATAAATAGGTATCGGGTGTAGTACAGGCTGTGAATAAACAGCTATTGATCGCATTCGTAAACCCATAGGTACTGGGGTGGGCGATCGCATCGGTAACGAGAAAGTTAATGTCCAGTGGGATCAAATTCACATCTGGCTGCACGGTGGGACGCAACGCTGCGATCGTGGCAGATAGTAATTGGTTGTGGGCATTACTAAGGAAGGTTAGCCCTGGGGCGTTATCCGTATTGCGGCTACCTGGAAGTTGTCCCAGATCTGGCAGATTGGCGACCAGAATATTTCTGGCGCCGATCCCGGTCAGGGATAGTACTGCATTAGTCAGATTACTAATGGGTTCACTGGGTTGTTGGACTCCTGCACCCAGGTAATCATTCGCTCCGGCCCACACAACATAAAGGGCATTGGGATCCGCTACGGGATTGGCTGAGACAAAGCTACTAATTTGACTTTGTAGAGCTGGCAGGAAAGGGATCGTGGTGTTAACCGTGCCAGTAGTTGCCCCGCCAAAAGCAAAACTGGTTAAAGGTGCGCCTAAGCGGGGAGCCAAATACTCTAACCAAACTGGCCCATTGGAAAACCGTCCACCGGGATAGAGCAGGCTGGGTGGAAAGGTTCCTCCAGTTGTATTAAAGGTGCTCCCAGTATCGGACAGGCTGTCACCAAACGCATAAATATGGCTAAAGTTAAAAGCCTCAGCCGGATTAGAGCTGGCAGCAACGATGACAACAGGGGCTGTGCTGACGATCGCTGCAATGCGAATTTGAGCAAAAACGTTTCGCATGGGCATTTTATACTCTCAAAAATTAAGGCAGGATGGGGCAAGGTTCTCACCCTACGTTAACGGTGAATTATATATGCCAAAAGAAATATCGCCGGGGTGGACTTTACAAAATCTTCACCCCGTGATCGTGACTAATAAGCAATTCTGGCATTGACCAAAGCGAGCTGGAGCCTAATGGATGAGCTTGCTAAGCAATTACTCGGAAATCGGAGGTTTGCAGTGGTGTAGTGGACGAGTTAACCGATAGTGTCGCAAACTGCCCACCGGAGCCGAACCCACAGCAACTACCATTCTGGTTGTAGAACAGATCGCCCGTTGCCTGGTTAAACACAATCCGGGCAACACTAGCCGCCGCTAACGTTGCGCCGTTACAAGCAGAGTTAATTACAGCGAAGTCATCGGCATTGAGTGAGTCACCCACCAGGCTGGACAACGCGGTAAAGGTGGTCTTGCTGAGAATGATCGCATCTCCTTGACTCCGATCGAAGTCCACAATGGTATCGACTCCCAGGCTGCAAGGGGTGAACGCCGAGTTAGAGGCAAAGACAAAGCGATCGGCTCCGGTGCCACCGATTAAGGTATCCCAACCGGATTCTCCATTCAGCCAATCATTCCCACCCCGACCTTCGATCCAATCATGGCCACCTCTGCCTTCAATCCGATTGCCCGTGTTAGTGCCAACCAGGTGATCGCAGCAGTCTGTGCCAATCAGATTTAATGGGTTGACGGTAATGCTAACGATCGCTGAACTAACGCCCCCTTGACCATCACTAATTTGATAAGTGAAGCTATCGGCTCCGGCGAAGTCTAGATTGGCTTGATAACTAAATGTGCCGTCATTATTACGAATTACAGTGCCAAACTGTGGATTAGTAAAGCTGTCGATCACCAGTGGATCACCCTCTGGATCAGAATCATTGTCGAGTACCGCGATCGTCACTGCTTGTCCTTCTGTCACGCTGCCCTGATCCGCGATCGCAAGAGGGGGAGCATTCACAACGATTGGGACATCATCATTCAGGATCGTGCCAGTGCCCTGAGTCACCGTGATCGTTGCGCCAGTCGCATTACTCAGATTTACCACGAAGCTTTCAGACATTTCTACGTCTAAATCACCCTGGACATTAACCGTGATCGATTGACTGGTTTGACCAGGGGCAAAGGTCAGGGTGGTGAGAGGAATTGCGGTGTAGTCACTAAGTGCCGTCGCAGAACCATCGGCCGTAGCGTATTCCACTGCGATCGGTGTGCTACTGGCTGCCGATAAGCTGACTGTAAAGGTAAACGTGGTGGTGCCACTATCGCCTTCACTAAGGTTGACATTATCAATACTCAGCGTTGGTAAAGGCGGCGGTACATCAACATCATCATTGAGAATCGTGCCAATCCCCTGCGCGTCGGTAATGGTGGCGCCTGTGGCATTACTTAAATTGACGAAGAGGGTTTCGTCCCCTTCCACGGCTAAATCATCCTGAACATTAACCGTAATCGTTTGACTAGTTTGTCCAGGAGCAAAGGTTAATGTTGTGAGCGGAGAGGCTGTATAGTCACCGGGCGCGATCGCAGAACCATCGGCCGTCGCGTATTCCACCGTAACTGGCGTACTACTGGGAGCAGATAGGTTCACAGTAAAGGTCAAGGTACTTCCACTATCGCCTTCACTCAAAGCAGCATCATTGATACTCAGCGTTGGTGAAGGTGGCGGTATATCAACATCATCATTGAGAATTGTGCCAAGTCCTTGAGCATCGACGAATATCGCTCCAGTCAAGTTGCTCAAATTCACGAAGAAGGTTTCATTCCCTTCAACATTGAGATCTGCCTGCACATCAACCGTAATAGTTTGACTCGTTTCCCCTGAGTTGAACGTTAGCAACCCGGAAGCTGTCGTATAGTCCGAGCCAGCGAGCGCCGTATTATCGGCTGTCGCATATTGCACGGTCACTGGAGTACTACTGGGAGCAGACAAGTTGACTGTAAAGGTTACAGTAGTGGTGCCACTATTCCCTTCACTAAAGCTGACATCATCGATACTGACTGTTGGCAGGACATCATTATCCGCGATCGTAACTGTAGCCCCCGCCGCCGCAACATTCAGGTCATAACCATTACTATCGATTAACGTGATACTGACTGTTTCACTGCCCTCGATATCAGCATCATCGGCAGGCAATACTGTCACCTCGATCGATTCCTGTCCCGCCGGAATGGTCACCGTTTGTTCTAGAGTGGCATAGTCTGTACCGCTGGTCGCTGTACCACCAACTGTATAGGTAACTGTCAATGCTTCACTGGTATTACCAGTGCGAGAAATTGTAAAAGTGCCAGCATCATTCCCGGCTTCCGCCGCCGCTGGATCAGTTGCCGTGATACTAACCGTGGGTAGGGGTGGAGGTGGAAGAGCGTCATTATCCGCGATCGTAACTGTAGCCGTAGCCGCCGCAACATTCAGGTCGTAAACACTACTATCGATTAATGTGAGACTAACTGTCTCGGTGCCCTCTTCCTCAGAATCATCGATCGGTAACACTGTCACCTCAACCGATTCTTGTCCCGCCGGAATGGTCGCCGTTTGAACTAAAGATGTATAGTCCGTTCCGCTAGTGGCAGTCCCACTGATGGTGTAATTAACCGTCAGCGCTGCGCTAGTATCACCACTACGAGAAATCGTGAATGTACCAGGATCATTCCCTGCTTCCGCTGCATTCGGGTCACTAGCTGTGATACTGACTACAGGTGAGGCTGGGGGTGGAAGGAAGTCGTTGTCGGCAATGGTAACTGTAGCCGCAGTGGTGCCCAGATCATAGGTTGTGCTATCGGTTAATGTCAGAATTACTGATTCATTGGGGTCAACCGCCAGATCATCAACAACAGGAATGGGGATATCGACAAATAGTTGTCCTGCTGGAATGATGACTGTGCCCGTAAGAGTAGGAGTGTAATCTATGCCATTGGTCGCAGTTCCCCCGATCGTGTAGCTAACGGTTAACGGAGTGTTCGTATCACCACCGTCACGACTGATTCTGAAAGATCCAGGGTCACTTCCTGCCTCGGCGGCACTAGCGTCACTAGCACTGACACTGACGATCGGTAGAGTTGGTATCACAACATCGTCGTCATTGACGATCATCGTTGAGATCGGGCTACCGACGATCGTTGCCAAGCTTGCTGGATCGGTAAGACTCAGCAGAATGGTTTCATCGGTTTCAATTTGGGTGTCACCCTGGATCGCGAGAGTGATCACCGCCGTTGTGGCTCCAGCTGCAAACTGAATGGTGTTACCAGAGACAGAAATTCCAGTACCTGTGACGCCAGCTAGGGTGTAATCCGTTCCCAACGTTGCGGAACCAGCCAAGTTAAAACTGAGAGTGCTGGCTTGGGTCGTTGCTCCAGTGCGACTAATGACGAACGTTTGCAGAGTGCTACTACTATTACCCTCCGGCACGATTGAAGCGTCGGAAGCGGTGAACGTATAGACTAGTTCATCGTTTGTGATTGTGCCAGTAGCAACGCTAGCGTTGGGATTAATGTCGGCATTAGTGGCTGAGTCCAGGTTAACAGTGAAGAACTCGGTTGGCTCTAATTGGGTATCACCGTTGACGAGAACGGTAATGGTTTGTTCGAGCGGGCCGCCGGGCAGAAATGTGAGAGTGCCGTCGTTATCCTGATAGTCAGCGTTCAGCAGCGTAGCCGTACCATCGTTTGTACTGTAATTTACGGTGATAGGCTGCGATGTAGAGGTGGATAGCGCAACAGTAAAGGTATAAGCCGTAGTGCCACTGCTACCCTCTAGCTGAGTGATGCTGGTTGGCAGGATGGAGACTGTTGGTAGAGCTGCATCATCGTTACGAATGACGCTAGTTGCCGTCAGCGTGTCTGCACCATTCGGGAAGGTATCTCCGATCGGGTTACTTAAAACAACACTAAAACTTTCATCTGACTCGTATGTTGTATCACCATTGATAACGACCGTAATGATTTTGCTCACCTCGCCATCAGCAAAGGTGAGTGTGCCACTATCTGATTGAAAATCGCTCCCAGCTGTGGCAGTGCCGCCAACCGTAGCGTAGTCAACACTGGCGACTCCTACAGAGCTAGTACGTGTGACTGTAAAAGTGAAGGATTTGCTACCAGAATTACCTTCACTAGGATTAAAGGTAGTATCAGTGATACTAAACATGACTGGCTCCAAATTAGGGATGATGTGCTAGAGTCCGAAACTTAGCGGTAGGTTAAGTAACACGGAGATGGTGAGGTAGCACTGGCATCAAACTAAGCGTGATCAATCAAATGTCTGCAATGACCTATTCACGTTATGGCTCACTCTACCGAGCCTATCGATGAACGTCTCATTTGCTATGAGTAGGAAATTTCATTCTAGGCAGTTGATTGAGATAAAAATGACACCAGTAGTTATTTGTATAAGGACATTTAGTAAGGAGTTAGGGGCGAATCACAAGGACAATCGTTCTAGGGTAAGTCTGAATCAGGAGCGAATACAGAGTTAATTAAGGAGTCGATTGAGATGCTACCGCTGTTAAACGCTAAGTGTATACACGGAAACTGAATTATACATTTACCATGTGATACAGGGATTACCCGATAAAGTTTTTTAGACTTTACCGAAATATCACCCAGTCGGGCCTGTCAAGCGCTGAGCTTAAAGCTTTGGTAAAGTTAATTCGTTAACGGTGAAATTATTTTTACAGAAAAAACTACGATCGCCGGATATTTAAACAACACCAATCCTGCCGCCGCCATAAGGTTGCCACAATCCAGCCATTTTCTTCCAAGGTATCGGCAACTGGTTTAGCCTGTTCTAACAAAATGCCACTGAGAATTCCCCAGGTTTGCGGCTTGGTTAATGCCGTCATTTGCGGAATCAAATCAATAATCACTTCCGCCAAAATATTGCAAACGATGCCATCGACGGGTCGATCGATCATCGTCATTAGCCGCTCAACACTGCCCTCAGCCACAATCAAGCGATCGGGCGCAACATCATTTAATTCTCGGTTTTCTAGCGCTGACTGCACAGCTAATGGATCGGTATCGACGGCATAAACTTTTTGCGCTCCCAGCAGCAATGCCCCGATCCCCAGAATGCCTGAACCACAGCCAACATCAGCAATAATCTGTTCTGAGGCGTGTTCTCCTAACCGCATTTCCAGGGCTTCCAGGCACAGTTGGGTGGTGGCGTGATCCCCAGTCCCAAAGGCTACACCCGGCTCCAATTTGATGATTAAGCGATCGGTGTGTTCGGGCAGTGGCAACCAGGCGGGATTAATTAAGAGGCGATCGCCGATTTCTTGCGGCTCCCAGTGAGCTTTCCAGCTACTTGACCAATCTTCCTCGTCAATCAAGTCCCATTGAATCGCTGGAACAGATAAACCCATACAGAGGGCATCCTGGCGTAATAATAATCCCAAGGCAGACAGATCAAGTAATTGGGCCTGCTGTTGCGGTAAATAGGCACAGATCAAGCGGGAGTAGCCGCTATTTTCACTGGATGTGCCTCGACAACCAAAATCCTCCAGTCGCCAGAAGATGGTTTCCTCTAGCATAGGGTCACATAAAATTTGAATCTCCCACCAGCTTGATGCCATAGCCCCGATCGTGCTCTTAGTGAATCAGTGAATTTCGTGCTCAGTTGTCAGAATATGCGATTTTGGTCGGCTAACAACCGATCGTGGCAGGAGTATCTGAAATTTCCATCACTTCAGCCCTGGGATTTAATCACTCTGCCAAAATAATATAGGGACGAACAACGGTTCGCCCCTACATAATCAATGGTGCAAGCTCAGAGTTGGTTTACGCTCTTACCATCATTTAGACGCTACAGGGTGACAGTATAGGCATCACGAATGCCGGGAACTTTCATGATCTCAGCTAAGATTCCTTCTGGGAGGGGATCATCGATGCTGAGCACCATCACGGCATCTCCCCGCACAATCTTCCGGCCCACCTGCATACTGGCGATATTGACATTGAAACTACCCAGCAGGGAGCCAATTTTACCAATGATCCCCGGCATGTCCCGGTGGAGGGTAAACAACATGTAGCGGTTGGGTGGCACGTTTACCGGAAACTCATCGACGCTGGTAATGCGAATTTCCGAATCCCCTAACAATGCTCCTGAGACTGAGTGTTCGCCCAGAGAGCCTGTAGCCGACAGATGCAGCGATCCGGTGTAATCGCGAATGGCCGCATCCCGGGTTTCAATCACATGAATACCTCGTTCCTTGGCTTCCAGACTAGCGTTAACGTAGTTAACTCGTTCTTGGAGGGCATGGGAGAGCAAGCCTTTGAGTGCGGCGACGACGATCGGTTGGCTTTGGTTCGTTGCCAGTTCCCCTTGGAGGCGGATATTTAGAGACTCGATCCGTCCGCCTGCTAGTTGAGCCACCAGGTTGCCCAAGGTTTCTGCCAGTTGCAGATAGGGGCGCAGTTGCTCTAATAGATCGGGACGCAGACCGGGAATGTTTACGGCCGATCGCGCGGGTAGACCCAGCAACACATCACGAATTTGTTCTGCTACATCGATCGCGACATTCACCTGAGCTTCTTCGGTGGACGCGCCCAAGTGGGGAGTCAGCACCATTTCTTTGCCCAATTCCCGCAGCGACGACTCACCGAGAGGCTCGGCGGCAAACACATCCAACGCGGCTCCGGCAATTTTGCCTTCCTTCAGGGCTTCTGCCAGAGCAGCCTCATCCACGATCCCACCCCGGGCACAGTTAACAATGCGCGCGTTCGGCTTCATTTTGGCGATCGCATTGGCATTAATCAAATTGGTGGTTTCGGCGGTCTTCGGCAGGTGTAGGGTGATGTAATCTGCTTCCTGCAACAGAATATCGAGATCGACGAGCCGACAGCCCAACTGTTCAGCCCGCTCATTCGACACAAATGGATCATAGGCCAGCAACTTCATGCCCATCGCTTGAGCAACCGTTGCGACGTGAGCACCGATTTTGCCTAACCCCACAATTCCTAGCGTTTTCTTGTAAACCTCAACGCCTGTGAAACTTTTGCGATCCCATTTGCCACTTTTGACGGATTGATTGGCGGCAGGAATGTAGCGAGACATGGACAACATCATCGCTAAAGTGTGCTCGGCCGCGGCGATCGTATTGCCTTCCGGCGAGTTGACAACAACAATCCCTTTCCGGGTGGCCGCCATGACATCGACGTTATCGACACCAACTCCCGCCCGACCAATAATCTTGAGATTCTGGCTGGCCTCAATCACATCCTGCGTTACACGAGTTCCAGAGCGAATCATCAAGGCATCATAGTCTGGAATCGTTTTAATCAGTTCTTCTGGCGACAGGTTCGTTTTCACATCAACCTGGGCAACCTGCGACAGAATATCAATTCCAACCTGGTCGATCGGATCAGAAACAAGAACCTTAGGCATGATCAACAGATACGAGTGAACAAACAACAGGTGGCCCTATGCGGCAACAGGTATTCTTGAGAGCTATGACAAGTGTGAATTAACAACGGTAAGTCAGTAAGTATAAACTCTCTCAAATTAAGACAGCGCTTGCTATTGCCGATCGGTCAGGCTATTTACAATACGTTATTTTGGATCCCAATTTATTGAAACCGCCCGATTATTTTAATTAGTTCCCTCAATCCATCTCTCTATCTCCCATCACCTCAACCTCCCTGACTGTTACGCTAAGGAATGGTGCTGACTGAGGAAATGAGGGTTATGAATTATCTGGTTGCTGTATTGCGCGATCGTATTCAGGCAGAAGCCGCTTACTCGGCCTTAGAGAAGGCAGAGCTACAGATGAGTAATGTGGCGCTCTTGGGCAAAGGCTATCAAACGGCCGATGAGTATGGGTTGATTGATCCCAACAAACGGGCTGGGCAACTTGCGCGTCTCATGTCCTTCTGGCTGGTGCCGTTTGGCTTTGCCGCTGGCGTGACGTTTAGCCTGATCACCAACCTTGATACCTTTGCCTGGGCGGGAGAAATTGGTAATCACTTGATTGGTGGCTTGTTAGGGGCGGTGTCTGGGGCAATGGGCAGTTTCTTTGTCGGTGGTGGTGTGGGATTAGCGATCGGGGGGGGAGATGCCCTGCCCTACCGGAATCGGCTCAAGGCTGGAAAGTATTTGATTGTGGTCAAGGGATCAGAATCTCTAACTCGACAAGCCAGCACAATCATCAAGCAGTTCGAGCCGGAGAATATTCAAGGCTATAGCGAAGACTAGAACTGCCGTGTCCAGTCCTGCCAGCGTTCGACCACAACTTTGGTTTGGGTGAAAAACTCAACGGCTTGGTGCCCCTGTCCATGCAAATCGCCGAAAAAACTATCTTTCCAGCCACTAAACGGAAAGAATGCCATCGGTGCGGCCACCCCAATATTGATCCCGATATTACCCGCTTCGGCTTCATAGCGGAATTTGCGAGCTGCTGTGCCACTACTGGTAAATAAACAGGCCATGTTGCCGTACTGCCCCTGATTGATCAGGGCGATCGCCTCGTCGATCGTCTCTAGATGAATCAGGCTCAATACGGGCCCAAAGATCTCTGTGTGCACCAGTTCGCTAGCGGGATCGAGGTTTTGCAAGATAGTCGGTCGAACAAAGTAGCCCTGTTCATAACCGGGGATCGCTGGCTCGCGTCCATCTACGAGCACGGTAGCGCCAGAGTTAGCGCCCTGTTGGATCAAACTGTAGATACGATCGCGACTTTGCGCCGTAATTACTGGCCCCATTTGTATCCCATCTTCCAGCCCGTAACCGACTCGCCGCGATTGGGCCGTATCTGCGATCGCTTCCGTAAACGTCTGTTTGGCTGCCCCGACAGTAATGGCTACTGAAGCCGCTAAACACCGTTGTCCGGCACACCCAAAAGCACTGTCTGCCATAATCCGCGTGGTTAACTCTATGTCAGCATCCGGTAACACAATCACCGGGTTCTTCGCCCCACCCTGACACTGGGCCCGCTTCCCATTCGCCGCTGCTCGACTGTAAACATAACGGGCGATCGGGGTCGAGCCGACAAAACTAATGGCGCGAATGGTGGGATGGTCGAGAATTGCATCCACTACGGTTTTCGAGCCATTCACTAGATTCACAACTCCTGCTGGTAACCCGGTTTGTTCCAGCAACTGCATGATCTGCTGTAAGGTGAGCGGCACTTTCTCCGAGGGTTTGATCACACAGGTATTGCCGCAGGCGATCGCGTAGGGCATAAACCAAAACGGAATCATGCCCGGAAAGTTAAACGGGGCAATGATCGCTGTTACGCCCACGGGTTGCCGGATCATGAATTCGTCAATCCCTCTGGCAATGTCTTCCGAGTTGTAGCCCTGCATCAACATAGGAATGCCACAGGCCACTTCCACATTCTCGATCGCCCGCCGCAGTTCGCCTCTGGATTCTGCCAGGGTTTTGCCACATTCCGTTGTGATCGTGCGGGCCAGGGATTCGAGATGTTCTTCCAGTAATGCCTTGAGCTTGAACAGGTACTGAATGCGATCGCTGGCGGGAGTTCGTCGCCAACTGACAAAGGCCGTTGCCGCTGCTTGAGTCGCTTGATCCACTTCACTGGCCAGCGACAGGGGCACAGTGGCTAAAACTTCAGTCGTTGCGGGATTCACTACCTCCAGAAACTCGGTGGTACTGGAAGTGACCCATTGCCCGTTGATGTAATTTTGCAGAACTGGAGACGAACCCATGATGGCGATAGTGTTGAGTGCGATCGTCCGCACAGCGCGGAACTGAACCAACCTATACTATTACTCTGCCTTTCGTTTCATCTACTGATTGAGTTATGCAGGTTGTGATTCAGCGAGTGCGATCGTCTCAAGTGTTGGTCGATGGGCAGGTAATTGGCAGCATTGGGCGGGGTCTGAATCTGTTGGTCGGGATCACAGAAACGGATACTACTGCCGAACTGGAGTGGATGGCCCGCAAATGTTTGGAATTGCGCTTGTTTCCAACGGGGGATGGTGGTCGGTTTGATCAGTCTGTGCAGGAAATTGGTGGTGAGTTGTTAGTCGTCAGCCAATTCACT
>DATNPU010000030.1:0-1562 GCA_036703105.1 Microcoleaceae cyanobacterium
TAGATGCGCCAGATCTATCTGCCCGGATTACCCGCTATCACGATCGCTACTTAGAAAATCGCGAAGTGTTAGATGGCATTCTCAGTAGTTTGCAAGCTACCCCGATCGCCAATCAACTAATTACCAAATTTGTCGATCGGATTCTACTGGGAACCATAATTCAATAAAAGGCTATGACTCTAAAACATCAGGAACTTGAGCGCGGAGTGGTAGTTGCACGATAAACGTCGTTTGTCCGGCACTACTTTTGACCTCAATCTTGCCACCCAAGTATTCAACTAGCTTTTTGACTAAAGCCAATCCTAACCCAGTGCCACCCCGTTTCCAGCGATCGGTACGAGGAACCCGATAAAACTTTTCAAAAATACGTGGTAGATCAGCAGGAGGAATTTCTGCACCGGAGTTTTGTACGACTAGTTCTACATAGGTAGACGACCAGCCAGCTGTGACTTTAATTTCTCCGGTGGGCGGTGTGTACTTGCAGGCATTGTTTACTAGTTCCACCATAATCCGCTCCAAACTCGGTTGATCAGAAACTACACTCGGTAGCTGAGCAGGTATATGGACTTGCAGCGTTTGTTGTTGGGCTTCGGCACGTTGATAAAAGGGTTCGACTAGAACCGGGATCCAGTCTTGCAGATCAATGGTTTCAGGACTATAAATGCGCGCCCCAGCTTCTAAGCGTTGTAAATCAAGGAGATCATTAATTAAGTCCATCTCCCGCGCGCATTCACTTTGTAATATTTTTAGGTAGCGTTCTCGCTCTAAGTCTGATTTCGCGATCTTCAGCATGGCGATCGCCATTTTGATGTTAGCCATAGGTGCCCGCAACTCATGGGACACCGTACTGAGAAAATCATCTTTCAGTTGGCTGAGGCGTTGGTGTTCCTGCACTTGATGTTCCAATGTCGCTTCAACCTGTTTGCGCACTGTAATATCTTCGAGCAACAACAGCAGCCCATCGATGCGATCGCTCCCTGAATGCTCAGAGGTCAGCCCAGCTTGATAGGTTAATGGTTCTAACTTAATTTCAAACCAACGATTATCACGCCGCAATTCTCTCGGAGCCACTCGTTGTTGCTGTATCAGTTGGCTACGATCGGCTTGCCATTCCTCAGCCGTGAGCCAATTTGGTACCAAGCACACCGTCAAATCATCCCCCGGTTGCACAGATAACCATTCACAGGCATGGGGATTACAAAACCAAATTTTGTTCTCTAAATCTGCGGCGAGCAATCCGATCGATAAACTGCGAGCAATGGCAGCCTGCGTGGATTGCGATCGGCCAAACTGCTCGGCTAATGTGGCCAACTGCGTCACACTAGAGGCGGCGTTCCAGAGTGCAGTGCTTGACTCCACTGATGCCGCTAGCGGGGATGGATGATTGACTAAATCGGGCTGATACCTTTGCCAAAGTGATTGGACTTGTTGTTGTAATAGCGCATTCATCTGAAGGCGATCATTGAGCAGCACAGCGACGACGGTGGCTGTCATCATAGTCAGAGGCAGCGCGATCGGTAGCCAATAGTTGAAATGAAACAGTAAAACACTACCCCCCCCCC
>DATNPU010000036.1:0-7106 GCA_036703105.1 Microcoleaceae cyanobacterium
CCCCATCGGCTCTATCTCCCTTATCTCCCCGATCTCTCCCACATTTTTCTCTCCTCTCTACGTATTTTGGCTGACATCCTTAAATTTTGTAGTACTTAAAGAGTGGACTGGGTACTCTGGATAGTAGTTCTCAGTTCAACTTGGGTGAACTAGCTCCAGTTCACGACAGTACATAGGAAAAAGGGGATTTGGAGATCATGAGCCAGACCATCCAGATCGATACAGTCAACACTGAATATACGGATCCGGAATCGGCTGATACCCTATCAGGGCAGGCAGGCAGGCAGGCAGCTACCGAACTGTTGGAACATCAGGAAGCCATTGATTACGCTGCGATCGTTGCCCACTGTGATCAGCTCCTGCAAGCACAGCCGGATCACGCTGCTACATGGCAGGACAAAGGCAGTGCCTTGATCCACTTGGGACAACATACCGACGCGATCGCCTGTTTTGAGCAAGCGATCGCCCTGCAACCCGATAGCCCACAGGCCCACTATAGTTTGGCTTGGACGGCCTATGCTGGCGGACAGTACGAGGTGGCCATTCGCAGTTGTCAGCAGGCTCTAACACTGGATGCCCAATTTCCCAATGCAGCCTGTATTCTTGGTCAGGCATACTATGCCACTGGGCAATATCAAGACGCCATTCAAGTCTTACAACAAGTAATCCATGATCAACCAGATTGTTTGGATGCCTGGTACTGTCAGGGCTTTGCGTTATTTGCGACTGGGCAGTATGAAGAGGCGATCGGGGTATTGCGGCATGTCCTAGAGCAGCGTCCCGATTGTGCCGATGCCTGGTACTGTCAAGGCTTTGCGCTCCAGGCAACTGGTCGTTATGAAGGAGCCGTATCCCATTTCACCCATGCCTTGGAATTGCGGCCCGAGTATCAGGAAGCGTTTGTAGGTCGGGGTGACGCCCTGAAGGATCTGGGCGATCATGAGGCGGCGATGGCCAGTTACGATAAAGCCCTGCGCTTACAACCAGAGAATGCAGAGGTTTGGTATCGCTGGGCGTTGTGCTTAAAACAATTGAATCGTCCTAAGGATGCGATCGTTGGTTATGACAAAACCTTAAAGTATCAACCGAACCATGCTGGAGCTTGGTATGGACGAGGATCCGCATTGATGAAATTAGGTGATTTCCAGAATGCGATCGCCAGTTACACCAAAGCCTTGGAACTGAATCCTCAATCGTTTGAAGCCTGGTTTAATCAAGGTGTCGCGTACAAAAATTTAGGCCAGTTTGAGCAAGCGGTCAGCAGCTACGATCGGGCTTTAGCATTGCAGCCTAAAGATCACCGAGCCTGGAATAATCGGGGTGGAGTTTTGGTGAGCCTGGAGCGCTATGAGGATGCGATCGCCAGTTACGACAAAGTCTTAGCGATTAATCCCAATGACACGAAAGCCCAGCAAAACCGAACGGCTTTAGTGAACTTACTTAAACGTCGGCAAGCTGCTCAATCCTCTTAGAGATCGTTAGAAAAGACATGGTCTCTTGTATTCGTCACTTAGAGTCCTTCCTAACCCCTTTTAAAAGGGGAAATCGCCTTATAGTTCCCCGTTTTCTTGGCGTTAGTGGTGTGCAGAGATTTAGGAGGACCTATACAATTTTCTAGAGGCAATCGGACTTTTAAAGTATCCTTTTAGGTTGGCAAGCAAAGTTGCTGATGTCTCGGATATTGGGACTCGTGGTAGTCACTAAGCTACACGAATACTGCTGCTTAATCTACCTCTTAACTAAACTCAATCACAACCTGAAAAGAATTAGTGTTGGTGATCTCATCATGCTTAAACCGGGCGATTAATGCATGTCTAAGCCTTATACCATTGGTCAATATACAATTCTGTTACCGCCCGATCATCCCCTCGATCGCTATCAAGAAAACTGGCGGCGCTACGATACGGCTTTGGGCTATATTGCTCAAACTATATTTCAAAAATATGTTGATTCAACAGCCATTGATATTGGTGCCAATATTGGTGACAGTGCGGCTTTGATTCGGAGCTTTGCGGATATTTCAGTCCTTTGTATTGAAGGAAATCCAGAGTTTCTGGAATATTTGGAGCATAATGCCGCAACGATCGGAAGGATTGAGATTGCTACCTGTTTCGTGGGTCAGGATGGTGAAGTAGTTGATTTAGAACAGCTTGTTTCTGAGCGAGGAACAGCATCAATTACAACCTTACCCACCGTGGAGCAGCCACTATGGTTTGTAGAGATGCATAGCTTAAATAGTATCCTTCAGCGTTATCCCCAATTTCAAGCAACTAAATTATTAAAAATTGACACGGATGGCTTTGATTTTTCAATTCTGCAAGCATCGGTAGAAATCTTATCAACCCTCCAACCAATTCTCTATTTTGAATATGACATCTCGTTTAATCCACAGGGAGAATCCGAAGCACTTGCAGCAATTCAGTCATTATTAGCCATAGGCTATCGCCACTTTATCGTCTATGACAATTTTGGCAACTATGTCATAAGTTTATCGGGAGACATCATTCCAGCATTTCGTGATCTCAATACCTGTTTGCTATCAAATCGCCGTAAAAGTGGAACTCCAACAATTTATTACCTAGATATCTGTGCATTTACAACTCAAGATACAGATCTGTTCGAGCAGATCCGTACCTTTGAATATGCATTTGTTCGTACCTAAATTAGCCCTCTAAATAGCGTTGATAGCCGACAGCATCTAGTTTTGCTTGTTTATCCATTACCATTTGCGCCAAACTTTGGCGATACTGCTGCACTTTTTCTAACAAGGCTGGATCTGAGGTGGCTAAAATTTGGACTGCTAATAATCCAGCATTGCGGGCATTGCCGATCGCGACTGTTGCCACAGGGATTCCGGCAGGCATCTGGACGATCGAATACAACGAATCCACTCCCTGTAAATGACGGCTGGCCACCGGAACTCCAATCACTGGTAGTGGCGTCAGGGCGGCCACCATTCCAGGCAGGTGAGCAGCACCTCCTGCTCCAGCAATAATCACTTTAATCCCACGTCCATGCGCCTGCTTGGCATACTCCACCATCCGATCAGGCGTCCGGTGAGCTGAAACGATCCCCACTTCACACGGCACCTCAAATTCTTCACAAGCCGCGATCGCCGCTTGCATTGTCGGCAGATCTGAATCGCTGCCCATAATAATGCCAACCACAGGTTTCGTCATAACGCTATCCGATCAGAACCGTGAAAAGTATTCCGTACAATAGCCTCTCACAAGTTTTCCTCATTGCGACCCATGATTTGCGATCGCCCAGGTGTAGGGTATTAAGGTGAACTGGTTGGTATGGGCAATGTTAGATAAGCTGCTAATTATTAACGCTCAAATTCCCGGTTATCAGGGACGGCAACAAATTTCAATTGCTGAGGGTATCATCCAAGCCGTGATTCCTATGAGCGCCCCCCTGCCACAGGATACATCCAGCACTCTCGATGTGGCAGGCGACTGGCTCTCCTGGAGTGGCATCGACCTGCAAATTAATGGGGCACTCGGTTTAGCCTTTCCCGATCTACGTCCTGAATATGGCGACCAACTTACCACGATCGCCCAATTCCTCTGGCAGCAAGGTGTAGATGGCTTTCTTCCTACATTAGTTACCACCTCGATTGCCAATATTCAGCGATCGCTGCAAACCCTCGCCCACCTACCATCTGCCTCATCTTCTCAATCTCCCTCCGCTCAAATTCTCGGTGTTCACCTGGAAGGTCCCTTTCTGAATCCTGAAAAGCGGGGTGCTCATCCGGCAGAACATTTACAACCCCTAACGATCGACACCGTTAAACGTGTGTTGGGAGATTATGCCAGTTTAGTCAAGGTGATCACCCTGGCCCCTGAACTTGACTCCACCGGGGACGTGATTCCCTACCTGCGATCGCTGGGAATTACTGTAAGTTTGGGACATTCGCTAGCCACAGCAGCCCAGGCAAATCAGGCGTTTGAGCAAGGGGCAACGATGGTCACCCATGCCTTTAATGCCATGCCGGGACTGCATCACCGCGAACCCGGATTACTCGGAGCCGCGATCGTGCATCCGCAGGTTTCCTGTGGCTTGATTGCCGACGGACAACATGTTGACCCGATCATGATGCAACTCTTGCTGCAAGCCAGTGGCTATGATGATGGTATTTTTCTGGTCAGCGATGCCTTATCCCCGTTGGGATTGCCAGATGGGATTTATCCCTGGGATGAACGGCAAATTGAGGTAAAACAGGGAACTGCCCGGTTATTGAATGGAACACTCTCCGGCACGACGCTACCGTTACTGGTAGGGGTGCAGAACTTGGTGCAGTGGGGAATTTGCCCACCAGAAACCGCGATCGCCTTAGCCACAACGGCTCCCCGACGGGCGATCGGCCTCACAATGGAATATCCAGGCCAACCTGCCGATCTACTGCGTTGGCATCTGAATGCGACTAAACACTTGACCTGGGAACGCTTAACTTAAGAGCAAATTACTTTTTGGTTTCGATCGCAGTTTCTTGAGGATCCTGCGCTGGACTAACACTTTGGCCTTCTGGGACTGCTGTTTCGGAAGTTTCCGAGTCCGATCGCTTGGAAAACCCCCAGAGGAAAATTAGTCCAATCGCGCTGACCATCAACCATTCGGGTGGCACAAGCTGGTCGTTGATCACTCGTAGTAATAGACGAAAGCCGACCAAAGCGACAGTAATATAACCGGCATCTTCTAAATGCGTGAACTCATCTAGCCAGCGAATAAATAGCCCAGCCATGAATCGCAGAGTAATAATCCCGATCGTGGCCCCCAACAGAATAATTGTGAGATCGCGAGATACGGCGATTGCAGTAGTGACACTATCCAACGAAAAGGCTAGATCTGTGACGGCAATCATCGGAATGGCTTGCCACAGGGAATCAAACCGGGGGCCGTGGTGACCATG
Organism: Microcoleaceae cyanobacterium; assembly: GCA_036703105.1. Taxonomy (GTDB): domain Bacteria; phylum Cyanobacteriota; class Cyanobacteriia; order Leptolyngbyales; family Leptolyngbyaceae; genus Pantanalinema. Next base: position 4,913 of record DATNPU010000036.1, read on the forward strand.
TTCACCCTCATCGTCTGAGGACGAAGAAAAATACTGGAACACTAGCCACAGCAAATACAAGGCTCCGGCTAACTCAAATTGCCAAAATCGCAGTACCCAACTGGCCGTCAAAATTAAGCTCATGCGTAGGACATACGCCAGTATCAGCCCAATGTTGAGCGCCCGCCGTTGCAGGGCAGGATCATGCAATCCCTGAGTCAAGGCTGCTAAAGCGATCGCGTTATCAGCCGATAACACTGCCTCTAAGGCAATTAACACTGGCAGCAGCAGTAATGTGTCTAGCCCAAAGTTGGGGGAAAGTTCCAGCAGTTGATCGATCATTCGATAATCTTAAAACCTGAATACTACTACTGATGCCACGTAATGGGTTCTGTTGCAACTTGTAACAAGATCGGTCGCAAACGGCCATTTTCCCCGACATTATGAAACCATAAACCTTTACAACCCCTGAAAAAAGGAGTCTTAAAACCATGTCTTTATCAGATAGCCAAATCTTTGTTGCCCTCGTGGTTGCCCTGCTTCCCGGTATCATGGCCTTCCGCCTTGCGACAGAGCTTTACAAATAGCATCTATTTGTCACGATATGGTTAGCCTGTTTTGACAGTTTGGTTCTACAATTGCCTCGGTTACTTTCCCGGATAGAGGTTCTTCTAACTGGAAATAGGTAATCTAACTGTAGGATTAACCTGTCAGGACAGGTTTTCTGCATTTTTTAGGAGATTACTACGTCTAACAACTGTCTGAGTGTAAAGGGATGGCTTAATCAAACTCAGCCGATTGAAGTTTGGATGTCGATCAATTTCGCTGACAGCTATCTTCCCAAGAACGAGATTCTCCCATATACTGCTTCATGCCAGATCGCCAGTCGAACAAGACCGGCAGCCGGGGTGATTTTTTTCCTCCCTAGCTCCTAGCCCCCCTATTTGTATTAGGAGACCGGATCGACCACCATGTACGCACTTAAGCCATCTAGACCCCAGCCACAGCCTGTCAGACCTCAACGGGTTGCTTCTAAAGCGAGTTCTCGGCAGAAACAACGACAAGTCTATCGAGAGATTGCTTATGAAGCCTCGGCAAAACTGGCAGTAAACGTAGTGGTGTCGGTGGCGGCCACAGCGGCCTTGATCCAACTCCTGCCCTATCGAGCCAGTCAGGAAGTACGATTGCAAGAGCTTCAGGCGGCCGTCCAATCAACGGGCGATCGCGTACAACGAGTCCAATCCAGTTTTAACTATTACTTTGATCCCAGCCAAACGCGGGAGATCATGCAGGAGCAAAGTAATCGAATCGATCCGTATCGCCGCCAAATTATTTGGAAACAACCCGTCAATACACAAACAGAGAATGTAAATAGCCATTGATTAACGTGCTGGCTATTCAATAGTTGCTTATATCAATTGGCTACCTGCTGTCGATCGCCCATTACCCCATTGCACAACGCTTCGTGAAGTACTTTTTTCTATCAGACGGATGGATTGTCGGTCGGGTCTGGGAAATGGGAGGATTATGGGACGAGAATGCTTGGCGGCGTAAACCTCAAATCCAACGACTGGAACTTTGCATTTGGGAGCAGGGCGAGAAACTGTGGCTGTATCGCGTGGAAGATGCAGTGCTGATGGTAGAAGTGAAGCCGGAAGCTCCCGCTCAATTGGAACACATCGCCCAGAACATTGGTCAGGTGGTGTTGAAGCGGTTGATCAACGCGGATCAAGCGATCGATATGCTTTGCGCCGCCACATCGTCGTAATGGGAGCGCTATAACGTCAGTCCATCATCTGCGCCTGATCGCGTCAGCATGTTAGTGTTAGGGGCAACGATAGTCGAAATTTCCTAATCACTGGCTTATGTTTCAGCGATTGCTTATTGCCACCGACTTTTCAGATGCGCTGCATCGATTCGGGCATTTTGTTCCTAGTCTGGCCGCAGGTGGCATCCGGCATATCACGTTTTTACACAGTGTGCCGTTTTGGCAGAGTGGCACCATTCCCCGCATTGACGAAGAGAAAACGGCTCAAGCTCAAGCTATGCTGAAGCCCGCTCTGGCCAATGTACCAGAGGGCATTGAGGTTCAGGTGGTGATTGAGTCTGGTAAGGCGATCGACGATATTCTCAGAATCGCTAAAAACCACCAGATTGATTTAATTATGTTGGGTACTCCTCCCAGGAGTTCGGTTTCAGAACAGTTATTTGGCTC
>DATNPU010000037.1:0-9865 GCA_036703105.1 Microcoleaceae cyanobacterium
CCAGCAATTCCCAGAGCCAGACCTAGCCACCCGATCGCGCCAATATGTTCCCCAAACAGCCAGAGGGCCATTAAGGCTACGGCGATCGGTTGCGAGTCAATCATCACCGAACCCAGACCGGCTCCGGTACGCACTAAGCCCTCAGCCAAAAACCCCTGAAATAAGGTGCCATCAATGCAGGCGAACAAGGCGATCCACAACCAGGCTGCCCAGCCCTTGGGTTGTGGTCTACCCATCAACACTGCACTCAGTAATACCAATATCCCAGCCGGTACGAGACGAATGCCCGCCATGAACAAAGGAGTCGTATTTGGAATGACTCCTTTCATCGCCACCATTGCCGTTCCCCAAAAGAAAAACGGGGCGATCAGCAGGAGAGCGGCAACGGGCAATCGAGAGGCAGTGAGTTTGGATGGCATGAATTTTATCGGGAACGTCAGAAAATAATCAGGCAGTAGACCGATCGCTTTCCACGATTGTACCCAATCTTATAGTTATGTTAAGTATCTACGGCGGCTGGCTTAACAATAGGAGATAGGGTAGATCAGGAAGATCAAGGGATAGGGAGGACTAGGGTAAAATCCGAGTTCCAATCGATCGCTGCATCTCTCTGGATAGTGGGTGATTGTTAATTTACTGAATACAGACAACTATGATTTGGTTTCTAAAACGACGATTTCGTAAACAAATAGCCCGAATTGAGATTACCGGGGCGATCGCAGGCGGCACCCGGAAACGGGTCCTGGAAGCGCTGAAAACGGTGGAAGAGCGGAAGTTTCCTGCCTTGCTCCTGCGGATTGATAGCCCGGGGGGGACGGTGGGTGATTCGCAGGAAATTTATGATGCGCTGAAGCGGCTGCAATCTAAAACCAAAATTGTGGCCAGCTTTGGCAATATTTCAGCCTCCGGCGGGGTCTACATTGGCATGGGTGCACCCCATATTATGGCGAATCCCGGCACCATCACAGGCAGTATTGGGGTAATTCTACGAGGAAATAATTTAGAGCGCTTATTAGAGCGGGTGGGAGTTTCATTTAAGGTCGTCAAATCAGGCCCTTATAAAGATATTCTGGCCTTCGATCGCGAAATGACCGATTCCGAACGTCACATTTTGCAAGAACTGATCGATATCAGCTATCGGCAATTTGTCCAGACGGTAGCTGAAGCTCGGAATTTGGCCGTCGAAACGGTAAAAAGTTTTGCCGATGGCCGCATTTTTACCGGACAGCAAGCCTTGGAGCTAGGGGTCGTCGATCGCCTGGGAACCGAGGAAGATGCTCGACGTTGGGCGGCTGAATTAGCCGGACTGGATCCGGAGAAAACCACCTGTTTTACCCTAGAGGAACGTAAACCAATATTACGGCGGCTGGTCAGCGACGAGCGGGCAACAACCCAACTCTCTCATCTACCTGGACTCTCGGCGGGCATTAACTGGCTGGAGTTTGAGCTAGAAACCAATGGGTTGCCGTTATGGCTGTGGAGACAATAAGCAAAGTTGGATGCTTTACTGAATTTGTTGAAGTTTCGGTAACATCGCGATCAATATACTGACGTTCGGGGGATCTTCAGCCATGATCGGAAAGGGGTCTGATTTTCCCCTTATCTTCGTCGGCTAATATCGATCGATAGGATATTATCAACTCTGGTTTTGATTTCTTTCTTGCAATTCCGGGAGGATTGGGCGTGGGTTGGCGAGTGCGAGCGATTCGTGGGGCTACAACCGTCTCAGAGAACACTGTTGAGGCGATTCGAGAAGCGGTGCGTGAACTATTAGATGAGTTGGAAGCCCATAACCACCTTGATCCCGATGAGATTGTCAGTGTGACATTTACAGTCACTAAAGACTTGGATGCCATTTTCCCTGCTGCGATCGCGCGGGAACGCCCCCATTGGGCGAATGTGCCATTGCTCGATGTCCAACAGATGCATGTGGAAGGGAGCTTAGAACGGTGTATCCGCTTCCTGATCCACTTTAATACGCCCGATCCAGATGTAAAGATTTATCACCCGTATCTGCGGCAGGCCCGGAATTTACGTCCAGACTGGTCCCTAACTCAAACGGCCCTTTCCTCAAAACGCTAATGCGCGTCCATCATCTCAACTGTGCCACTCAGTGTTTGCTGGGTGGCTGTCTCATCAGTGGCCAGGGATCGCTATTTCGGCGATCGCCCCAGGTTTGTCACTGTTTACTGGTTGAGACCCCAGCGGGATTAGTCTTAGTTGATACGGGGTTAGGAGTGCAGGATATTCAGCATCCCGAACAGCGGCTGACTCGCCAGTTCAGATTTTTGGCCCGTCCTCGTCTCGCCCTAGAAGAGACGGCGTTGTGGCAGGTGGAGCGGCTGGGCTTTGATCGATCGGAGGTGCAGCATATTATCCTGACCCATCTGGATTTTGATCATGCTGGTGGCTTGTCAGACTTTCCCCAAGCCACCGTTCACTTACTTGATCAGGAATACGCCACGGTGATCGAGACATGCCATACCGCTTCCCAAAACTGGCTCGAGCGATCGTTACATCGGTATCGCTATCAGCCGGCCCAATGGTCACACCACCCTCACTGGGTCCGGTATCAAGCTCAAGGCGAGGAGTGGTTCGGGTTTAACTGTGTTCGCCAGTTGGAAGGTCTGCCCCCGGAAATCCTGCTCATTCCCTTAAGCGGACATACCTTCGGACATACCGGCATTGCCATCCAAACGGCTCAGGGCTGGCTACTTCATGCCGGAGATGCCTACTATCATCACTGGGAAATGCAGGCAGAATCACCGAGTTGTCCCTGGGGACTTGCGGTAGTCCAACGATTGGGCGCGATGGACAACCCAGCCCGGCTGCAAAACCAGGCGCGCTTACGCCAATTGCAACAAAATCACCCCGATCGGATTCAAGTGATTTCTGCCCATGATCCGATCGAGTTCGCCAACTGCAACTAGGCCAATGCCTAAACGAGGCAGCAGCAATCTTCTATCGTTCATAATAAAAACTTTGGACAAATTCAATTAATGTCGTTAGTCCGGGAAGTACTGTGGGGTAGTTTTGCAGTAGGGCAGTCGCCGGGAGAACGCTATCAGGACTCTCGATCAAGCGTTTGCCAAACATGGGATGGTTATAAATGACCAAACTATGATTTCCAGAACTTGTCAGGGTCGTTTTGGTTGGGGCTTGGAGGAATTCCAACTGCTCCTGAATTTTTCCAATCTCGTCAGGTAGGGTGATCTCAGTTGCTTGAGCTAGAGTTTCACTTAAAGTGGTTTGGAGGAATTGAAACTGGAGCGATTGTTTCGCATTCTTACCGGTACTGGCTGTCTGAATCATCTCTAATAAAGACTTAAAGTTATGTTGGGTATTCACCGCATCCTTAAATGGCAACACGGCTAGATAAGCCGCCAGAAACAACTGCCGATCGCTGCTCATCTCAAAAGTGAGAGTGGTACGCCGCCGACCAACTTGAATGTTAGGTGGTCTGAGCAGCTCGGAGTGTTGTTGGGCCAGTTGCCGATAGGCCGTTGCCAAAGCGTAATGGGCTTCCTGGTTAAAGGGTGCATCAATCACCAGCTGCACTGTTGGAGGCGCTTCTTGGAAAAAGACTTTATAGTCATCGATCGTCAGCCGTTGAATACTGCTCTGGTCGCCATTAGGGCTGAGATCGACCCACTCACAGATCATGCCGTCGGTTTTCACCCCAAACCGTAATACGCCATACAGTTTGGCTCCAGTTAGCGTCGCCCCACTCAGATCGGCTCCTGCCCAGTCGGCATCAATTAAGCTCGCTCGGGTCAAGTCGGCATGAACCAAAATGGTGCCTAATAAATTGGCTCGACTTAAGTTAGCTCCGGTTAAATTAGCCCCACTGAGCCTGGCACCGCTCAGGTCGGCCCAGCTTAAATCAGCCCCACTTAAGTCAGCCCACCGCAGATTGGCCCCATTTAAATTGGCTCCTCGCAGGTTGGCCCGACTCAGGTTGGCCTGTCGCAGTTCGGTATGGCTTAAGTCCGCCCCACTAAAGTCAGCACTACTGAGGTCAGTACCGTGAAGATTGGCTTGGGTCAGATTGGCGACGGTTAAGGTCGTCCACTTCAAATCCGCACGACTGAGGTTGGCATAGCTCAAATTGGCACTTCTCAGCTTGGCATCTTTCAAGTCGGCCCCACTGAAGTTGGTATAGCTGAGGTTAGCTCCGCTCAATTCGGCTCTCGTCAGTTCGGCGCGAACGAGAGAGGCTTGGGACATGTTTGCTTTACTCAGGTCAGCCAAGGAAAGATTGGCAACATTCAGGTTTGCTTCGGTCAAATTGGCGCGGCTCAGGTTAGCACCACTCAGTTTGGCCACATTGAGTTTGGCCCGACTGAGATTCGTATCGCTCAGGTTACTCCCACTCAAGTTAGCGACGCTCAAATTTGCCCCGCTCAAATTTGCCCCGCTCAGGTTAACCCCGCTCAGGTTGGCTTCATTCAGACTTAGGGATGGAAAATTACGCTCCCCGGCAGCGTACTGTTTCAGAACTTCCTCGGTTTTCATCAGGATTCCTTGTGCGACCCCTAGCTTTTTTTAGGCGACACCAATGCTAGTGTGCTCCGATCCGGGTCAAAATTAACCTGGTAGATGGTGTCAAAGTGGGATGAATATCGGAATTGTAGGGCTTGGATTGATTGGTGGATCACTCGGATTGGATTTAAGAGCGCTGGGACATCGGGTTTTGGGCGTGAGTCGCAAGCCACAGACCTGCGATCGGGCAATGGAACGGGGAGTGGTGGACGAGGCCAGCACTAGCCCAACCTTACTGCAAACAGCTGATGTGGTGTTTATTTGTACTCCATTAGGGGTGATGGAAGCAACGGTGCGCGAATTAATGCCGCATTTGTCGCCAGAAACCATCTTGACGGATGTGGGTTCAGTAAAAGGGTGGGTGGTGCAGACGATCGAGCCATTGTGGGCCAACTTTGTCGGTGGACACCCAATGGCTGGCAATACTGAAAGTGGGATTGAGGCTGCACAGTATAACCTGTTTATAGGGGCGCCGTATGTGTTAACTCCTACAGATGCAACACCACCCGAATCGGTGCAAGTGGTGGAAGAGTTAGTGCGCCCCCTACAGACCAAAATTTATCACTGTACACCGGAGGATCACGATCGAGCGGTTGCTTGGATCTCGCATCTACCGGTGATGATTAGTGCCAGCTTAATGCAATCCTGTTTAAGCGAAGCCGATCCTGCGGTTCTAGCCCTGGCGAAAGCGTTGGCTAGCTCCGGCTTCCGGGATACCAGTCGGGTAGGAGGTGGTAATCCAGAGCTGGGGATGATGATGGCGCAGTATAACCAGATGGCCTTGCTGCGATCGTTGTCTACCTATCGATCGCAACTAGATCAAATCATTGCCTTAGTCGAACAGGAGGATTGGACGGGTTTAAAGGATCGGTTAGCCCAAAACCAACAGGCCAGACCAGAGTTCCTCAAATGAACGGCATCTGAATCATTGCTGATTGCTAACTGGTTGGGTAATTGAATAATTGCTGCTATTCCCAAGTCCAGTCGGGTCTGATTGGGCTTGTAGTTGGCGCACTTGGGCATACCATTGGTCAATTTTGGTTTGGGCTTCGTTATAGAGCGCCCGTCCGTAGTAGATTTTTTGGGCTTCGTCGATCGCCGCTTGCAGCGAATTCACATCACCTTTGCTAGCCAGTTGAAGGGCACGATTCAGATAGGGTTGGTCTTCCTGAAGTTCAATCTCCTGATTCCAGCGCTCGATTAACTGTTGTGCCGCCTCATATTGGGGAGTGCCATAGAGAATCTCTTCAGCTGCCGCTACAGCCGCTTTCAGGTTATCTTTCTGGTTCGATTGAGCTAATTTATTGGCTTTGGCTAACTGGGCGATCGCTTCCTTCTCTTGATCTTGTCGCCACCGTGTCATCACCTGATCGGTCGAGAAGGCTTCGTTGGTGACCAGTTTGGTGGCCGCAGGCTTCTGACGATCGCGGGCAAGCTGCTGTTTCTTAGTTTCTTTAGAGGCTTGAATCAGTTCTAGCAACTCCTGGTAACGAGTCGTTTGCCAATACTGGTTATCGATCGCTAACAATCTCCGAGCCTCTTGAAATACGGCGTTGCCAGCATCTTCTGTCAGACTCCGCTCTACCTCAGTATAAATCTCCTCCGCTTTTGCCCAGGTTTCTCGCCAGGAACGGATCTTGGCTTCCGAGGTTTCAAAGGCCGGGGTGGATGGGGGAATTTGTTGGACCATCATGATCGCTTCATCCAACTTGCCTGACTGAAATGTGGTTTCACCCATTGCTAACAACTGGTCTGACCAGCGTTTGATCAGGCGATCGCCTTCTCGTCGGAGAGGATGATCCGTCGATAAACTGTTGGCTAATCGAATCGCTTTGGCTAAGTCGGCACTAGTTTCGCGATCGGCGGCAATCTGAGCACAGTAGAGCCGAGTCGATTCTGAAATCTTGTCTGACTCATCGACCGACTGGCAGCCAGAAAAATCCAGCAAACTTAATTGGGAGAACGCATACCAACCAACCCCCAAAGGAACCGTCAACATCAGCAAGGCCCAGAGTTGCCAGGGCACTTTACCAATGAGCTGTAAGCAAGATTTTAGCGACGTTTGCCAGGAGGAGGTTTCGTTCTGCATGAATCGATCGAGAATGACGAACAACCCGCAAACGTGGGCATGGAGACACTATACCCTAGTTTTGCAAACCCGTTGGATTCTCGGTAAACTAAAGATGAGTAGATTATTAAAAAATGTAACGAGAGGCTATGCCAGGAACAGGCGATCGCGCATCTAGCCGAGTGGTGGTGATTGGAGCAGGCATTGGAGGATTAACGGCAGCAGCATTATTGGCGCATCGCGGCTATTCCGTATTGGTCATTGATCAAGCGATCGTGCCGGGAGGCTGTGCTTCTACCTTCAAGCGGCAGGGGTTTACCTTTGATGTTGGCGCGACTCAGGTGGCAGGCTTGGAACCGGGGGGCATTCATCACCGCATCTTTCGCGAACTGGGCATTGAGTTACCTCCCGCTACTCCCTGTGATCCGGCCTGTGCCGTTTATTTACCCGGTGAGACGACTCCAATTAATGTTTGGCGCGATCCAGAACAATGGCGAGCCGAACGCCAACGGCAATTTCCGGGGAGTGAGCCATTTTGGCAACTTTTAGCCGATTTGTTTCGCTACAGTTGGGCGTTTCAATCCCGCGATCCAGTATTACCCCCTCGGAATTTATGGGATTTCTGGCAACTGACTAAAGCGGTACGTCCGGATACGCTGTTGACCTTGCCGCATACATTCTCTACAGTCGGCGATGCGTTGCGAGGCTATCGCTTGGCTAACGATCGCCGCCTCCGCACCTTCTTAGATTTACAACTGAAGCTCTATTCACAAGTCGATGCTGAATCCACTGCCTTGCTGTATGCCGCCACGGCTTTAGGAGTTTCGCAAGCACCCTATGGACTCTCTCACTTGGAGGGTAGTATGCAGGCATTGAGTGATCGCTTAGTGCTGGCGTTAGAGCGAGATGGTGGTCAGCTATTGATGCGGCATACGGTTGAACAGATTTGTTCCAGTCAGGGCACTGTTACCGGAGTAGTGATTCGAGATCAAAAAACCGGAACTGTTTGGACGGAACCGGCCGATCAGGTCGTCGCCAATGTCACGGTGCAAAATCTGATGCAATTGCTCGGTGATCAAGCTCCCACAGGTTATCAACACCGGGTGGAAAAATTGCCCCCAGCTTCTGGTGCCTTTGTAATTTACTTAGGCGTTGATCAAGCGGCAATTCCCCAGAACTGTCCGCCCCATTTGCAATTTTTGTATGACTATGATGGCGCGATCGGGGAGAATAACTCGCTGTTTGTTTCAGTTAGTCGTCCGGGTGATGGTCGTGCTCCAGTCGGGAAGGCTACGATTATTGCGTCGTCATTTACGGAAGCGCGAATTTGGTGGGATGGCGGAAATGAGAGGGATGGAGACGATGGGGCTGCACAGCAACGGTATGAGCAACTGAAGCAGCAATATACCGATGAAGCGATCGCGCGGTTAAGTCAATTTTTTACGTTGAATCCGGAGACGCTGTTAGTCGTGGAAGCTGCCACTCCTCGCACGTTTGCGCGATACACGGGGCGAGATCGGGGGATTGTTGGTGGGATTGGGCAACGAGTGCCAACCTTTGGGCCATTTGGATTTGCCAATCGCACTCCAATTCAGCATCTTTGGTTAGTCGGCGATTCCACTCATCCGGGAGAAGGAACAGCAGGAGTCAGTTATTCAGCACTTACAGCGGTACGACAGATTGAAGCGAGTTAATGAAGGCAATGCGCTAATTCAACCTCTGTAAAACCATGTTGTATCCGCTCATTCTATTCGTTGCAATAAAGCCGAAACGGGTATAGAACGATCGTAATTCCGGTATTGCATTCAGATAAATCGGTAGTGCCTCTCTCCTTAACAAAGACCAAACCAAGTGGCTACCTACACCTCGGCCACGTTTTACAACAAATTCTAGGCTACGGTAATCGGCAATTCACCAACTATGTCAAATGTCCATAATGTTAGCGGCACGATCGTTGAGGGAATTTTATAAATGCTGACAGTAGTATAAACTTCCCCGAATGAAATCCCAGCAGCCCCCCAGAGGTAAAGCTTTTCCTTTACAGATTGTGCTTGTGGTGCCCTTCGTCCTTCAGATTTTTGCGGCCGTTGGTCTGGTGGGTTACTTATCCTTCAGAAACGGTCAGCGAGCGGTTAATGATATGGCAGAACAGCTGATCGATCGCACCAGTGATGTGATTGATGAACACTTGCAAGCCTATCTTTCAGTACCTCAGACGCTGAGCCAGATTAATGCGGCAGCAATTCGTCGAGGAACGCTGAATGTGCGGGATGGGGAAGCGGCAGGTAAATATTTCTGGGATCAGATGCAGGCGTATGACCTGACCTTCATTGGGATTGGATTAGTGACTGGAGAGGGATTGGGAGCGATTCGCTACGATGGCAAAACAGTCACGATTGATGATTGGAAATCACAACTACCCAACAGTGCCCGCACCTATGCCACGAACCATCAGGGCGATCGCACCAAAATTGTTGGCACCTATAGCTACAACCACTTCACTGAAAGTTGGTATACGGCTCCACTTCAAGCCGGAAAACCAACTTGGGCAAAAATTTATGTTTGGAATTCACCCTACGGGCCTTATTTGGCCGCTTCAGCTGGTCGCCCCATGTATGATCAGCAAAATCGGTTGCTGGGAGTAGTTGATGCCGATATTCATTTGCTGAAACTGAGTGATTTTTTGCGTAGTTTAGCGATTAGTCAGTCTGGACAAGTATTTATTGTCGAACGAGATGGTAACTTGATCGCCAATGCGGGCACAGAAAAGCCATTCAAACTTGTCAACAATGCAGCGGAAAGATTGCCCGCGATCGCTAGTTCTAACCCGATTATCCAGGCGATTGCCAAACATATTCAAGCCTCAAACGGATTTCAGTCCATTACTGAAGATACGCACTTTCAGCTGGAGATTCAGGGAGAACGCTATTTCGTCAACGCTACCCCTTGGCGTGATGAGTATGGCTTAGATTGGCTTATGGTCACTGGTGTCCCAGAAGCGACCTTTATGGCAGAAATTAATGCCAATACCCGCACCACGATCGCACTGTGTTTTGCGGCATTCATTGTAGCCTCGGTAATAGGGATCTTCACCTCACGTTGGATTACCCGTCCGATTCAGCGGCTCAGTCAGGCTAGCGAAGCAATGGCCTCTGGCAATCTGAACCAAACGATCGCGGCCAGCCCGATTCAAGAACTGAATACCCTAACTCACTCCTTCAACCATATGGCAGGACGACTGAGCGAGTTATTCCT
>DATNPU010000039.1:0-7876 GCA_036703105.1 Microcoleaceae cyanobacterium
GTCGTATTTGGGTACTCCGAAACCGTATTCGGGTACTGCAAAGTCGTATTGAGGTTCTGCAACAGCAATCGACTCTCACGTGTGCTGAATTGAGTCCGGCAAGAAACGTTAAGTTCAGGTGAGAGCAGACTGGAAACATGCGAAAACATTAGGTAAGAGTGCGATCGCGGCATTTAGCCGAGGAGCTAGACATTATGGTAGCGTTTCATCAACCAGTCTGGACATTGCCTGTTGACGCAGTTTATGACTTTCTCCATACCTCAGCCAGTGGCTTATCCGAGCTAGAAGCGGCGCAACGACTGGAAAAATTTGGGGCGAATGAATTACCTGAACCTGCCCATCGTCCTCTGTGGTTGCGGTTCACTGATCAACTGACTCACTTTATGGCCTTACTGCTGTGGGTTGCCGGAATTCTAGCCTTCATCTCTCGCACTCCTGAACTAGGCTGGGCAATCTGGGCCGTGATCTGGATTAACGCCATCTTTAGCTTCTCCCAGGAGTTTCAAGCCGAACGCGCCTTAGCCGCCTTAAAAAACGTGTTACCGATGCAGGTGAAAGTCTATCGCCAGGGCGAATTGCGGCTCATTCCGGCACGAGAATTAGTTCGGGGGGATGTGATGCAATTAGAAGAAGGCGATCGCATTTCTGCTGATGCTCGCTTAGTCTCTGCCGAAAGTTTGTATATCGATGTGTCGATCTTAACGGGAGAGTCGTTGCCTGTCTCTCGGAGTGCTTACCCGGTGCGGATGCGGCAAGCTGTACCAGTTCGGGGTGGCAAAACTTTAGTGCATCCTGGTGAACAACCCTTACAGGAGCGAGTCAATCCCGCCGAGATTGCCAACTTGGTTTTAGCTGGCTCTACGGTGGCTGCTGGACGAGCGACTGCCGTAGTTTACGCGACTGGAGCACAAACCGAATTTGGGCAAGTTGCCCACCTAACGACGATCGTCAAACGCGAACCCAGCACCCTAGAAGTGCAAGTAGCGCGAATTGTCCGGTTAATTACGGCGATCGCGATCGGCATGGGAGTGACCGTATTCTGCCTCAGTTACTTCCTGATTGGCATGAATGTTACTGAAAGTTTCATCTTTGCCATTGGCATTATTGTGGCAAATGTGCCGGAAGGATTGTTGCCAACGGTGACGTTAGCCTTGGCGTTAGGGGTGCAACGGATGGCCCGACGGAATGCCTTAGTGCGGCGATTATCGGCCGTAGAAACCCTCAGTGCTACCACCGTCATTTGTACGGATAAAACTGGAACACTGACGAAAAATGAAATGACGGTGCGGTATCTCTGGTTGCCAGGGCAGGAAGTCACAGATCAGGCAAGATCTCAGTCGAATCAGGCTGTGCAGATTGCTGTGACGGGAGCGGGATATGACCCGGCGATCGGCACAGTGCAACTACCACCTGACTTTAGCGATACCTGGAAAGTCCATTTGCTCCTAGCGGGAGCCGCCCTCTGTTCCAATGCGCGGTTAATTCACCTCACGGCCCCAAGCCGTTGGCAGGAGATTGGCGATCCCACCGAAGCCGCTTTACTTGTGGTTGCCGCTAAAGCCGGATTAAATTTGGAACAATTACAGCAGCAGTTCCCCCGGTTGCGGGAAATTCCGTTTGATTCGCGTCGTCGGATGATGACCGTAATTCTGGACTGGCGATCGACCCCATTATGGGAAACCAATTCCCCCCATTTAGCCTTGACCAAAGGCGCACCGTTGGAGGTGTTGCGGCATTGTCATTTCATCTTGCGGAACGGTAGAACTGAGGACTTGCACCAACCCGATTGGCAACAGGTCGCTACCGCCAATGATGAACTGGCACGACAGGGCTTTCGGGTATTGGGGGTCGCTGCCCGGCCGGGAGGCGATGAACTATTAGAATTACGGGCACAGGAATTAGAACAAAATCTTGTGTTCATTGGCTTAGTCGCGATGTTCGATCCGCCTCGTCCAGAAGTGCCAGAAGCGATCGCCCAATGCCATCAAGCCGGGATTAAAGTGACGATGGTGACCGGAGATTATGGCTTAACGGCGGAAGCGATCGCTCGGCAAATTGGGCTAATTGGAGAACGGGTGCGTGTGGTGACTGGAGAAGGCATGGGCCATTTATCCGATGCCCAACTGCGCCAAATTCTCAAGTATCGATCGGGGTTAGTGTTTGCCCGCATGTCACCGGAACATAAATTACGCCTGGTGCAAGCGTATAAAGCAATGGGGGATGTTGTTGCAGTGACGGGGGATGGGGTGAATGATGCGCCTGCCCTCAGAGCTGCCAATATTGGGATTGCGATGGGGATGAATGGCACGGATGTTGCCCGAGAAGCCGCTGATATTGTGCTAACCGATGATAACTTTGCCACGATCGTGAGTGCGGTAGAACAGGGCCGCGCGATTTACCGCAACATTCGCAAATTTATGACCTACATCCTGGCCTCTAATGTGCCGGAAATCGTACCGTTCCTGGCAATGGTGGCCTTCAAAATTCCACCTGCCTTAACGATTCTGCAAATTCTCGCGGTTGATTTAGGCACCGATATGGTGCCCGCTTTAGCTCTAGGAGCCGAACCTCCCGAAACTGGAATTATGCAACAACCACCCCGTAGTAAACAGGAGTTTTTGCTAAATACCCCGTTGTTACTCCGCGCCTATGGCTTTTTAGGCGTAATCGAAGCTGTGTTATCCATGCTCGGGTTCCTGATTGTTTGGTGGAGTCATGGCTACTCACTGACCGACCTGCAACAAATCACGCCAGCCATTCTGTCTCATACAGCAAATCCTGAAGTTACTGCCATTTATCGCCAAGCCACCACCGTCACCCTGGCCGCGATCGTCGCCTGTCAAGTTGGTAATTTATTTGCCTGTCGATCGGAGTGGGTATCGATTACCCGATTATCCTGGCGACATAACCGTCTACTGTGGATCGGCATCAGCGCCGAATGCATCGCCTTACTCGCTTTTATTCACCTACCACCCTTAAGCCGCGTGTTTGCCACAGCCCCGTTAGTTACCTGGCAATGGCTACTGTTAATTACTTGTCCACTATTACTATTAGGGGCTGAAGAACTCCGGAAGCTGCTCTTACGCCGCACCTAATCGTTCGCATCCCCATCCTGGGAAAGTGGGCTGTTCAATCAATTGCTAGTCGTCATCTTGACCATTGCGATCGTGGCGCTCCGATCGTGGCTCCCTCGATTTCTCGCCCTGCTGATCATCATCATCATCGTCGTCGGTCTGAGTTTTCTCCTCCTCACTGAACCGGGTTTCTGTCCCTCGTTCCTCCGATTGTTCTTTCTGTTCTGCATTTCCTCCAGGGAAACCGCAGCTGGTAAGAGTAGTAGATAAACCCAGTAGCAGGAATAGACTCAGCAATATAGTTTTCATCAGCTAACGCTCGACACAACGTTAAGGTATTTTCAGCCTTTAGAGTATCGTTTCAAATGAGCCTTTGACAACTGCATCAACAGCTGATGCAGACCCATGAGGTTCTAGGGGTAGTTGAGGTGCTATCCTCAGTCAGTAATCTTCAGCGATCGATTACTTATTCTTCACGATTGCCTGGTTCACTAACGCGGCGGCTTGTTCAGGTTTACCAGAAAAAGGAAACACTAATATTCCTTTAATTCTGGCGTTATTCACCAACGCTTTTAGGCGATATAGCTGCTTTTCTGACAGCGCCACTCCAGCATAGTTTTCCGCATAGCTTAATTCCTGATCAAAGTTAGCGTCATTGTAAGTTTGAATGAATACGCGATCGACCTGCCAATTCTGCCAATCTGCGGCGAAATAGCGTTTGCCCCAGTAGGGATTATGGTGGCAAATGTCGAAACTAACTTTGGAGTTCGCTTTTTTCATGTCATTGCGCATTTGCCGGACAAACTTGGTTAAACCCGCTGTGCGATCGACTTTACCGGGTAAACCGGCATAGTAGCCTAAGTAATCATCCCACTGCACCGCATCAATCTGCGGATATTTCTGCACGAACTCGACCGATATTTTTCTAAAGAAGCTAGCGACTTCGGGACTCTCGACATCCAGCACATAATGATCAATACCAGCGTAGGTTTTATCCACTCCTGGCACAATCCACTTTTTCGCAACGGCTAAATCAAAAATGGGGCTATTTTGATCTAGTTTAATGCCCTTCTCGAAATAGGCATGAACTTGCATTCCCTGTTTGTGCGCCTCATCAATTAACCAATTCAGCCATTGATCTTGAAACTGATTCGGGCAACTGTCATAGCCAAATGCTTGCTGCATCACCTGGCTGTGGTACATCGTGCAGCCATTGCCCCAAACCCCGTGAATGATGGTGTTGAAGCCTTGCTGGTGATAATATCGAACTCGTTTCCGAATCGTTTGTTCGTCGGCATTATTCGTTACCTGATAGCGACTCAAATAAATACCGCGAATGGCTTTGGTTTCCCATACTGTTTGTATCGATGATGTCTTCTGAGTAGCGGCAACTGATGGCGAAGGCGTTGCACTAGCTATTACAGGTGATGAAGTAACTTGTGGCTGAGGTGTTGATGAATGCGTTGGCAAAACTTTGGGTGATAATGCCGGTTTCGGGCTGGATGGTGGCTGCTCGATCGCTGGAGCTGCTTGTTGATTATTGGGTAAAAGCTGACTAATTTCTGCGGGCAAAAATCTACTGAGATTGAGTTTACCGAGATTCGTAACGCCCCAATATCCTCCACCGAGCAAAATCAGGATTACTGAGAGGGGAATACTTGCACATCCACATCCCCCTTTTTCTTTTTTAGGACTCATAACAATCGGAATGATTGGTTAAAGCGCGCAACAGAGTAGCTAGGAAATAATGCCCCTATTTCCTAGATCACTTCACATCCGCTTCGGCATTTTCCTAAACCGAATGCGGCTAACTTAATCCCTGACAATTTAAACTCGACGACGATTTAAGAACGGATTCCGTGCCTCTACGATCGCCAATTTATCCACCATCGTCATCATTGCTGGCATATCCCGCGAGGCTTTGGCGGCAATGCCTAACTCAGCCACGACCTGATCAAAGGTTTTGCCCTGAGTCATGCGATACCCGATCTCTTCTACTTCCGCCCAGGTCAGACTACTTTCAACAAACGATCGGGCCATTGTATTCAATACTCCTTCCCACTGATTGCCCTCCACTTTGGTCATCATGGTGTGGGGAATGGCCAAATATTTGTTGAAGCAGTGATACCAGGTGATTGGTTGTCGTTTGACCAGGGTGGTAAATAAACCTTTGTGGTCAAAGTTCCCGACCGCGATATCGCTTTCACTGGAAACAATGAACATGGGGGGAGTGGCTTGTTTCGGTGCCCGACTTAAGATATCGCTTCCCATATTCAGAAATACCCGTAAAGCCGGTAGCGAGAAGCCTTTGTAACCTCCCGGGGCGATCGGTGAGTCGGTACTAATCCACTCAAAATAAGTATTCATCGACTTCACCATCAAATCCACGACTTTGCTGCTACTACTCAGGTAAGCGGCAAACATCAATGCCCGATAGATGGCCTGAGGCCGTTCCAGGGCTAACCAGGCGGTCATAGTTCCCCCGGCTGATAACCCACCCACGATGACCTGCTTGCCAAGCGATTGGGCTTTCTCCAACCATTCCAACGCAAACTTCTGATAGACCAGTGGATCGGTTGGTAATGGTGGCGGATTAGTTTTACTCCAGGCTCCGGCTTCTCCATGTCCCGGCAGCAAGGGAATTAAGACGTTATAGCCCGCTCGATAAAACATCTCACCCATTGGCACAAACTGATGGGGACCGGCTGTAAACCCATGAAAAAATAAACAGACGCGTTCCGTCGGTTGGGGATGTAAGAAAAAGCGAGAGGCACAACGATCGCTTAAGAGTGGTAGTTGGGTTTCCCGCGTTTTGGCAGACAGCGCGATCGCTTTGGTCGCCGCAGCATAATCAGGCATGGTGAAATACCGGATAAACAGCAATGTAGATGCAGAATCAGTGTGCCCCAGTTCCACCCACTGCACTAATTTCCGTATTGATTCGCTACAGAGAGTAATCGATGCTGAATTAACCTATCGTTGGGGAGCCATATAGCCAGAAGCCACGATCATCGAACCAATCCCTGCATCCGTAAATACTTCAAGCAACAACGAATGCGCTAACCGCCCATCGATAATATGTGCCGCTCGAACACCCTGTGCCAGCGATCGCACACAGCAAGTCACTTTGGGAATCATGCCACCAGACACTATCCCCGTGTCGATCAAATTCCGCGCTTCCGCAATATCCACTTTGGCAATCAGCGTCGAAGGATCTTTGTAATCCCGTAAAATTCCCGCCGTATCCGTCAACAGAATTAGTTTTTCCGCCCCTAATGCCGCCGCAATTTCACCTGCCACTGTATCCGCATTAATGTTATACGCCTGTCCAGTACAATCGGCAGCGACACTCGACACCACTGGAATATAGCCACTTTTCACTAACGATTCCAAAATCTTCGTATCAACGCTAGTCACTTCGCCGACAAATCCCACCCCTTCTGCATCCGTCGGACGAGCGGTGATCAGATTGGCATCCTTACCACACAAACCAACTGCCGTCCCTCCTGCCTGATTAATCAAAGCCACCAGTTCCTTATTCACCCGCCCCACCAATACCATTTCCACCACATCCATTGTGGGAGCATCGGTGACACGCAAGCCGTTCTTAAACTGAGCTTCAATCCCTAACTTGTCCAGCCACATATTAATCTCAGGCCCACCGCCATGCACCAGCACTGGACGAATGCCAACGCACGCCATCAACACCACATCCCGGATCACTTGATCCTTAAGGGTACTGTCTTTCATGGCCGCCCCACCATACTTGATCACGACCGTTTTCCCGGCCAGTTGCTGAATATAGGGCAGGGCTTCGCTAAGAATCTGAACTCTCGTGGCAGCATCAGTTTGCATGGCATCACTCGCAGTCAATTTCAATTACGTCGGGAGAAAATTAAGCCAAATTATATGCAGTGTAGAGGAAACTGCCACTCTGGAGACGATCGATTGCCACAGTTTTTAAGCATGGGACGTTTCTGCATCAAAGGTGATCAGTTTCAGGTGATCCGGGTTAGCGATCAGTTCTTTGGCGAGCAAATAGCCCGCGATCGTCCAGGTCTGGAATTTCCGCGCTTCTTTGCCAATTAAGCGACCATCCGGGCCATCGTAATATTCGGGCCACTGTTCTTTGAGTAACCGCCGTTCAGCAATGGCGATCGCATGATGGGCTAACTCGGCTCGTTGCATTTTTCGAGCAGCGGCGGTCAGCATCCACAACAACATTGGCCAACTGCCGCCATTATGATACGACCAGGGCCGATTTTTGGGATCTGCGCCGGTGACAATCCGCCATTCAATATCTTCCAAGGCCGGATAACACAGTTTCATGGGCATATTCCCAACCAAATCTGTCCAGCGCAGTTCAATTAAATTCAAGATGCGGTGACATTGATACTCATCGGCCAGGGACGAGGTGATCGCCAACAAATTGCCGATCGCGAAAAAGCGACAATCGAGCTGGGAAGGGCCTAAGTTACCTGCCAGGTATCCCGCTGCTTCCGGTAACCATTTGGCTAATCGATAAAATGGGATCGAATCGGAATAAATATTGAACTGATTCAGGGCTTCCTCGCCGTATTCCTCCACTCGATAGCGATAAATCACATTCAACCGTTCCGTATCCAGCCAGTAATTCTCTCGCAACTGTCGCCGCAACGGCCGAATCCGACTATAGACGGCCTCAATCATGGCGTGATTCTCTTCGATCGGCCGCAATAGTTCCAAACTGGCTCGCAGCGAGGCATAGAATAGCGATTGAATGTCCAACGGATGCCCATACAATCCCATGCGACGATCGATCA
>DATNPU010000040.1:0-6834 GCA_036703105.1 Microcoleaceae cyanobacterium
GGGTGAGCAAATCACTCAAGCTAATGGCACAAAAGTCGTGCATCAATGGCGCACCCACGCGAGAGGCTGCCGCTTGCAACGCGGTAATCCCAGGAAATACTTGCACCTCTGGCGTTTGTCCATCCCAGCCCTGTGCCCGCAGTTGTTCTAGCACTAAGCCTGCCATCCCATAAATGCCACAATCCCCTGAAGAGACAACTGCCACGGTTAGCCCCCACTGTGCCAGCTCGATCGCCCGTTCAGCTCGTTGCCGTTCTTGAGTAATCGGTAATGCTTCAATCATTTGTCCCGGACGGAATAGCGATCGAATCAGATCAATATACAGAGAATAGCCAATTACCACATCGGCTTGCGCGATCGCAGTTTGGGCCGCAGGCGTAATTTGGGCTAACTCTCCCGGTCCTGTTCCCACTAACCAGAGTTTGCCGCTTCGTCCGGTGTACTCCTGTTCTGCCTGGGCGATCGCAATCGTGACGGCTCCTGGTTGACCCTCTAGACGAAAGATTTGTTTGGTGATGCGGAGGGGTGAGGGGGATGCGGAGGGTGAGGAAGAGGAGGAATCTTCCCCAACTTCCCCAACTTCCCCAACTTCCCCAACTTCCCTATCTCCTTGGCTAGCCACGATCGCAGCCGCTTCTGCCACACTGGGAGTCCCAACTTCGGCTTCGACCACGGCGGAGGGATGGGGAACGGGAATAGCCGCTAAGGTATTGGCGGTAAAGCAGCGTAGAGGCAATTGACGATCGCGACAAAATTCGACTAATCCGACTTCATCCGCTTTTAGATCAATGGTGGCAATGCCAGCGATCGCGGCTTCTGCCAGATGATGGGCTTGAAAAACCTGCTGAATGGCCTGTTCGATCACAGTCTTCGGCGTATTGCGTTCGCAACCGATCCCAACCCATAACACTCTGGGATGCCACTGGGCTTTAGGAAAACTAGAGTCCGCCGCGAATTGCCGTTGCAGGGGTGAGATCCAAATTCGGGCGGCGGGCGTAGGGCGGCTTTCCTGATGAGTTGCGGTGTGTTCTGGGAAGCCAAATTGAAACGGATGCTCGGCGGGTAAATGGGCTTGCCATAATGTTGATCCGGATTCCTGAACCACTTCTACAGGTAACTGACGGGCGATCGCGGCACTCACTCCCGTCCAATCACCATGACCTTTGACCCAGCCAAACGGCTCGCCCAGAATATCGATGCCAGGTAGATTCAAGTGATTTGCCGCCCCTGTCAGTACCGGAGTAGCTCCCAGTTGCCGAGCAATCACCTGTGTTAAGCGATCGCCCCCAGCCTGATGCCCACCGGATAAACTAATCACGAACTGACCCGCTTGATCAATCACAATTACGGCGGGATCGGTGGTTTTGTTTTGCAGTAAGGGCGCGATTAACCGCACAACGGCCCCCGTTGATAAACAGAAAATCAATGCTTGATGGGATTCCCACAGGTCAGCAATTTGGGTTTTCAGCGGATCGGTATAAACCTGAATACTTTGATTAGGCAGAATTTCGGGCGGGTTTGTGGCGATCGCTTCTGGCAACCAAAGTGTCCCGATCGTTCCCAGTCGTTGTAGGGTCTGGAATCCAGTCGGTGTTGTGGTGATCAGGGCGATCGGTTGAAAGGCTTGAAAAACAGACTGACTCAAAATACTTGCATGATTTCTAACGGCTTTGCCAGTATCGCTCTAGAGTCCAGCCCGATTCAACTCATCCTTTTATGCAATTGCAACAGAAATGCAGTAGCCCTTCCAGGTTTTCAAAACACATGCAAGGGCTAGACAACAATGTTTATTGATCCAAAAGGAAGCAAAGATCTAGTCTTTTTCTGTAGATTAACCACCAAGACAATTTAGATCAATCGCAACAGGGGGCTTTTTCCTCGCAGCAAGGGGCGTTTGATCCACAACATGCTTGTTGTGCCCATGCGGCACCAGCCGTTAGGCCTAATACTGCCAAACCAGTCACGACCAAACCAGCAAGTTTCTTTGTATGAGCAGAGACAGTCTGCATATTCGGCTCCTTGGCTATTTGAATGATCAAAACATCGTATGGAACTAGATGCATTGTAAACGTTAAATCCTGTTAAAGGGTGAGGCTTTGCTAATTGCTAACTTAAACTTTATATCCACTTCATAAGTAATTACTCTAAAAAGTGGTGCAATATCAGGACAAGTTTTTTACCTTGAAAAAGTTTTGGAATGCATCCTTTACGATCGCATTAGTGATCACATCATTCTTTGCCACTATTCTGGTTTTGTGAGTCTTTCATTCTTTGCTAATTTTGTTTCAAGGTATTGCATGGTGCTATATCAAGTTAGACTTAACCAACCATCAAAATATCTTAACTCTACAGCTAAGATGCCTTGCCGCTAAAGAGCTTGGCATCGAAAAACTTTGGGTCTGGGTATTTGATCTAACCGATGAACAAGCTGATACTGCTAGGGTAGAAATGGAGGCATGAGTAAATTCTCAATTCTTAACGTTACTGACAAAACCGAAACCTGGTTTGTCTACACCTCTTCCGGCAAATAGCACTTCTCTAGCAGAAAGAGATATCCAGAAAATAGGTGAATTAACTGCAAAATTATTTGAGCAAAGCATCCAAACACTTTCTGAAAAAATTGATCGCTTGGTTACTATTTCTGCCATCTCAACGCAGGAAACAAAGGATAATCATGAGCAAGCTTTAGAAAGCCTTTTTGAAAAGCTATTACAGACCATAACTGATAAAATTGCTCAGTTTTAAGCAGGACGAGAATCAATTTTTGTCATTCTCTGATGAGAACGGGATAATAAAAAATAAACATTAATGCTGCTACATCTAAGCAGCTAAAAGACATTCGCGGCATAGGTGAAAAAAAGCGGAGAAAATTATTAGCTTACGTGATCAGAAAGGTGGATTTGCATCAATTTCAGAGTTGACTGAAATCCCAGAAATTAGTCAATATATTGTAGACCAATTAACATCCCACTGTACTTGTAAGTAGCCCTTCCCAGGCTCTTGAGTAGTCAGTGAAAATCATTTTAGGATTAAAACTAAAACAAAAGCGATCGCTGTTTTCTATCAAACGGCGATCGCTTTTGTTTTGAATTGATTAGAGTTTGATTACAGCTTCAGGCTCAGGTCGGCTAGAGGCGCAACATTCTCCTGAGCGACAGGTTTGTCTAACGTCACCTTAGAAGCTTGGAGCATTGGGGTCTTTGCTACCGAGTTGTTGGCCAGGGTGAATAGAGGATTGGCCAGAATGCCGGCCAGAGATGTGGCAATCACTGATAGGACTAAACCAACTTGCAGCGATCGCATCCCACGCTGATCCCAACGAATTTCGGGGTAGTTTTTCACCGCATCCGACATTTCGTGGGGTTCCTTCACCACCATCGCCTTCACGACTCGGATGTAATAGTAGATTGAGATCACACTCGTGACCAGACCTAACAGCACCAGAGCATAGGCTCCCGCTTGCCAGCCAGCCCAAAATAGGTAGAGCTTACCAAAGAAACCTACCATCGGCGGAATGCCACCCAGGGACAGCAGACAGATGCTCAAGCCCAGGGTGAGCAAGGGATCTTTCTGATACAACCCAGCGTATTCACTAATTTGATCCGTTCCCGTCCGCAGTGAGAACAGAATCACACAGGTAAATGCGCCCAGGTTCATCATCAGATAGGCAATCAGGTAGAAGATCATACTGGAGTATCCAGCATCTGTCCCAATCACCAACCCGATCATGACAAAGCCAGCCTGACCGATCGAGGAGTAGGCCAGTAGACGCTTCATGCTGGTTTGAGCCAGCGCTACCACATTCCCCAAAATCATGCTGAGGAAGGCCAACGCGGTCATGACAAAGTGCCATTCCTCGGTTAGTAGTGGGAATGCCGTGACCAGCAAGCGAATGGCCAGTGCAAATCCGGCGGCTTTAGAACCAACGGAGAGGAAGGCCACAACCGGAGTTGGCGAACCTTCGTACACATCGGGTGTCCATTGGTGGAAGGGCACCGCCGCAATTTTGAAGGCAATTCCGGCAATCACAAACACCAAGGCAATCAGCAATCCGATCGACTGTCCTAATCCAGCATTGGTAATGCCGATCGCAATCTCATCTAAATTGGTTTTTCCGCCCGACAAGCCATACAGCAACGACGAACCATAAAGGAAAATCGCTGAGCTAGAAGCCCCAATCAGCAAATATTTCAGGGCTGCTTCATTCGATCGCGGGTCGCGCTTAGTATAGCCAGTTAGCAAGTAAGACGAAATACTTAATGTTTCTAAAGAAACAAAAATCATCACTAGCTCATTGGCCCCTGACAGGAACATCCCGCCTAAGGTTGCCGTGAGCAGAATGGTCAGAAATTCAGCTAACGAAGTACCAGACTGTTCAACATACCGCACTGACATCAGAATCGTCACGGCAGCCGACAGCGCAATTATGCCCCGAAACACAAGACTCAGGGCATCACTGTTAAAACTACCCAGGAAGGAGATGGGATCACTGCTATCCCACTGGTAGTAGAGGGAACCAACAGCAGCTAACAGTCCCACGATCGAGAAGTAGGGAGTCCAGCTAGCGGAAGCTGTGCGTCCCACAATCAAATCGCCAACCACCACCAATAGTAAGGTAGCGATGACAATTAGCTCTGGCAGGATGGTTCCAGTGTTAAGCTGGGCAGCGAGACTGGCAAAATCCATGAGGGTTGTCCGAATCGACTATTTACGAAATTTATGACCAAACCTCTTGCCCGTAAATCAGGCTTGAAGTTCTCGCCATTCACTACAGTGGATTTTACCGTGCAATTATCCTTTACAACCGTTACCGTCTCCCCCTGTGCCCAAGATCGATAGATAACCCGAAACTGCTTTTACCTTGAGCTAATGAGCATTCCAGGCTAATGGCTACCTTCAGAAATGCCTGATTGCCTAGTATAGAAAGTTTGATAAGTTATAGGAGCATTGGTTCTATATATGTATCACAGGGATACCCATAGTCCATTGCTAAGATTGCTGTACCTGGATCGCTAGTCGATTTGAATTTCAGCAGAAATTATGACAGGCTAGGCCTGGAGGCAGTATTCAAGATCCCAATCAGATTGCTATATGCTGTTGATCCATGTCTACCCTTAGATTCAGCATAGATCCTGCGATCGAACTCAGATCACTGTTCCATCCCACATCACGGGATAGCGTGTGACAATTGCCTCCCAGAAACATTTAGTAAACTGAACGATTCCATCAATATTGGCTATAAGTAGAGATCAGAACCACTGGTAACTTCAGCCGCTCGTTATTAAATCCCTCTCATTTGACTGCATGACCGTTATTGCTGCCTAAAACCAAGCCCATGTCCACTCTTGTCATTGTTGAATCCCCGACCAAAGCCCGCACGATTCGCAACTATTTGCCATCAGGCTATCGCGTTGAAGCGTCGATGGGGCATGTGCGTGATTTGCCCCAGTCTGCTAGCGAAATTCCCGCCAATGCCAAAGGGGAAAAGTGGGCACAGCTAGGGGTCAATGTCGAAAATAATTTTGAACCCCTGTATGTTGTACCGCAGGACAAGAAAAAGATCGTCAAAGAACTGAAAGATGCCCTGAAGCAGGCTGACGAACTGGTACTGGCAACGGACGAAGACCGGGAAGGCGAGAGTATTAGTTGGCATCTCTTGCAACTCTTGCAACCGAAAGTGCCCACGAAACGGATGGTCTTCCACGAAATTACCCAGGAAGCCATTCAGGAAGCGATTCAAAACTGCCGGGAGGTTGATGAACGGCTAGTTCGGGCGCAGGAAACCCGTCGGATTCTCGATCGCTTAGTGGGCTATACCCTCTCGCCCCTACTCTGGAAAAAGATTGCCTTTGGGTTATCAGCCGGGCGGGTGCAGTCTGTTGCCGTGCGACTATTGGTACACCGAGAACGCCAACGGCGTGCCTTCCGTAAAGGGAGCTATTGGGATTTGAAGGCGACCTTAGAAGCCAGAGGCGAAACCCCTGACACTCAAGGCTCCTTTGAAGCTCGGTTAGTCAGTCTAGCCGGGATCAAAGTTGCCACGGGAGCAGATTTTGATGAAGCCACAGGTCAAGTTATTGCCGGACGCAGTGTCACTCTCCTGAATGAAGCTGAAACTAGGGCTTTAGCCGATCGTATCCGCGATCGCGCCTGGACGGTCACCAATTTAGAGGAACGTCCTGTTACCCGCAAACCTTCGCCGCCATTTACGACTTCGACCTTACAGCAGGAAGCGAACCGCAAGCTGGGACTATCCGCGCGGGAAACCATGCGGGTGGCGCAAAGTTTGTACGAACAAGGCTACATCACCTACATGCGTACCGACTCCGTGAACCTGTCGCAACAGGCGATCGCGGCAGCCCGAGCCTGTGTAGAAGAAAAGTATGGCACCGATTACTTGAGTCCCCAACCGCGCCAATATTCCACCAAGAGTAAGGGGGCACAGGAAGCCCACGAAGCGATTCGTCCGGCCGGGAGTAGCTTCCGGACCCCCAAACAAACTGGATTGAAGGATCGGGAACTGCGGTTATACGACCTGATCTGGAAACGTACCGTCGCTACCCAGATGGCAGAAGCCCGGCAAACCAACATCACGATGCAGATCCAGGTGGAGGACGCTGGATTCCGAGCCTCAGGAAAGCGAATTGACTTCCCTGGCTTCTTCCGGGCGTATGTCGAAGGCTCCGATGATCCCGATGCGGCGATCGAAGATCAAGAGGTCATCCTGCCTCGATTAGAGATTGGTGATACTCCCGTGTGTACTGACCTGGACGCGATCGGGCATGAAACCCAACCTCCGGCGAGATACACGGAAGCCTCATTGGTCAAAACTTT
>DATNPU010000043.1:0-5106 GCA_036703105.1 Microcoleaceae cyanobacterium
GAGATGACTAGCTATCTCCCTCCACATCCAATTTAGAATTGGGCAACTTTAGCTAACTGATACCGCAGGCAGAGCAGGGATTTCGATCGCCGGATCATGATACGCCCCCTTGAGATAGGTGGTTCGCACTGCTTCTGCGAGATGCTCGATCGGGGCATTCTTCAAGCAAAAGGCGTCTACTCCAGCCTCTAAAGCGGCAGCTAAAAAATCCTGTTGATCAGGCGTAACCAAGATCAAAATTTTGGATGGTACGACATAGGAGTTAGCTTGCACTTTCCGGGCCATCCGGATGAACTTGACGAGATCCATATCGGGTAGTGTACTGTCTACAACCGCTACTTCAACATCGATCGATTCCAGTAGCACTAATCCTGTCTCACCATTGGTGGCTTCGCTGGCAACTTCAATCCCTTCCTGCGCCCGGAGTGCTACCCGGAGATCAACCCGAGTTTGTTGATCTGCTTCAATCACAGCGACTTGAATTTCATCATAATACTGATGCGATTGCACTTCGGATTCAATATCGATCGTCGGTAAAGTAGCCGATGGACCACAGGCAGAGATTGTACCAATGAAATCGGTATCTGCCGAACTTTTTTGAGTTTTTTGCTTCAACTGTGCCATCTGTTCTGGCGTTAAGATCTTCGACTGATCAAAGCCAAATTCAATCTCGGTATGTAAGCCTTTCTGCTTCACCCGCTTCAAGTTATAGAAGCGTTTATTCCAGGTCGTTTTGACAAATGCCCAGAGACAGCCTAGTAGATAGCGCCGTTTGAAGGAATCTTTTTCAAACCAATATTCTAGAAACTTCCAGGAATAGAAGCGAGCATAGTTATGCAGCACGCCTTTTAGCACTTCTTCCCGTGTCATGTGATCCGGTTTAATGATCGGCGTGACAAAGTTGTAGTGCGAATAATCCCGAATTTCTACTTTGTCAGCTAAATCCTGAAACAACTCAGCAAATGGCCAGGGCGTGTACATATTCCAGTTGGTCATGTCGGCTTTCCAGTCCCGTGCCATCTGGTACGTTTCCTCAATGGTTTCGGGAGTTTCGCTGGGTAGCCCCATAATGAATTGTACTTCTGCCAGAATGCCGTTTTGGCGGAGCAGTTGTACCGCGCGTTTATTATCCGCGATCGTCGTTTCTTTACGGAACAGATTCAGGTTTAGTTGGGCAGCAGCTTCTGTCCCGAGAGACACATGCACTAAACCCGCTTGGCGATACAGGGGCAGTTCCTTTTCATCCCGCAGAATGTCGGTGACGCGGGTATTAATTCCCCAGTGGACACCGAGATTGCGATCGATCAGTTCATGACAAAGCGCCACAAACCGGGACTTGTTAATCGTCGGTTCTTCGTCGGCGAGGATGAAAAAGCCAATTTGATGCTCTTTCACCAACCGTTCAATTTCATCGACAAAATGTTTGGGAGAACGGGAACGGTACTTCCGCCAGAATTTCCATTGAGAACAGAAGCGGCACCGGAACGGACAGCCTCGCGAATAGTTTGGTACAGCCACCCGCGTGTTCAACGGCGTGTAAATATATTTGCTCCAGTCCAAGAGCGTCCAATCTGGAGTGAGGGTATTCAAATCCTTGATCGGTGGGTGGGCAGGGGTTGCCACCACTTTCCCTTCTTCCAAAAAGGCGATGCCCAAAATCTCGCGGCGATCGTGTTGATCGGTGCCATTGGCGATCGATCGCAGCAGATTAACGGTAATCTCCTCACCCTCCCCTCGGATAATGTAATCCACCCACGGAGCCTCATGTAGCACCTCCCGGTACATATAGGTTGGATGTACTCCGCCCATAATGGCTTTGATATTTGGGCATACCGTTTTTGCCAACTTTAATGTGGCCTGGGATTTGTAGATCATGGGAGTGATCGCTGTTGCCAACACCACATCCGGTTGATAGGACTGAATTTGTGCGGCCAGGGTGACATCATCAATGTCATTACTCATGGCATCAATGAAGCGAACTTCTGTAAAGCCTGCTGTTTTTAACGCTCCACCGACATACGGCACCCAACTTGGGGGCCAATTCCCCGCGATTTCTGCCCCACCAGAGTGATAGTTGGGTTGAATCATCAGGATACGCATAAACCTGTCTCCCAGCGAATAAAACCAATGTAGATGTTCAGGCAACAGCGTGTAGAGGCAAGTAGCGATCGCCTCTACAACATCACAAATCAATCACGGTAAATTAAACTGCTTTAGAGAAGCTAGTTCCAGCTCGATCTTTCAGATAAGCATCAAAGGCAGCGGCGATATTGCGAATTAACAATCGTCCAGCTGGAGTCACCTGAATCTGATTCGGTAAGAGTTCGACTAAACCATCGGCTGCTAAACGTTTTAAGGTAAATCGAGCATCGGCAAAATACTCATCAAAGTCTTGATCAAAGCTGAGATGATACTTCTCTTCTAGGGCATTTTTCGACAAACGGAATTGACACATTAATTCCATGATGACGGTGCGGCGAATCACATCATCCTGATTCAGTGACACACCTCGTTCGATCGGTAATAGTCCTGCATCGATCGCGTTGTAGTAATCTTTCAATCGCTTATGGTTTTGCGCATACACATCATGCAGCATACTGATCGAGGTCATGCCAAACCCTAGCAAATCCGATTCTGGTTTGGTGGTATAGCCTTGGAAGTTGCGGTGTAGTTGTCCTTCATGCTGAGCGATCGCGAGTTCGTCATTTGGCTTGGCAAAGTGATCCATACCAATGAAGACATAACCGTTCTTGGTTAGATCTTCGATCGTCATTTTCAAAATATCTAACTTCTCAGTTGGCCCTGGTAGTGCGGCTTCTGGAATGCGGCGTTGTACAGGTTTTAGCCAGGGCATGTAGGCAAAATTGAATACTGCGATCCGATCGGGATCAAGTTCAATCGTCTTTTCGATCGTATGTTTGAATGTTTCCAGCGTTTGATACGGTAAGCCGTAGATTAAATCCACATTCACACTGTCAAATTTGGCTTCCCGTGTCCACTCCATGACATTAAACAGCATGGATTCCGTTTGCACCCGGTTAATCGCCTGTTGCACTTCCGGATTAAAGTCTTGAATGCCAAAACTAATGCGGTTGAATCCCAATTGCCGTAGGAATAAAATGTATTCTCGATCGAGCGATCGGGGATTCACTTCGATCGAAATTTCGGCATCAGGAGCAAAGCTAAACTGTTCGTGCAGCGCTGTCCATAACCGTTCAATCTGCTCCATTGAGAGATAGTTGGGTGTGCCGCCACCCCAATGCAGTTGTTGAACTAAGCGGCCGCGATCGACTAAAGCCCCTGTTTGCCGAATATCCCGGATTAAATATTCTAAATAGGGTTCAGCAATTTCCTTGCGTTGGGTAATGACAGTGTTGCAGCCACAGAAATAACACGCACTATCACAAAAGGGAATATGGCAATACAGCGATAAAGGCGTTTTTTTGTAGTTACTAACTGCGATCGCTGCCCGGAAATCAACGGCTTCAAATTCCGGTTTTAGCTCGGTAGCTGGGGGGTAGCTGGTGTAACGGGGAACGGGTTGATCGTATTGACGCAGCAACTTAGGGTCAAATTCAACGGTAGGCAACGAGAAGCTCATGGAGAACTAATTTCCTCTTGTCTAAATTTAGGAATGGTGGAAAAGGTGGGGTTGGAGAGTAGCAAATTCCAGTTCGATCCCCCTAAATCCCCCTTCTTAAGGGGGACTTTAGAGAATCTCGGCTCGGTTCCCTCCTTAACAAGGAGGGCTAGGGAGGATCAGCTCAACTTTGATGTCCGAAGACAATTACTAGATGCTATATTGCAGGGCCGCATCCGGTTTAGCGGCTCCATGGGGAGGACGCTCAGTCGCACCAGGAATTTCTTGCCGTGTGAGCAGATCAAACACATGCTCACCGATCGCCGCTTTCACCTCATCTTCTAATTCATGGACGACATCCCGGTTTAAGGTAAAGGCTCGGTTCGCTTCCTCAATGATCCGATCGATCGTCGCGTCATCAAGGGGTAAGCCATTCAGCGTGTCGCGATATTTTTCCTTAAATGCCCGCTTAGCTTCTACGGTCGGAATCTGCTCAAATTCGTGCAGTGCGGTTCCTTGATCCGGCGGTAGATTCATCGCGGAACGGATAATGTTTTTCAATGCCTGTCCACCCGAGAGGTCGCCCATGTAGCGCGTATAGGCATGAGCAATTAGCAGAACAGGATCGGTGTTGGCGACTTCATGAATGCGATCGACATAGATTTTACCGGCGGGTAATGCGGTAATCTGCTCCCGCCAGTTATCGCCATAATAAAATGCCAGATCACGCTCCAGGTTGGCAGTACGGTTTAACTCTGGGAAGTACATGGCTCCCACCACGGGATCATGCTGGTGCCGCCGTAGCTCATCTTCCAGGGCACTGTAGACTAAATACAAATTGGCCAACAACTTCCGGAAGGGTTCCCGCTCAACGATGCCTTTGAGGAAGCATTTCATGAAGGCAGTGTTTTCGGCAGCCGTGTGAGAGTGTTTGGTTCCTTCGCGCAGTCGTTGGGCTAAGTCTTGACTCATGTTCAGTCACCTCGTTAAAAATAGTGCGTTCGGCGATGCCTGTTCGGACACTGTGCAGCGAAATTATTGGGCAGGCATAGCTTCCTTCACTCAAAGTCTATTAAGCACTTTATAGCTATCGGGTAATTTAATGATTGATAGTTTTTATAACTTAACATAGCTAGACAAAAAATGAGTGGCCATGCCTATAAGGCTGGTTCTAGCTAGATTCTTTAAGATGGTATAGCTTGATAGCTATTAAGCTTTTATAATGATCAATGGCTCTATGACTGAGCACTGGTATGAATATTTGAGTGGTTGTCTGCCATTGCGACTGGCGGATGACGCAAGACCACTGTAAAGATTGTGCCTTGGGGATGGTTATCAGCAACTGTAATTTTGCCTTGATGCGCCTCGATCGCCAATTTGCAGAACGCTAAGCCTAACCCAATTTGCGATACGTTCTGAATTAATGTGCCAATCTCATACTTTTCAAAAATCTGTTGCTGTAAATCCGTCCGTATCCCCGGCCCTGAATCGACAATTTGGATTTGCGCACCTCCCGCCGGCAAATA
>DATNPU010000048.1:0-10979 GCA_036703105.1 Microcoleaceae cyanobacterium
ATTTCGCAACGGTTCGGGAGTAGGAGGTGGGGCTTCATCATTCATCGCAGCCATTTGCCGGGGAGTCAGCACTTCGGCGGTGGGAATATCCTCCGGTTGAATAGTGGTTAGAATTTCGTCAGTCAGATTGGTAATCACGGCTAGTCGATTCGCCTGTTGCTCGATCGTCTTCTCAAACAAGTTGCGAACTAACCGGGCATTCCCAAAGGTACGATCGCGGTTTTCGTATAAGGTTGTGAGCAGCGATCGTAATTTTTCATTCGCCGCTTCGGTCGGTTTAAAGTGGCTATCCTTACAGAGCTTATTAAAAATAGCCACTAGCTCATCAGGCGTATAGTCATTGAAATAAAAATACCGATTAAATCGCGACTTTAAACCGGGATTAGATTCGATAAATCGTGACATTTCATCGGTATAACCCGCCGCAATCACGACTAATCGACTGCGATAGTCTTCCATCCGTTTCAGCAGGACATCTACAGCTTCTTGCCCAAAGTCACGCGTACTATCTTCAGGAGTTAAGGCGTAAGCTTCATCAATAAATAGCACCCCATCTAACGCCGCTGTAACTTTCTCATCGACTTTCTTCGCTGTGCCACCGATATAGTCAGCCACCATGCCAGCGCGATCGGTTTCGACTAAATGACCTTTTTCTAAAAATCCCAGTTCTTTAAAAATTCGACTAATCAAGCGAGCAACAGTAGTTTTTCCAGTTCCCGGAGGGCCGCAAAACACCGAGTGCAAGGAAACAGACGTTTTGGCCAGCCCTCGTTCCGAGCGGGTTTTCTGGATTTTTAAGAAATTAGTTAATGTCTTGAGTTCTGTTTTAATATTCTCCATGCCAATCAGTTGATTCAGCTCATCCATCACCTTATCTAGCCCTTCTTTGGATGGGGCCTCCTCAGTAGCTTTTGCCACTTCTTGGGCAACTTCTTGCGAATACTGTTCAGGTTTTTCATAAGTATGAAGTAACTGCCAGATGCTCGATAAAGCAGCCATTTCTTGCATACTCACCTGACCATCAGCTTTCACAATCACCTGAGCAAATCGATAGATTGAATTCACGGTTTTATTCAGCAGATTGGTACCGCGTTTCTCATCAATCTGATTTAACAGTGATGGTAAAACTAACTTATCTGCTTTACCAATCTTAGTTTTTAGATCGAGCAGAATCTTGATCGTTTCTTTCTCGTATTGACGACGTACCGGAAAGGAGAAATCCCATTGATTAATGGCATCCAATTGTGCCCGATCGTTCTTAACCTGAGCATGAACCGTTAGAAAGCCCAGCAGTTCATTCGAGGTAATATCCTTATTTGTACTGGCAAAAATTAGTAAAACTTTGGCTAGATCCGTCAAGACAAACTGCTCATATTCCTTGCCCAGCTTCAGCACTGGCAGTAGATCTTGATACAACAAGTTGGCTTCTCGTTTGATCTCCCTGGTATCCACGCGTGTCTCCCAGTAGGGTACTGATGATGATTAAGGGCACTGGCTTCGAGCATGGCACTCCAAGGCTGGAAAGATCAAGTCTCTTCCGAGGGGCAAGCAAAATCGGTTAGTCAAGGCCGTTGGGTCATGCCCCTGTTCATAGACGAATCACTACGAATATGCACAAAATTTCCGGAGTAATGGCAAAATCTTGATAGTCTGCCTTTTCCTCATCCAAATGAACCTTGCAGATTGCTATCGAGTATTAGGGCTACGGTCAGGGGCATCGTTTGATGAGATCAAAGCCTCTTACCGTCGTTTGGTAAGGCGATATCATCCGGATGTCAGTACGGGCGAGCAGCAGACCCACGACAAATTTATCGAAGTTACCCAGGCGTATAAGCTGCTGTTGAATGAACTGGTGCGTCCCACCCCGTCAGTAGTGTCCCCAACTCCTGTGAGTGCTGGAACCCGATCGCCAGCAAAGTCCGCTCCAGCCCCAACCGTTACACCTGCTGCCAACCGTAAGCCGCCAGTCAGAGTCAACCCCCACCTCTCACCGCAAGAGCAACGGCTCAAAGTTGATTCCTATCAGCAACTTCAGCACTTGCTGAAACAACAGCGATTTCCTAGAGCGATCGCCTTAGTAGAAGGTTTAGCTAAACGCATTCCCCATGATCCCGAAATTAAACAGTGGCAAGCGATCGTGTATCAGCAGTGGGGGCGGCGGTTGATTCAGGATCATCAGTTAGATAAAGCCAGAATTTATCTGAAGAAAGCGTTGCAGACTGATCCCCATAATCGATCGCTTTGGGCAGAAGTTGAACGAGATTTTCGTTATATGGAACAAATCGTTTAAGGGTTTCTATCCTTGACGAAAACACTGAAAAGGGCTATCTACTGGGAAGATTCGAGAGGAAATGTATTCGTTGATGCACTTCCCTAAGAGTTTTAAAACTGGAATACTCAGCCGTCTAAACGATTGAAAATTCGGATTAGAGATGCTTTTTGAAAAATCATTTGATATGATCAAGATGTATTGAATGCAGGGTTAGTAGGGGAAACTGTTTGCTGCGGTCAAACACTTAGGCTCTCTTTATAGAACGCTTACTATCAGAACCTCTGGAACAAATTACAACTTAATAAGATAGCAGCATAGACTTTGAAGCTCCCTTGGAGTTCGTTATCAGTTCCTTAAGTCAAGCAGGATTTGACCATTAGTGTATTTTTTGGTCACCGTCTTATTCAGTTTCACGAATCCATTTGAAAGCTACGGGGTTGTCTGAGTGATAGCCGTTTCATCCCGTCCAGCTCGGCGTAGCTGGAATACGGTCAGTTTTGCGTCCACGCTTTACTTGATCCCTGTTTTAGACCTATTACTGGCAGAGTTACCTTCACGTTGGCGAGCCGAAGTTCGTTTAGGTCTTCAGGAAGCTCTCGTGAATGCGGCCAAGCATGGTAACAATCTGGATCCCAGCAAAACAGTCCTAGTTCGCTTTTCGGTCGTTGCTGATCAATATTGGTGGGTGATTTCCGATCAGGGCACCGGATTCAAACCACCGCAATGTTGTCAAGCTACCTCTGAGCAGCATCTTCCCTATGACGAGTGGGAATGTGGTCGGGGTCTGCACATCATCTATCAGATCTTTGATCAAGTGAGATGGAACGCTGACGGTACAGAGCTGAGTCTATGTAAACGAGTTCGATATGCTAGCAGGCCTCCAATCTTGTCATAAAACCGATGGCTAGGCTGAGTTACGAGCGGAATACCGCCCATTGCCATCACCTCTGCTTTAGTACTTTTGAACTCATCTAGTTTGCATAGTTATATTAGCGCGTTTCATCTGGTTTGGGCGACAAAAATTGATCAACAAAATGATAGGGTGGCAAAGCCTCACTCAGAGCCAGCTGCCATAGCGTATATTGCTGGCTCCACTGAGTTAGTGATCGCTGCAATGCCTCTATATCGGAGTGGTTGATTAGAAAATAGAGGGATTCGGTAGAAGCATGGCTAGGCTGGAAAGATAGGTTTAGCGGGGATTGACCGATCGCCGAAATTAGTTGTTCTAGCTCTTGGGTCTGTTCAGCCTGAAATGCCTGTTGCTGTTGATATTGCTGCTTTTTCGCTAAAAAATACTCCTTGCCTTTTAAGTCTGCTGTCACTTCTAACTCAGGTGGTTCTACGCGAGTCAGCTTTAAGGTGAGTTCTGCTTTGCCGTTCAATTGCTGGAATGCAGTTAAATAGGTAGCCTGACTCGCCTGGATGTGAGCCAGCAAACTGGCAGACGACTCGAAACAAGTACCAAACCGGAATGGTAGCACTGTCGTTTGGGCAAATAGCTCGCGAATCACCCGATCGTGGGCCAAGATCGCCTGCAATAGTTGGCGATCGTCCTGTTCCAACTCTTTGAGCGCTACATCAGGCTCAACGACGGCAGCGACCTCTCCAGCCGTGAGTAGTTGAACCTGGGTACCGATGCCTTCAGGGAGGTGCAGAGCTGAATGCGCAGAAGGCAGTAAGGCATAGAGGTACATAGTTAGCGAGAAGGACGAAAGAGGTGATCGTGTTCCGGGTTGTAGAGCCGCGATCGCAGAGGCGCTAAATTGGTTTGCTGCGATCGCTCCCCAAATTCGGCCGGAACTGTTGCCGCCGCCAACGCTGGGCTAATCACGTAAAGCGTCGTGCGGATTAAATCTTTTTCCTCGGTCACGCTGGCCATTTGCTCTAATGGCACAACCCAAATTTGCTCATCTGGCCACCCCAGCCGAAAACAAATGGCGACAGGAGTAGTCGCTGGATAGTGCTGGAGTAGTTGCGCTTGCGCCGCCTCTACGTGACGGGCACTTAAATATAAACACAAGCTGGCTTGATGCGCCGCTAAGGTCGATAGTTCCTCTGCCGCTGGAACTTGAGTTCGGCCACTAATCCGCGACAGGATAATGGTTTGCACTAATCCAGGGATCGTCAGTTCCACTCGTAACCGGGCCGCCGCCGCTTGAAAGGCGCTGATCCCCGGGATCACTTCAAAGGGGATATCGGCTTCTAATAATGCTTGCATCTGTTCCTGCACCGCTCCATACAAACTGGGATCACCAGAATGTAACCGGATAACAGATTGACCCGATCGCACAGCTTCCACCATCAATGGCAAAATTTCTTCCAGCGTTTTGTTCGCCGTCCGAACGAGCTTGGCGTCTGAGCGAACGGTTTGCAGAATTTCCCGGGGGACTAACGAATCCGCAAACAGAATCATGTCTGCCTGCGCTAATAGTTTCTGGGCTTTGACGGTTAATAAATCGGGATCACCGGGGCCTGCACCCACAATATAAACCGCAGGTGCTAGTCTCGATGGCTCAGAAGGGTGATGGTTCATGACAAATGCGTGGTTGATCAGAACAAAAAGGTTGGCTTGACGACTTAACACAAACTTCAAAGTGCGATCGTCAGTTTTTCCGGACGGATAAGGGGGGATTGGAAGAATGAAGTGGTAGATGCACCCTGATACAGCCCTGGAGTTTTCGCTCTAGGGTTTTTTCTTTTTTAAATCTGGTTCTTAGGATCCTCGATCGGAGTCAGAAGAAGCTTCTTCGATCGGCTGGGGTCTGGAATTAGAAACCACATCTGGTAGTGGTCGGTTCAAGAGATAGAGCCATGCCAACCCTAACAACCCCAACGAAATCTCGACCAAGCTCACGACCTGGGCAATCCGAAGTGGCCCTAGCATTAAACTGTCAGTCCGTAATCCTTCAATCCACAAACGACCACAGCTATAGGTCACCATGTAAACCAGGATTAACGTCCCTACCTTCAGTTGCGGCTTGCCTCGCAAATCCCGAAAGAACAGAGTAACCAAAAGGGCAAAGACCATTAAATTCCACAAGGATTCATACAAGAAGGTGGGATGGAAATACTCGAAGCTTTCGTAACCCGGAGGACGACGATCGAGCGGGATAAATAACTTCCAGGGTAAATCCGTTGGTCGTCCAAACGCTTCTGAATTAAAGAAGTTGCCCCAGCGCCCGATCGCTTGTCCCAAAATTAACGAGGGGGCAATCAGATCGGCCAGTTGCCAGAACGACACCCGTCGAACTCGGCAAAAGATCAAGCTGGCAATTAATCCTCCTAAAATCGCACCATGAATGGCAATGCCCCCACGCCAAATCGCAATAATCTGCTCTGGATGTTGAGCATATTCCTGCCACTGAAAGGCCACATAATACAGCCGCGCACAAGGGATCGCAGCGACCACAAGCCAAATCGCCAGATCACCAATTAAATCTGGATTAATCCGCCGCCGACTCGCCAGGTATTGTGATAGTGTGACTCCCAGCAACACCGCCGAGGCGATCAGCAAACCATACCAGCGAATAGACAGGCTGCCCCACTCAAAGATAATGGGACCCGGTGAGGTAAATTGAAAAGCTGGAAGTAACATGAATACTCTCGATCAAGACAGCAAAGCATGGGGTAACCCGAGCGCGATCGCTCCAGCTTTGATTCTAAGCCGCGTTGAGTCGTCCGTAAGCGAGTTTGTCTGAGTCAACCTTAGTAAAATCGTCTGAGCGATCTCGCAGAATCCGATCAAAATGGGAACTCTGAAAGCAAGGGATGCCAGCGATCACATCTGTAGACTAAAGGTCACTATGGGCAATTCTGCACAACTCTCCGTGGTTCCAAGACCAGAAACCTTAGCCAATTCTCTTCCCATGACTTCCTTGCAGCCCTTTGACTTTGCGACTGTCCGGCAGACGGTACTTAAGTTGGGGCAGGAGATTGTCTTAACTCAAAATATTCGAATCCCCACCGGATCTACTCCGGCGATCGCGGCCATGCGGCAATTAGTCGAGGTGATTCAACAACTGCGATCGCCGGAGGGAGGCTGGCATCAGGACCACGTTCCTACCCCCGCTGCGCTGGCTCCCTATGTGAGCGAAGAAGCATATGAAGTGCTGGATGCTTTACCGGATAGCAAAGAAAGTCGTCGGAGAGCAACGCGTAAAGCGAAAAAATCGGATTTAGCTCCCTCTGCCTCACTGATTGTGCTGGAGTCTTTGATTCCCTATTTGCTCTGGTGTGTGGCCCGCACTTCCTACAGCCTGATGCAGATGATGGAAGGTGTGCCGGTGCAGTTGCGGCAGGGAAGAATGTGGACATCAGGCATCCTTCGCTTAGTGGTGCTACTAGAGGTCAAAGCGATCGATCTCAATTGGCAGTTTGATTTAGCGACTGGTCGTCCACCCGGAATGCTTTTAAGTGGTAATCCAGTCATTCAGTCAGAGGCCAGCTTGCCGCTGCAAGGGATCAACTCCTCCGCAACTCAGCGCCGATCGCGGCAACGCTCAGGTTGGGTCGAACGCCAGCTTCAAGAGCTTTCCGACCACTTGCAACTGGCCTCTCCCATGATTGCCCCACTTCTGAATGAAGTCGCCGTGGATCTGCTGCCACCCCATCAGGAATGGCGATCGGGTCACTTAAAACTTTCGCTCGGCTTAGAATTTACCCCCCAGGATTTAGCCGTTTCCTGGCAATGGTCGGCTCCCGTTTGCGATCTAGTCGAGGGAGAATTGCTGGAAGCGGTAGCGAACCAGTCTGCCCTAGCTCACGCCACCAAAGTCCATCAAGTTCCGGTTGCCGTAGTTGACTGGCCTGAGCAGTCTTTAGCCACCACGATCGTCCGGTTAGGCAACCCAAAACATTTGGGCCGCTACACCAATCTCGCGACGCAAGCCCAGTTAGCAGCGGCGATCGCTCGCCTGCAAACAACTCTCAAACCAGAACCAGAACAACGACTCCTGCAAATTGTCCAGGAAGCCTACGGTTTAGCAGAAACAGCTCGCACATCCATTAGTCTGCTGCAACCCGATCTGTTAATGGATCAACTGTTGCCTAAATTATTGTGGCAACTCACGGCTGGTTCCTATGAGATCATGCAATTAATTGGTGGTGTGGAAGCCCGGCTACTGCAACCGAGTTATCCCTGGCAGGATGGTAGTTTGCGGTTGATGGCCGTTCTGCACTTGACTAGCCCAGAGATCACCTGGCAGGTGGATTTGGCGACCGGTCGATTAGTCGCTAGTGGTGAGTTGAAGGTCAAACCTGAGGCGATCGTGCAATCCCACCTGTTACCATCCTGCCAGTACCCGATCCAGGTCAATGACCTCACAGCACAACTGCAACAACAGATCCGCGAGACAGCTCCCGAAGTGGGATTGTTAATGAGCAAAACGGCGATCGAATGGTTAGCGGCAGAGCAAGAATGGCGATCGGGTTTCCTCCAGCTCGACTTTTATTTAGAGTTCTTACCAAAGATCTGGCATTCCTTTGCGGATTCCTCCTTGTACCCAGTGTTATTAAACCCATGAAGCACTCATAGGTACACTCAGCCCTCCGGCCCTGCTGGTGGGTTTTTTTGTGGATATTTCATGGCCAAAGCCCGATCTCGCCATAAAAAAGAGGGAGCAAATCTACCCCCTCATAGTGTTTGAACCCACATGGATAAAAATGAATGCGTAAAAGGTGCTTACTAGTAAGCCAGACCCATACTGCGGGTTGTTTCGGCTCCCAGGTAAACACGAACGCTTAAGAAGTCAGTTGGGCAAGCAGTTTCGCACCGCTTACAGCCAACACAATCTTCCGTCCGGGGAGACGAAGCGATTTGTCCAGCCTTACAGCCGTCCCAGGGAACCATCTCTAGAACGTCAGTAGGGCAGGCACGAACACATTGGGTGCAACCAATGCAGGTGTCATAGATTTTGACTGTATGAGACATGTTATGAAAGGCTCCAAATGATTGCTTGACACTTGGCAAGTATCTATTAGCCGACTGTTTCAACGGTTATAAGACCGCTAAAAGCGTTACAGTCAAGGCTTAGTTTACCGTAATGCCTGAAACCCCTTAGACGGAAGGCTACAAAACTTCAAAGAATGTAATGTACTCAGGTCAGCTCTTACCGACTGCGGTTACAATCCTAGTTTTTCCAGCACCGGACGGGTCGAAACAATATGACGATCGAGTCCCAGTTCCTCCGGCTGGATGCCTAATGCTAAGGCGATTAATTGCGGTAGATGTAACACTGGCAAGCCCAATTTTTTGCCAATCACTGCTTCTACTTCCGGTTGGCGCGAGTCCAGATTTAGGTGGCATAAAGGACAGGGTGTTACCAGGCAATCAGCGCCATGCTCGATCGCATCTTGAATATGGGTGCCTGCCATTTGGAAGGATTGCTGCGTGGCGTAACTAGACAGCGGCCAGCCACAACACTGAGTCCGACCTCGGTAGTAAACAGGTGTAGCTCCGACAGCGGTAAACACATTTTCCATCGATTGCGGATTAAATGGATCATCGAAGGGAATATGTTCCTGAGTCCGGAGGAGATAACAGCCATAAAAAGCCGCACACTTCAGCCCTGACAGAGCTTTTGTCACTCGTTGTTGCAGAGTATCTAAGCCATAATCGCCCACTAGTGCCCACAGCAAATGCTTGACGGTGCCATTGCCCTGATAGGGAGAACAGCCTTCTTGCTTCAATAAACCGTTAATCTGTTCGACGTATTCTGGACTCCGAGTTTGAGCCGCTTTTAAGCGATCGTCTACTCGCCCAATCACGCCCTGACAGGTACTACAGTGTGTTAGTAACGGCAGATTTAGGGCTTCCGCTAAGGCGATATTCCGGGCATTCACCGTATCTTCTAACAATTGCGAGTCTTCTTTAAATGTGCCTGAACCACAGCACGACGCTTTTTTCAGTTCAATCAGCTCAATCCCCAAAGCTTGGGTTAATCGCTGGGTTGACACATACAATTCCCGGCAGGCTCCTTGGGCAACGCAGCCAGGGAAATAAGCATATTTAAGAGTTGACGATGACATGGTAAAGATAAACGTAGTCTCTTTACCATTATCTCGATTGCATCTCAGCTTGGCGGAATTCTCACAATTTAATTATGCGCCATACGAGTCGTCCGGAAGGTGACATTAGAACCTTCTTGAGTTTGCTCTAGCACAAGCAAAGGAGTCGGTTTCGCTTTCTGATCCCAATGCATGTTAGCAATGCGTCCCTGAATGGTCGGTTGCCAGGTATCATGCTCACTGGTAGGACTCAGGAAGGTTTCCATGCAGTCGATGATCTGGTTAATCGTGACTGATGTTGGCTGAGTGGGCAGTTTAAAGATCTTAATCTCGATTCGGAACAGCACCCGCTTGGTGCCTTTGGGCAGATCGCCCGGTTCATATTCCACATCAAAAATTTCGTCAATGTGTCGCCCAGTACTGGCAATGCCAATTTCCCCTTGATTAGCCTGGGTCGGACGCAGCGCCATACTGATTTTGTCTTTCACCTTGATCTTAATCTGGTTCAGGATGGCAAAGTGGAACACCTCTTCTTCCATCCGCATCCGCAGATAATCCAAGTTAAATTCGCGGGAGTGAATCAGGTCTGGGTTACGCTCCATCTTGGTGATGGTTTCAACCGCCAACTTCAGTTTTCGCTGAAGTTCCTGGTTCTTGAATTTCTCAAACTTCAGCTGTTTCTTCAGCTTGCTGGCACTCAACCAGGACAGCACTCCCAAAGCTACCAGCAGGACAAACAGCCCACCTGAAGCGGCCATCAATAGTTGCGGAGAAATGGCGCTGGTAGAACTGGGTGCTTCGGTTCGAGTAGCGGGTCTGGGTTGTGCCGATCGACTTTGGGTTTGAGCCAACCAGGGTTCCACGAAAACAATGGGGGTTGACATAGTTACTTACTACACACTAGAGCTGCATCTATTAGTAGAGTTCCCTGAAGCATAAGCATGACATCACTTAAGCTACCGCAGGTTGTAAGAATTCAAGACAAATTTACATAGAAGGTAAAACTATGAGGAATTGTTAGGGAAAAGACCAGCGCACCCGATCGTGGCGGCAATCCACATAGATCAGATAGGGAAATTGGTTATACCTCCCTAAGCCACCTGACCACCAGGGATCAAGAAACCAGTAGAGCTGGCTACCTGTCAGACCTTCACAATATCCCTCAAGGGCATCACCGAGACTATGACGGTTTTGGGGATTTCTGGCCATTCTAACGCTGATTTCTTCAGGACAATACCAGCTCATGATGGTGAATGGTCGCCCGAGGCGATCGCAAATCTGCTGAACCCCTTTGGCCGCCTGGACAATTGTATCTACAGTTATTTGGTTTTGCGGCAAATAAATTCCACCATGAGTTGCCTCAGCCCAAGTTAAGCAGCCATTGGGGATTATTGGAGCAAACAACTGCACGTTGCGAGGAGTCCAATGGCTACTGGAATCAGGTAAAACTAGCGGCTGAGGGACGGGTGGCGCATCAATTGTGCCTCGTCGAGCAATTTCCATCCGTTGCTGATGGTCTACTAAGGTTTGGACTGTTTGCTGGCGTGTAGCAAATTCGTACCAACGTTGCGCTAAATGGAGCAAGGCCTCTCGCTGGATCTCAGTGCCACTGTATAACTGAGGTAAGCGTTGTAAAAAGTTAACTAAGGCCCGATCGAGCTGAGTAGCGGTTTGGGTCAGGATCGCTGGATGAGGATCGAGT